>JANXRY010000037.1 GCA_025356635.1 Gammaproteobacteria bacterium
GCGCTACGACTTCGCCACGCGGAAGGAGCAGCGACTCACGTCGGAGGGCGCGGTCAATGTCGAACCGCGGATTTCGCCGGACGGCAAGCGGCTGGCGTGGGTCTCGACCAGCGGGACCGGCCACTTCAATCTGTTCATCGCCGATATCGATGCAGGCGGACTGCACAACGCCCACCTGCTGCTGGGCGAGCGCAAGAGCGTGCAGGACCGTTATTACTACTCGGCGTTCGACGTGCAGATCAATCCGTCCTGGTCGCCGGATGGCAAGTCTTTGCTCTACGTGTCCAATCCGGAAATTTCCTGGGGCACCGGCGATATCTGGTCGGTTCCGGTTGCTGATCCATCGCATCCGCAGCGAGTGCTTAGTGAAGAAACTTCCTGGAGCGCGCGCCCCGAACTCGCGCCCGACGGCAAGCGCTTGCTTTTCAGTAGTTACCACGGCCAGCAATCGCACCAGCTTTGGCTGAGCACGGCCGACGGCGCCGCGCCGCTGCCGCTAACCTTCGGCGACTCCGATCGGCGCAATGCCCGATGGTCGCCGGACGGCAAGCGCATTGCCTATATCGGCAATTCCCACGGCAATAGCGAATTGGTGCTGCTGGATGTCGTCGACGGCGCCAGCCACGCGCTCGTGGCCGCCAAGCGCAACACGCTGGCGTCGCGTGGTCGGTTGCTCCTTGATATCGTCGATGAACATGGTCAGCGTACGCCGGCGCGGGTCAGCGTGACGGGCAGCGATGGCCGTGCCTACGCGCCGGATGATGCCTGGATGCGTGCCGACGACGGCTTCGATCGCGAACGGAAATCCAGCGAGGTGCATTACTTCCATTGTGCTGGTGCCTGCGCACTGGACCTGCCGGTCGGAAATGCGCAGATCAGCGTTCAGCACGGCTTCGCGCATTCGATTTGGAGCAAGACATCGCGCGTCGCCGCCGGCCACGAAACAAACGAGCGAGTGCAACTGGTCGCCCAGGCGTTGCCATCGACATTCGGAAATTTCATCAGCGCCGATCTGCATGTGCACATGAATTACGGCGGCAATTACCGCAGCACGCCGAAAGACCTGGTCGCGCAGGCGCGCGCCGAGGATCTCGACGTCGTCGAGGACTTGCTCGTCAACAAGGAACAGCGGGTTCCGGATATCGCCCGCTTCCGCAACGATGCCGACCCTGCGAGCGACGGGCATGTGACACTGCTCCATTCCCAGGAATTCCATACCAGCCTTTGGGGCCACTTGGGCTTGCTCGGGCTCAATGACCACGTCATCACTCCAGGTTTTGCCAGCTATCGACATACGGCGATGGCCAGTCCGTATCCCTACAACGGCGTGATCGCCGACCTTGCGCACGCGCAGGGCGGACTGGTCGGTTACGTGCATCCCTTCGATACGATCCCCGATCCCGCGCACGACGCCGTGCTCACGCACGAACTGCCCGCCGATGTGATCAATGGCAAAGTCGACTACCTTGAAATCGTCTCGTTCGCCGACCACAAATCTACGGCTGAAGTCTGGTATCGACTGCTGAATCTTGGTTTTCATCTGCCCGCTGGCGCGGGTACCGACGCCATGACCAACTACGCTTCGCTGCGCGGTCCGGTGGGATTGAATCGCGTGTTCCTCGACACTGGCGGCAGCCATGATCCGGAAGCCACGTTCGCGGCATTGAAGTCCGGCCAGGGTTTCGTCAGCAATGCGCCATTGCTCGGATTGCTCGTGGATGGTCAGAAACCAGGCAGTACGATAGCGCCGAAATATTCCACGAATTCCTACCGGGTCGCACTGCGGTCGTTCGTGCCGGTGGATCACCTCGAACTGGTGCAAAACGGCAAGGTCGTGAAGTCGTTCGCGTTGACGGGCGACCGCCGCTCGTTCGATGGCAAAGGCGAGATTGCATTGGCGCCGGGCGCGTGGCTGTTGCTGCGCGCCTGGAACGACGGCGCGGATCCGCAGGTGCTCGACCTGTATCCCTATGCGACCACCAATCCGGTGTGGGTCGAGGGAAAGGTTGCGCCCGATCCCGCCGACGCGGCCTACTTCGCCGCCTGGCTCGACCGCGTGATCGAAGCGGTGCAGGCGCGTGACGATTTCAATACCGACGAAGAAAAACGCGACACGCTCGACTACTTCACCAAGGCGCGCGACACCTACCGGGCGATGAAATGAGAATTCCCGTACTTTCACTTGCGATGTTGCTCGCCATGCCGGCGATGGCAGCCGACACTCGCCCGGGCTTCGGCCTGGACGACCTGGCCAAACTCGCCGACGTCACCGAGCCGCAGTTCTCGCCCGACGGCAACTCGATTGCTTACACAGTCAGCACGGTGAACATCGCCGCCGACCAATCTCAGTCGGACCTCTGGCAAGTGCGCTACGACAATGGTGAGCGCACGCAGCTGACCTTCACGGCGGACTCGAGCGAGTGGCATCCGCAATGGTCGCCGGATGGCCAGTCGCTGGCCTTCCTGTCGGACCGCGGCGGCGACGATGCCACCACGCAAGTCTGGGTGATGGCCGCGCGCGGCGGGGAAGCGCGCAAACTGACCGAGCAACCCGGCGGCGTCGAGGACTTCGTCTGGTCCTCGGACGGCAAGCGGCTGGCGCTGATCGCGTTCGACCAGGAATTGCCGGCGGGAACGGAAAAGCCCAAGAACCCGCTGCCAATCGTCACGTGGCTGGAAGCCCTCCGCCGACAGCCCCGACACCTGGAAGATTGAGGACGGCGCCTTCGTCGCCCACGGCAAGACCGACCATTTGTATTACGTCGGCGACCCCGTGCCGTTCAAGA
>JANXRY010000106.1 GCA_025356635.1 Gammaproteobacteria bacterium
GGTCAAGCTGCGTACTGCCAAAGGCCGGGAGATCTGGGTCCACACGATCTGTTCGCCAACGTTGGAAGATGGCCGTACTGTCAGGTTGACCGGCGCCTTTCAGGACGTCACCGAACGCAAGCAGTCCGAACGACTCCAGTCGGCCTTGTTCGCAATTTCCAACGCCAGCCACGAGAGCAGCGATCTCGACGACCTTTATCGTCGCATCCACGTCGTCATCGGCGAACTGATGCCGGCGCAAAACATCTACATTGCCCTGCTGGATGCAGCGAACGACGAGGTTAGCTTTCCGTATTGGATCGACGACGTCGATCCCAGGCCGGAGCCGCGCAAGCACAGTGATGGCGGCGGCTTGACCAACTGGGTACTCAAGCATGGCGAGCCGCTGCTGGTAGCGCCACAGTCGTGCAAGGAAGGCTCGCTTCCCGACGGCCTGCGCCTGATCGGCACCGACAGTATCAACTGGCTCGGCGCGCCGCTCATGGTCAGTGGCAAGGCGATCGGCATTCTGGCGGTGCAAAGCTATACGGGCGATGTCAGCTACGACCAGAAGCACCTCGAACTGCTCAAATTCGTCTCCGACCAGATCGCCACGGTGGTCGACCGCAAGCGCTCCGAGGCGAATCTGCGCGACAAAGAGGAGAAATTCCGGAGCGTCTTCGACCAGAGCCCTTCGATGATCGCCTTGCTGGGCTACCCCGACGGCGAGTTCATCGAGGTCAACGACATCTGTGTCCGGACGTTCGGCCATACCCAAGAGGGAATGGTCGGTCGTACTTCGGTGGAGCTAAATGTCTGGGCGTATCCCGAAGACCGCACTCGCTACCTCAACGCCGTGCTCGAATACGGCTCGGTCAGGGATTTTGAAGCTGTCTTGCGCCGGAAAAATGGCGATTTTTTTACGGTGCTGATGAATGGCAGCCTTATTTCACTTGGCGGACGCCGACTGCTCCTGAACTCGCTTGAGGACATCACCGAACGCAAGCGCGCCGACGAACGCCAGCGCGAGAGCGACCAACGCTTCCGCGACCTAGTCGATTCGACCGATGGCATCGTCTGGCAGGCGGACGCGGCCAACTTCGTGTTTGACTACGTCAGCAACAACGCCGAGCGGCTATTCGGATATCCGCTGGCGGACTGGCTGCAACCGGGGTTCTGGGCCGCTCACATCCATCCCGAGGACCGCGACCAGGCCGTGCGCTTCTGCCAAACGAGCACGGCAAGGAGCGAGAACCACGAATTCGAATACCGGTTCATCACCCACAGCGGCGACAATGTCTGGCTGCGCGATATCGTCAAAGTCATCAGCGAAAACGGCAAGCCGCGCTGGCTGCGTGGACTCATGCTCGACATCACCGGCATGAGGGCGACTCAGCAGTTCCTGGAACAGACGAATCGCTCGCTGGCGCAGACGCAACAGCTGCTGGAGGCATCCCAATACGCCGCGCAGGTCGGTGGCTGGGAATGGGATATCGGGCTGAATACGCTGTTCTGGACCGACGAGACCTACCGTATCCACGACCTGTCGCCACATGAACATTCGCCGTCGATTGACACCGCCATTACCTTCTACACGGCCCAATCGGCACAGGCCTTGGCGGCCGCCCAGCAGTTTGCCAAGGAACAGGGCACACCCTACGACCTTGAGCTTGAGCTGATCTCCGCGTCCGGCAGACATGTCTGGGTCCGTACCACCGGTAGTGCTACGCAGGTCCAGAACCGCACCATCAAGATCAGCGGAGCCATCCAGGACATCACCGAACGCAAGCACGCCGAACAGTGGCAATTGCATTACTCGCACGTGCTGGCGCTCATCAGCAACGAGACCGCGCTCAAGGATGTCCTGGTTGCGCTGGCGCTGTTCGTGGAGCAACGGGCTGATACTGCGAAATGCTGCATTCTGCTGGTGGCACCAGATGACGCTCACCTCGTTCTTGGCGCGAACCCCAGCTTGCCCGGCTATTTCGCGGAGTCGGTCGACAACATCGAAATTGGCCAGAACGGGGGGGCTTGTGGAATGGCCGCGCTGAACAGGGCCCCGGTGATGGTCGAAGACATCGAGACCTGCGAAGGCATGCTGCCGAAATGGCGCGAATTGGCCAACAAGGCAGGCTTGAGAGCGGTCTGGTCGGTGCCGGTGTTTTCCTCGGAACGAAGAGTCGTTGGTACGTTTGCGGTTTACCACGTCGAGCCTTGGGCACCCAACCACACCGACGAAGACTTGCTGGCCCGGTCGGCCGCATTGGCTGCGCTAGCCATCGAGCGCGCCCGGCACCAGGAGGCACAGCGGTTGGCGAGGACGGTATTCGAGGCAAACGTCGAGGGCGTGATGGTTACGTCGCCCGACGATCGCATCCTGACGGTGAATCGCGCTTTCGAGAATCTGACCGGTTACCGTGTCGACGAGGCGATCGGCAACACATCGGCCAAGCTGCTGGATTCCGGCCACCATGGCGAAGCGTTCTGGTCGCAGATCAACGAACAATTGGTGCAGGGCGGACGCTGGGAAGGGGAAGTCTGGAGTCGGCGCAAGAACGGCGAGGTCTATCCGATCCAGATGTCGATCGCCGACGTTCGCGACAATGCCGGGCGCGTGACCCAGCGCATCAGCATCATGTCCGACTTGAGCCAGCAAAAGGTGCAGGCCGCGCGCATCGAACAATTGGCGTTCTACGACACGCTCACCGGATTGCCCAACCGCGCGCTGTTCCTGGACCGTCTCGAACACGTCCTTGCCGCGGCCGAACGCCGCGACGACCATGGCGCCATCCTGTTCATGGACCTGGACCGCTTCAAGGAAATCAACGACAGCAAGGGGCACGCGATCGGCGATCTCGCGCTCGCCGAAACTGCGCGTCGCTTCCTGACCGTGACCCGCAAGGAAGAGACCCTCGCGCGCTTGGGCGGCGACGAGTTCGTGCTGATCGCCGAAGGCGCCGACCAACGCTCGGCGGCGCTGATCGCCGCCCGCTTGCTGGCGACGCTGTCCGAACCATTGGTGCTGATGGGAGTGGCGCATACGATCGGCACCAGCATCGGCATCGCCTTCTATCCGGACGACGGCAAGACCTCGGAAGAGCTGATCAAGCACACCGATATCGCCATGTACCGCGCCAAGGCGGGGGGCGGCGGCTACCGCTTCTACCAGGCCGAGATGAGTACCGAATTGGAGAAGCACCTGGGCATCGCGCACCGGCTGGGGCCGGCGATGGAAGCCAACCAGTTGCAGCTCTACTACCAGCCAAAAATCTCCCTGACGACGAAAAAACTGGTTGGCGCCGAAGCCCTGTTGCGCTGGCACGATCCGGAATTGGGTTGGATCAGCCCAGCCGTGTTCGTTCCGGTCGCGGAGCAGCGCGGAATGATGGGCCCGCTCGGCGACTGGGTATTGCGAGAGTCATGTCGCCAACTCAAGGAATGGCAAACACTCGGGTTCAAGCTGCCGGGTCGCCTGTCGATCAATGTCTCCGTCCAGCAGATCGAAGATCCGGAAATCCTTGGCCGGATGCTGGAAATCGTCCACGCCGCGGGCGGCGTTCCGCAGTGGCTGGAGCTGGAGCTGACCGAGAGCAGCATGATGAGCAACCCCGAACATGCGGTCGAAATCATGACCTTCCTGGCCGCCGCCGGGTTAGGCCTGTCGATCGACGATTTCGGCACCGGCTATTCGTCGTTGTCCTATCTGAAACGGTTCTCGGCGGACGAGATCAAGATCGACATCTCGTTCGTGCGGAACATGCTGAGCAACAAGAACGACTATGCCATCGTCAACGCGATCATCGCCATGGCGCAAAGCCTTGGCATGAGCACGACGGCCGAAGGCGTGGAGCTGGAAGGCCAGGCCGAGGCGCTGCGGGG
>JANXRY010000122.1 GCA_025356635.1 Gammaproteobacteria bacterium
CAGCGGCGTCCCGCCGCTGTCCTTGGCTTCCTCCTGATAGCGATTGCCCGAGTTGTCGAGGGCGTAGTGCAGCTTGTTGTCCAGGGCATCGGTGATGTCGGTCAGGCGATGGGCATTGTCATAGGTAAAGGTCACGAAGGACCCGTCGGCTTGGGTGACTTTCGACAACAGACCGGTCGGGAAGTAGTCGAACAGCGTCGTCACGTTGTCGGCAGGAATCACGCCGCGAATCGTGCGCGATTTGAACCAGCCTCGCGGCCAATAGGCCAGGTCGGTGATGACGCCGGTGCCATCCTTGACCGAGAGCACACGGCCGGCGCCGTCGTAGGCGAGGACTTCGGTCACCTGACCCAAGGCGTTGGTGACCTTCCACAGGTCGCCCTTGCGGTGCGGGCAGGCGGTCGGTGCCGAGGCGCAGGTCGAGTCGTCGGCTTGGTAGTAGGTGAAATTCGTTGTGTCGGGCACGTCCGTGCGTGGCCCATCCGTACTCAGGGGCAGGCCGACCAGCGGACAGGTCCCCGCCGATACATCGGCGGCTTCGCAATACGAGGCACGCGACTGGCGAACGCCGGCCGGGGCATTGGCAGCGCTGCCGCAAACATAGGTGCTTGCGCCGGTAACGCTCGTGTCGGCGACGCAGGCGGCGGTCGCCTGGCCGCGCGCATTGTAGGCAAAGGTTCGGCGTTGTCCCGGAATGTCGATCTGCATCGGCACGCGTTGATTGACGTCCCAGATCCGCGTTTCGACCTGCTCCAGGGGCGTGGCCTTGGCACGAATGACTTTCGTCAGCAACTGATTGGCATCGAAATCGTAGTCAGTGATAACGCCTGTCGGATCGGTCTTGAGATCGACCTGCCCCAAGCTGTCGAAAGTAAAGCTCGTCGTGCGCGCATTGACGCCGGCGCCGCTGAGCGTATGCGCGGTCATGCGCGGGCGCCCGTAGACCACGCGGTAGTCGCGCCGATCGGTCAAGCCTGATGGCAACGTGACGGTCGTGGACGACACATTCGAATCCGGTGCGGCATTGGTGTACTGCGCCGTGACCGTGTCGACTCCCCCGGCCAGGTACGTGCTCGTTGCCTGCTGCGACGCATTATAAATCGTGGACGAATAGCGAACTCCCGCTTCATCGGTTACGCCGGTCAAATTGTGCCAATTGGGCGTCGCGACGTAGCCGGACTCGCCATACGTATAGCTCACAGACCCGCCGTCGGGGTAGTCGACACGCGCGAGATTGGCGGCGACGTAGAGCGTGTTGTCGTAAGTAAAAAGGATCGATTGGCCATCGGGCAGGTCCAGACTGGTGATCAGCCCGATGGAGCCGTAGTGAAAGCGCAACATCCGCCCGGTCGGATCCGTCACTGTGGTCAAATGACCGTCAACGTCATAGGCCAGGGTTTGGGTCAGGCCTGCGCGATTCGTCCAACTTACCAGCCGACCATCGGCGCGATACACCTCGGTCTCGCCATCGAATTGGCGCTCCCAGACCGTGTTCCCCGACGTATCGGTGTACGTTACAAGTTTGGCGAGGACGCCTGGATCGGCCAGGAAACCAGACCCGGGAACATTCACAAACCGCTCGGTGTTACCGCTTGGGCGCAGAAACAGTGCGACTCCAGAAACAGGTAACGACACAAGGGTCCGCGAATAGGCGTGTCGACGACTCACCCCGAGCGTATTTTCGGGCGATGTGTAGTCCGTGAAACGGCTGTTGTAGGTCCAGGTAAACTCCAGCGGAAACGGGCCGTCGCCACGAAACTCGGTCTTGGTCTCATATTTGTTGCCAGTCCCGACATTGATTGGATCGCCACAACCCTTGTCGGGAGCCGCCGGGCAAATGCCATTCTTGGCATTGTCGATGGTGCTCGGCGGCGGTGTCGGACAGACCTGGCCCGTAGGGCGGAAGATCACGTCGCCCACGAGGGATTGCTCGCGCGACGAATACTCGCAGCCCGACTGGCAAATCGTATTGCTGGAGGTGGCGCTGCTGGACTGCGTCAAGTCGGGTTCGTTGGCGCACGTCGGATACAACACTTTCCAGTCAAACGTACTCGCGCAACCATTGCATGCCGGTGTAATGTCCGACCAGTAGTAGTAGGCAGCCCCCTGTCCGCCGCCAAGGTCCGCAATTCTAATTCCGTTGCACACAGACGTGTAAGTCCGGCCACCCGCCTCAAACACACCCGCAGTGGCCGAACAGGCGGCGAATGCTTCGCCTTGGCTCGAATAAAAATAGTCGGTCGCGCGGACCTCTTTCGAGACCCCGAGGAGCAAGCACATGCAGATCGCAAAGCGAGCAGCAACGGTCACTGACATTTTCAAAGCGGCAAGCCTCGGGTTGGCTGCCCTGTCCCAGGGCAAGATAGGAGTCGGATGGCTGGAGGTGACCCAGGGCGCGGAAATCCCTTTCGCGATGGGCCGATTTTACTTGAATTCCATCACAATTCAAATGACGGAGGGCCGCCCCGGACCGATAGCAGTCAATCCACGTACACGGTCTTGATGTTCATGAACTCGTGGATGCCGTGCTCGGCCAGTTCGCGGCCGAAGCCCGACGACTTCGTGCCTCCGAACGGCAGCCGCACGTCGCTGCGCACCAACGAATTGACGAAAGTCGCGCCGGCCTTGATTTGCCGCGCCACGTGTTCGCCGCGCGCCTTGTCTTTCGTCCAGACGCTGGCGCCAAGTCCGAACAGGGTGTCGTTGGCGACATGCACGGCTTCGGCCTCGTCCTTGACCCGGATGATGCTGGCGACCGGGCCAAACAGCTCTTCGCTGTAAGCCGGCATGCCCGGTTTGACGTTGTCCAGGATCGAGGCCGGATAGTGCGAGGCGCCGTCGCCCGGCACGCAGCCAATCAAGGGCTTCGCGCCAGCGGCGATGCTCTTCTGTACCTGACCATGCAATTCGTCGCGCAAATCCGGGCGAACCATTGGCGCCAGGTTCGTGGCTGGATCATTCGGGTCGCCCACTTGCAGCTTTGCTGTGGCCTCGACAAAACGGCGAACGAATTCATTGGCGATACCCTCAGTGACGATGAAGCGCTTGGCGGCGATGCAGGTCTGGCCGGCATTGCCGAAACGCGATGACAGCGCAATCGGCAGTGCCTTGTCGAGGTCGGCATCGTCGAGCACCACGAACGGATCGCTGCCGCCGAGCTCCATCACGCACTTCTTCAGGTTGGCGCCGGCGGTGGCGGCGACCGAACGCCCGGCCTTTTCGCTGCCGGTCAGGGTCACGGCGTGCACGCGCGGATCGGCGATCACTTTCGCGGCCATGGCGTTGTCGATATGCAGCACGCCGAACACGCCCGCCGGAATTCCCGCTAGATCGAGCATTTCGGCGATGGCGTCGGCGCAACGCGGCACGTTGGTGGCATGCTTGAGTAGCGCGACATTACCCGCCATCAGACCCGGCGCGAGGAAACGGAACACCTGCCAGATCGGAAAATTCCACGGCATCACCGCGAACACGCAACCCAGCGGCTCATAGGTGACGTAACTGCACGATGCCTCGGTGGCAATCGCGTGGTCGCGCAAATAGTCGATGGCATGGCTGGCGTAGTACTCGCAGGCGCCTGCGGATTTTTCAATCTCGGCCAGGGCTTCGCGCGTCAGCTTGCCCATCTCCGCCGACATGATGCCGGCGATGCGGTCGCGGTGCTCGCGCAAGGCGACGGCAACGCGACGCAGGTGGTCGGCACGCTGCTCCAACAACAAGCCAGACCACGCCGGAAACGCAGCGGCCGAGCGCGCCAGGACTGCTTCCACTTCGGCACCGGCCAAGTAGTTGTAACGGTAATCGACCTGGCCGGTCCAGGGGTTGGTGATTTCTACGCTCATTGGAATCTCAGCCTTGTTGCAGGGCCATCTGCATGTCGAGTTGACGGCGTTTTTCGTCGCGGGCCATCAACCACCAGGCCACGGTCGCAGCGACGGAAACAGTGAGGATCATGAGCGTGGCGAGCGCGTTTATTTTTGGACTCAAGCCTAGTCGTACCGACGAAAACACTTTCATCGGCAAGGTCGTGGACGAAGGGCCGGAAGCGAAGCTGGCTACCACCAGGTCGTCGATCGACAAGGTGAAAGCGAGCAGCCAGCCGGAAACCAGCGCTGGCATGATGATCGGCAGGGTGATCAGGAAAAAAACCTTGACTCGATTGGCACCGAGGTCCATCGCCGCTTCCTCGATCGACTTGTCGAGCTCGCCAAGACGCGAAGACACGACAACAGCAACGAACGCCATGCAGAATGTAACGTGTGCGATCCAGATCGTCATCATGCCGCGGTCCACGCCCATGGCGACGAACAGCAACAGGATCGAAAGGCCGGTGATCACTTCCGGCATCACCAAGGGCGCGGTGATCAACGCACCCAAGAGGGTCTTGCCCCGGAACGGCCGGAATCGGGTCATCACCATCGACGCTACCGTGGCCAGTACCACCGATGTCGTGGCCGTGTAGAACGCAATCCGGATACTGACCCAGGCTGCCTCCATGATCCCGGCATCGGCGAACAGTTCGCCATACCACTTGAGCGAAAATCCGGCCCAGACGGTGACCAGCTTGGATGCGTTGAACGAATAGACGATCAAGCTGAGGATGGGGGCATACAGGAAGACGAAGCCCAGCCCGAGCATCGTCTTTAACAAGGGCGATAGTCCGGAGCGCTGGTTCACATCGAGATACTCATGTCAGCTTGCTCTCCAGTTCCTTGGATTCGTAGTGATGGAAGACCATGATCGGAACCAGCAGCAGCAAGAGCATGACCGTGGCCACCGCCGAGGCCACCGGCCAATCGCGATTGTTGAAGAATTCATCCCAGATCACTTTGCCGATCATCAGTGTATCCGGGCCGCCGAGCAGCTCTGGAATCACGAACTCGCCCACCGCAGGAATCAATACCAGCATCGAGCCGGCGATGATGCCGGCACGCGACATCGGCAGGGTTATTTTCAAAAACACCTTCCACGGTTTAGCGCCGAGATCGTACGCCGCCTCCAGCAAACGCAGATCCAGTTTCACCAAGTTGGTGTACAGCGGCAGCACCATGAACGGCAGGTAGGCGTAAACAATACCGATGTAGATGGCCACATTGGTATGCAGGATTTGCAGTGGCTCATGGATCACGCCGATCCAGATCAGGAAATTGTTGAGCAGGCCGTTATTCTTGAGGATGCCGATCCAGGCGTAGATCCGGATCAGAAATGAAGTCCATGAGGGAAGAATGACCAGCATCAACGCGACATTGCGGGTGGCCGCCGGCATTCGCGCAATCGCATACGCCATGGGATAACCGATCAGCAGGCACAGCAAGGTCGAGATGAACGCGATCTTCAACGAACTCAAGTAGGAGCTGTAATACAGGCTATCGGTGAGCAGGAACAGATAATTGCTGATGTTCAGCGTTACCGTCAGGTCCTTGCCGGTCCAGTTGACCAGGTTGGAATACGGCGGCATCGCGATCAGCGAATGGGTGAACGATATCTTCAACGCGATCGCGAACGGGATGGCGAAAAACAGCAGCAGCCAGATATAGGGCGGCGCGATCACCAGCCAGCGCGGCCCGGGCATCATGCGTCGCAGCCAGGCGTTCATGAGGCCAGCACCACGCCTTCATTGTCGCCCCAGGAAATCCAGACCTGGTCGCCCCAGGTCATGCCTTCGCTGGCCCAGCGTTGTTGGTTGGCGAAGTTCGCCATGAACTTGAACCCGCTGACCAGGCGGACATGGAACACAGAATGACTGCCGAAGTAGGCAATATCCTCGATCTTGCCGCTGACCTTGTTTCGATGCTGGGTCGGTTCTTCCTTGCTGATGAAAACTTTTTCCGGCCGAACCGCAAAGGCAACGCTCTGCCCTTCGAAACCCGACACGCCGTGGCCGACGTAGATGGCCGTGTCCAGCGCTGGCGAGCGGATGGTCACGTAGTCGGCGTGGTCGTCCTCGATCTTGCCCTCAAGCAGGTTCACCGAACCGATGAATTCGGCAGCGAACCGGGTGGTCGGCGCCTCGTAGATTTCGTCGGGCGTGCCGACCTGCACTATTCGCCCGGCATCCATGATCGCAATGCGATGTGCCATGGTCATCGCTTCTTCCTGATCGTGGGTCACCATCACGCAGGTAACGCCCAAACGTTCGATGATATTGGCCAGCTCCAGTTGCATCTGCGAACGCAGCTTCTTGTCCAATGCGCCCATCGGTTCGTCGAGCAGCAGCAACTTCGGGCTCTTCGCCAAGCAACGCGCCAGTGCCACTCGTTGCTGCTGGCCACCGGAGAGCTGATGTGGTTTGCGTTTGGCGAATTTGGACATCTGCACGATGGTCAGCATTTCTGCGACCCGCTTGCTTATTTCGTCCTTCGAGTGCTTGTCCTGCTTCAGGCCGAAGGCGATGTTCTGCTCGACTGTCATGTGCGGAAACAAGGCGTACGACTGGAACATCATATTAACCGGCCGATCGTACGGCGGCAGTGGCGTCAGATCCTGACCGTCAACCAGGACCTTGCCGCGAGTCGGCCGCTCGAAGCCGCCAAGTACGCGCAGCAAAGTGGACTTGCCGCAGCCCGAGGCACCAAGCAAGGCAAAGATTTCGCCCTTGCGGATGTTGAGCGTGACTTCATCAACAGCCACGAAGCCGTCGAATTCCTTGCGTACATTTTCCAGGCGTACATACGAATCTGCGCCAAGACGCTCGGCCTTTACGGCCGGGCCGGTACCGCTGTTCGATGACGGCAGCACCGCCGCTGGTTCGGACGCCATGAGACGATTCCCGTAAAAAGGGGCAGAGCTAGCGCCCTGCCCCGAAGTGATTTACTTGCCAGTCTTGAGCTTGGTCCAGAACCTGGTGTAGATGCGATCGATATCTGCTGGCAGAACCGCGAAGGTGAAGAGTTTGTTCATCATGTCCGGGGTCGGATAGACATTCGGGTTATCCAGAATTGCCTTGTCCACCAGTGGCGAAGCCGCCTTGTTGGCATTGGCGTACTGGACGTAATTGGTGATGCTAGCCATGACGTCCGGACGCAGGATGTAGTTCAGGAACAAGTGCGCGTTGTTCGGATGCTTGGCATCCTTGGGGATGGCGATCATGTCGAACCACATGGCGGCGCCTTCTTTCGGGATGTTGTACTTGATGACATTGCCGTTTTTGGCTTCCGCGGCGCGATTGGCGGCTTGGAACACGTCGCCCGACCAGCCAACCGCCACGCAGATATCGCCGTTGGCCAGTTCGTTGATGTACTCGGAAGAATTGAATTCGGTGATGTAGGGGCGGATCTTTGTCAGCAAGGCCTCGCCCTTCTCGATCACCTTTTCGTCGAAACTGTTGGGGTCTTCACCGAGGTACTTCAGGGCAGCGGTCAGGATCTCCTGCGGCGTATCCAGGACGGCGACACCGCAGCCCTTGAGCCTGGAGATATTCTCCGGCTTGAAGATGAGATCCCAACTATCGACCGGCGCGTTTGGTCCGAGCGCTTTCCTGACCTTGGCCTCGTTGTAACCGATGCCGGTGGTGCCCCATTGCCAATTCAGCGCATAGGCGTTACCCGGATCGAGCTTGGCGATGCGCGCCATGATGTCCGGGTCGAGATTGCCGTAGTTGGTAAGCTTGGACTTGTCGAGTGGCTGGAAGACACCAGCCTGTACTTGCCGCGCGAGGTACTGCACCGACGGCACGACCAGATCGTAACCGGTATTGCCCGAGACCAGCTTGGCCTCGAGAATCTCGTTGCTGTCGAAGGTATCGTAGGTGACCTTGATGCCGGTCTCCTTCTCGAAATTGGCGATGGTGTCTTCGCCGATGTAGTCGGACCAGTTGTAGATATTGAGGACTTTTTCCTCGGCCGCCGGCGCGGCGGGCGTGCCGGTCGTTGCGGTTTGCGTAGCCGCAGGCGGCGCCTGGTTGCAGGCCGCCAGTATTACCGTGGCGATGGTGAGACCCAAGGTACGAAGTTTCATGACAACCCTCCAGTGATGAACGCTTGACCGATCGGGCCATCATACACAGCCGGCCCGGCATTGAAATATCAACGGCTCCCGGAGCCCAGGCCGATTTCCCGGGCGGTTTCGTCCAGGCTTTTCCAGGCTTTCTCGAACAATTCGTCGACCTGTTCCCGGCTGATCACCAGCGGCGGCGAGAGCAGCATCGAATCGTAGGTCGCGCGCAGGATCAGGCCGTTCTTCAGCGCAATGTCTCGGCAGAGCACGCCGATCTTGCCGCGGTCGTCGAAATAGCGGCGTTCCGGTTTGTTCGGCACCAATTCGAGTGCCCCGACCATGCCCGCGATCCGGGCTTGTCCAACCAGCGGATGTTCGCCCAGTTCGGCCCAGCGCTTGGCCAGGTACGGACCGGTGTCGTTCTTGCAGGTGTCGACGATCTTGTCGTCTTCAAGAATGCGAATGTTTTCCAGCGCCACCGCCGCACAGACCGGATGCCCGGAATAGGTGTACCCGTGCGCAAGCTCGCCGCCCTGCTCGGCCAGCACTTTGGCGACGCGGTCGTTGAACATCACCGCGCCGAGCGGGATGTAGCCGGAAGTAATGCCCTTGGCCAGGGTCATGATGTCGGGGCGGAAGTTGTAATACTGGCTGGCGAACCATTCGCCGGTGCGGCCAAAGCCACAGATGACTTCGTCGGCGACCAGAAGCACGTCGTACTTGCGGCAGATCTTCTCGATCTCCTGCCAGTAGTTTTTTGGCGGAATCCACACGCCGATCGCGCCCATGATCGGCTCGCCGATAAACGCGGCAACGCGATCAGGGCCAAGTTCCAGAATCTTGTCTTCGAGTCGTTTGGCGCAGACCCGGCCGTATTCTTCTTCGGACAGATCGCCGCCATCGATGAACCAGAACGGCGGATCGATGTGGTGGATGTCCGGGATCGGCAAGCCGCCCTGCTTGTGCATGCCCTTCATGCCGCCGAGGCTGGCACCGGCGACGGTAGAGCCGTGGTAACCGTTGTTGCGGCCGATGAAAATATTCTTGGTCGGCTGGTCCTGCACCGCCCAGAAATGCCGGACCATGCGCAGGATCGTGTCGTTCGCCTCCGATCCCGAGTTCGAATAGAAGACGTGGTTGAGGTCGTGCGGGGTGATCTCAGCGAGCTTGGCCGAGAGCATGATCGTCGGCTCCGTGGTACAGCTGAAGAAGCTGTTGTAGTAGGCGAGCTGGTCCATCTGCTTGGCCGCTACCCGGCCCAGTTCCTTGCGCCCGTAGCCGACATTCACGCACCACAGGCCGGCAAACGCATCGAGCAACTTGTTGCCTTCGGCATCCCATACGTAGCAGCCTTCACCGCGCGTAAGAATGCGCGTGCCCTTCTTCGCCAGCGCGGCGTTGTCGTTGAACGGATGCAGGTGGTGGTCGGCATCGAGCTTCTGCAGGTAACGGGTGTCAAGAAGATTCATGAACAGCTCCGGCGAAGATGGCGTCAAACGTTCAGCAACAGGAACTCGCGTTCCCAGGAGCTGATGACGCGGAAATAGGTTTGATATTCTTTTTGCTTGACTGCGATATAGGCAGTCACGAAACGCGAGCCAAACAGTTCACGGAGCGGTCCGCAGTCGCCCAGCAGACGCAGCGAATCTTCCAGCGAGCGCGGCAATCCGTAACCCAAATCCTGGGCACTGCCAGTCAGCGGCGCAGTGGGCAAAAGTTTTTCCCTTATGCCGAGATAACCGCAGGCCAAGGTCGCCGCCATCGCCAGATAGGGATTGGCGTCCGAGCCGGCGAAACGGCTCTCGACGCGGGTGTTTTCGATCGAATCCATCGGCACCCGCAGGCCGCAGGTGCGGTTGTCGAAACCCCATTGCACGTTGATCGGCGCGACTTCACCCAAAGCCAGGCGCCGGTAGGAATTCACGTTTGGCGCGAAGAACGGCATAGCCATTGGCACGTATTTCTGCAAACCGCCAAGGTAATGCTCGAACATCTTGCTGTGCTGGCCGGCCTTGCGACCGGCGAACAGGTTCTTGCCGGTCTTGGCATCGAGCATACTCTGGTGGATATGCATCGAGCTGCCGGGCTCGTTTTCCATCGGCTTGGCCAGGAAGGTGGCGTAGATGCCGTGGCGCAACGCCGCTTCGCGCATGGTGCGCTTGAACAGGAATACCTGGTCGGCGCGCGACATCGGGTCTGAGTGCTGGAAATTGACTTCCAGCTGCGCGGCGCCGGATTCGTGGATCAGCGTATCGACGTCGAGCTCCATCGCTTCGGCGTAGTCGTACATCATGTCCAGGATCGGATCGAATTCGTTGACCGCATCGATGGAATAACTTTGCCGCGCCGTTTCCGGGCGGCCGGAACGCCCGGCCGGCGGCTGCAACGGGAAATCCGGGTCGGTGTTTTTTTGCACCAGAAAAAACTCGAGCTCAGGCGCAACGATCGGCTTCAGGCCGAGTTCGTCGTACAGCGCCAGGACTCGGCGCAACACGCTGCGCGGCGCCAGTTCATGCGGTTGGCCGTCGCGGGTGAAGCAATCGTGGATGATCTGCGCGGTCGGGTCCGACGCCCACGGCACCATGCACACCGCATCCGGGTCCGGGCGCAGGTACATGTCGGAATCGGATGGCTGCACCAGCTCGTAGTATTCGTCGGGATAGTCACCGGTAACCGTGGTGACGAAGATGCCTTCCGGCAGGCGGGTGCCGTAATCGTGCGAGAACTTCGCCGCAGGAATAATTTTGCCGCGGGCGTTGCCGGTCATGTCCGGCACCAGGCATTCGACTTCGGTGATGCGCCGCTCCTTCAGCCAGCGCTTGAGCGAGCTTTCCTGCTGCTCGGGCGCTGCTTCCTTGCGAGTATCGATTTTTTTCTTGGCCATGGCTCAGACTCGTCGGGCAGCGCGTTTGCGACAAGCCGCCGCAAACTTCTGGAATATGCCGAGGTAAAACGGATTTTCACGGACCTTCCATTCCGGGTGCCATTGCACCGCAAGCAGGAAAGTATCGGGCGAATCGAGGCGCACGGCTTCGATCAAGCCATCAGGCGCGGTCGCTTCCACCACCAGCCCACAGCCCGGCAGGCGTACGCCCTGGCCATGCAGCGAATTCACCATCACTTCCGTAGTTCCGGCGATCCCGGCGAGTAGCCCGCCGGTGGTCAGTCGCAAGGAGTGGACAGGCGCGTATTGCACGTCGAGCTCATCGTCGAGGTCTTCGCGATGATCCTCGAAGCCGGGCGCCTCATGCACTTTCTGGTACAGGCTGCCACCGAGCGCGACGTTCACTTCCTGGAAGCCACGGCAAACAGCGAGCACCGGCACTTTCATCTCGATGGCCAGCGGCACGATCGGCAAGGTGGTGGCATCGCGGGATGGATCGTGCAGATTGCCTTCGTAACTGGGCTCGTCACTGTAATGATGCGGTTCGATATTGCTCACCGAGCCGGTCAACAACAGGCCATCGAGCCGCGCGAGCAGGTCACGCAAGTCCAGCGGCGGGTTCAGGGACGGCAGCAACACCGGCATACAACCCGCGCCATCGATCACCGCACGCAGGTATTTCTCGCCCACCGCCTGGAAGGGGTGATGCCCGATCTGTTTGCGGTCGGACGGAAGCCCGACAAGCGGAACTGGTGGCATGCGTCGCTCTGGAATATCGATGGCCCACACTACCCCGGCCGTGTGATTTTATCAACGCTGCGCACACCCTCCCCGGCAGAGATTTTATTGTCGCAGCGCAGCAATTCGGCCATTTAGGCGGCTTTCCCGCCACATGCCCTTCCCTGCAACGTCGCTAATGATGAAGATTCTTTACAGCTGGAACGATCTGGTAGACTTCGGACAGGCTTGATGGAATACCCTATGAACACCCTGACACTCCCCAAAGACGACGCCGTCGAACTCAACGCCATTGTTGGCTGCGAGACGGTTGATTTGCTGCTGCCAGACATGAACGGCTTGTTGCGCGGCAAGCGGATCACCCGCGATGCGCTGGAAAAGGTCTACCAGAACGGCATCTGCCTGCCGATGTCACTGATCGCCACCGACATCACCGGCAACACGGTCGAGGAAACCGGCCTGGGTTACGATATCGGCGACGAAGACCGCATCTGCAGGCCAATTCCCGGGACATTGAAATCCATCCCTTGGCAGCAACGCCCGATGGCGCAGCTGCTGCTCGGTATGGAAGATGGCAAGGGCAGCATGTTCGAAGCCAATCCGCGCGAGGTACTCAAGCGCATCGTCGATCGCTTCGCCGCAAAGGGGCTGACCCCGGTGGTGGCCGTGGAGCTGGAATTCTACCTGCTTGATCCACAGCTGGACGAACAAGGCCGGCCGCAGACCTCGATCAATCCGGCCACCGGCGAGCGTAACAAGACCACCCAGGTCTATTACATGGAAGACCTGAACGATTATCAGGGCTTCACCGATGCCGTCACCGACGCTTGCCGCGTCCAGCGCATTCCGGCCGATACCGCGGTTGCCGAATACGCACCGGGTCAGTTCGAGATCAACCTCAAGCACCGCAAGGACGCTGTCATCGCCTGTGACGATGCCATCCTGCTCAAACGTGCGATCAAGGCAATCGCTTCCAATGAAGGCCTGCTCGCCAGCTTCATGGCCAAACCCTTCGTCGACCAGGCCGGCAGCGGCACGCATATCCACGTCAGCGTGCTCGACAAGGACGGCAACAACATCTTCGCCTGCGAGCCAGAAGCCCCCAGTGACGCGCTTCGGCATGGCGTCTACGGCCTGCAGCAGGCAGCGAAACACTGCATGCTGATGTTTGCGCCGCACGCCAACAGCTATCGGCGCTTTGTGCTCAATGCTTTCGTGCCGCTCAACGACTGCTGGGGCTTCAACAACCGCACCGTGGCGATGCGCATCCCGCATAGCGACCCGGCCAACACGCGCATAGAGCACCGGATCGCCGGCGCCGACGCCAACCCATATCTGGTCACCGCTGCAGTGCTGGCCGGTATCCTGCATGGCCTGGAACATCCGGGCGATCCGGGCCCGCCGATTGTCGGCAATGCCTACGAACAAACCGAGATGCGGCAGTTGTTCTGGCGCGACACGATCGACGACTTCATGGCCAGCGAGTTCATCGTCAACCACTTCGGCAGCGCCTTCCGTCACATTTATGGTCAACAGAAGCTTAAGGAAATGCGCAGTTTCTATACCGAAGTGACCACGCTCGAAATCGAGTGGTACCTGCGCCAGGTATGAAAGGCGCGGCGCACTCGTGGTACGCCACCAGCGCCCAGCCGGCGCCGGAGCAGCCACGCCAGGCAGGATCGGAACGTACGGATGTCTGCATCCTCGGCGCGGGCTTGACCGGCTTGTCGGCAGCCATCGAGTTGGCCGAGGCCGGCTATAAAGTGGTGGTACTGGAGGCCGAACGCGTCGGCTGGGGCGCCTCCGGGCGCAACGGTGGCCAGGCGATCTTCGGCTACAGCTGCGAACAACCCAAGATCGCCAGCCTGATCGGCAAGGATGACGCCCGAAAGTTGTTTGACTGGTCGCTCGAAGGCATGCACCTGATCCAGGAAAGGCGTGCAAAATACCAAATCGACTGCGACTGGCGTGACGGCCATGCGCACGTGCCGATCAAGCCGCGCCAGGTCGAGGAATTACAAGCCTGGCAGCGCGACCTCGCCGACAACTACGACTACCCGTTGCAATGGTGGAGCCGCGAGCAACTACGTGAACAGCTCGCCAGCGATCGTTATCTTGGCGCGCTCTACGACGCAAACAGCGGTCACTTGCATCCGCTCAACTACACGCTTGGCCTGGCCCGTGCCGCGCTGGCCCGTGGCGTGAAGATCTACGAGAACTCCAAGGTCACGGCGCTGCGCCGCGGCAACAAGCCGACCTTCGTCACCGAGATGGGCGAAGTGCATTGCGATTTCGCCGTGCTTGCCGGCAATGCCTACGTGCACGGCATCGCGCCCGAACTCGACAGCCGGATCATGCCGGTCGGTACCTATATCGGCGCGACCGAGCCGCTGGGTGAAGAGCGCGCGAAGTCGCTGATCCGCAATGACATGGCGGTGGCGGATGTGAACTGGGCGCTCGACTACTTCCGCCTCAGTAGCGACCAGCGCCTGCTGTTTGGCGGTCGTGCCAGTTATTCAACACTCGAGCCGCCGAACCTGCGCGGCACGATGCTGCGGCGGATGACCCGGGTATTTCCACAACTCACCGGCGTGAAACTCGATTACGTCTGGGGCGGCTACGTGGATATCAGCCTGAACCGCGCGCCACATTGGGGCCGGCTGGGCCAGAACGTCTATTTCGCACAAGGCTTTTCCGGGCACGGCCTCGCTGCCACCGGCCTTGCCGGGCGGATCATCGCCGAAGCGGTACGCGGGCAATCGCAGCGACTGGATGTATTCGCGAAAATGCAACACCGCCCATTCCCCGGCGGCCGCGCCTTCCGCACGCCGCTACTGGTTGCGGCGATGGCCTGGTTCAAGCTGCGCGACGCGTTGTTCTGATCGGCTAGCTCAAAGCGCGCTGCACCAGCACGGTATCGGTGTGTTGCTGGAACGCCGCGATCTTGCCGTCGCGAAAGCGCCAGACGTGCACCATTTTCGCCTTGAAGTACTTGCCGGTCGCCTTGTAGGTGCCGCTGTAGTGACCGAGCACGATGACCGTTTCGCCGTTGTCGAAAATTTCGTCGGGAACGGCAGCGTAACCATCCCATTCGGTGGCCAGTCGCATGAACACCCCTGCGAGCACCGCGTCCGGGCCGACATAAGTCCCCGCATACGGAAAGCCATCCGCCTCGGTCCAGCGGATGTCCGGCGCCATCGCGCCGAGCACAGTAGGCACATCGCCCTTGGCGAAGGCGGCGTAGAGACTGGCGATGGCGTCGGCGTTGGTGGTCATGTTCGTTCGAAGTATTACTCGCCCATCTGCTTCTGCAGGTGTTCCCAGCGTTCCTGCGCGTCGATGGTGCGCTCGGCGGTCAGGCGTGCTTCCAGGCGATCCAGGCCGATTTCGTCACCGGTGTCGACGCAGTAGCCGTAAGTGCCGTCCTCGACTCGCTTGAGCGTGCTGTCGATCTTGTTGATCAGCTTGCGGTAGCGGTCGCGGGTGCGCAGCTCGAGCGAATTTTCCGACTCGCGGCTGGCACGCTCGGCTTCGTCGCCGACATCGCGGACTTCTTCCTTGAGGTTCTCGATGGTCTGCTTGGATTCGTCGACCAGGTCGTCCTTCCACTTCATCAGGCGCTGGCGGAAATACTCGAGCTGGTACGGATTCATGTACTCCTCGATCGCATTCGGCTTGTAACCCGGCTTCAGGGTCACGCGCTTGCGGGCGGGAGCCATCATCTTGATGCGCTCGGGCTTGTTGACCTTGGTCGGCTTGACGTAACCGGCACGGACGCCGGGGTCGCGCTTGACCGGCGGCAGTGGCGGCGCAACAACCACGACCGACTTGGCCGCGACGCTCTTCTTGGCCGGCACAACCTTGGCCGCAGGTGCGGCGGGCTCGGCCGCCGGCTTGGCGACAACCGGCGCCGGCGTGGGACTCTTCGCAGCCGGTTTGGTGGCAACCTTGGCGGCCGGCTTCGGTACCACCTTGGCAACGGGCTTCGACACCACCTTGGCAACGGGCTTTGGCGCTGGTTTGGCGGCCTTCTTGACCGGCTTGGCCGGGGCTTTCTTGGCGACTACTTTTTTCGCGACGGGCTTGCTGGTCTTCTTCACAGGTTTGGCTACTGCCTTCTTGGCCGGAGCCTTGCTGGGGGATTTGGTGGCCTTTTTGGCCATGGGCTTGGCTTTCACCGGCTTCTTGCTGGCTGGCTTGGCCGACTTGTTCGACTTGGCGGGCTTCGCGGTCTTCTTGACCGGCTTGGCTGCCTTCTTCACGGATTTCTTGGTGGCCACTCGGGAGATTCCTCGCTTTCCTTGAGCCTTAAAGGCGGCGTGTTATAGCCTAGTCCCACTTCTGCGGCAACCTTTACTTCCAACCGGGCCGCGTCCTTGGGCAAATCACTAGTGCTTTTCGTGCTGCGCTGCTACAAGCGGTGGGTGAGCCCGCTGCTCGGGCAGCGTTGCCGGTTCCACCCCAGCTGCTCAAGCTACACCATCGAAGCGGTCGAACGCTTCGGCACCGTGCGCGGCAGCTGGCTGGGGATCAAGCGGATATCGAAGTGCCATCCTTTCCACCCAGGCGGGTTCGATCCGGTCCCCGACGGCAACCTGCACGAGCACCGACATGACTGAGCCTGGGATCAGCCCCTCGTATCGCCCCGTTCCGCTACTGCTGGCCGCTGTGCTCGCCGGCTGCGCGGCGACAACTCCACACATCACACCGCCTGCCCCGGTCGCGCCGGCACAGGATGCGGCGGACCTCGGCTATTCCATCGTCCGCCAGGTTCCACAAGGCGGATTGCTGCTCGGGCGGGTTCCCAAGGGTGGTCATCTGCGTTACGACGACCACGACATCCGCGTCGGCACCGATGGCCACTTCGTGATCGGTGTGGCGCGCACCCAGACCGAGGCGCTGAAACTCGGTATCGACTGGCCCGACGGCCACCACGCCGATGTCGAAGTCGCGGTACTCGTGCGCACGTTTCCGTTGGAACGCGTCGATGGCGTGCCCGAGGACACGGTCAACCCGCCACCGGCGATCGCCGAGCGCATCGCCCGGGAACAGGCCGGAGTCGATGCCGTGCGCCAGCGCGACGACGATCGCGACGATTACGACAGCCGCTTCATCTGGCCAGTGCAAGGCCGCATCAGCGGGGTGTTCGGCAGCCAGCGCATCTACAATGGCACGCCGAAATCGCCGCATTCAGGGCTGGACATCGCTGCAGCGCAAGGCACTGCCGTGCAGGCGCCAGCTGGCGGCATCGTCACCTTCGCCAATCCCGATCTCTACCTGACCGGCGGCACCGTGTTGATCGACCACGGCCATGGCGTGAGTTCGAATTTCCTGCACCTGAGCCGGATCGATGTCGTGGTCGGCGAGCGCGTCGAACAAGGCCAGGTGATCGGCCTGGTCGGCAAGACCGGTCGCGCCACCGGGCCGCACATGCACTGGGGCATGAACTGGTTCGGCGTGCGCGTGGACCCGCAATTGCTGCTGGATCCGGCCGGCAATCCGCAACCCGCGCCCTGAATTCTATTCGCCTACTCTCCCGAGGCAGACGGATTGCGCAGCAACATCAGCACCATCGCCACGATCGCCGCGGCACCCAACAGCAGCACGCCCCAGAGCAGCCAGCGCCGGGTCCTGGCCGGGTCCGGGCGGGTCAGTGCGGACTCACCGCCTGCCGCCGACATCGGCCCAAGGCGCGCCACTGGCGGTTGCCAGTCGCGTCCGTAATGCGCGCGCACCTGGCCAATCAGGGCATCGAGTGGAAACTGTTCGCGCTGCGCCACGCCACTGCCGGCAACGATCCGGTAGATCGCGCGGCCGTGGGTGAGCAATAGCCAGTCCTCGGGCTGGTACATGAACTCGAGCACCGGCGGTTTGGTCAGGTTCACCCGTGGCTCTATGCGCCACATGCGCGCGCGTGTTTGCGGCACGTCCATGGCTTCGTTGTCCAGCGCCAACCCGGCACCGCGCAAGCGGAACGCCCCCATCTGGCCGAGGTAGGACCAGTAGCGGTCGCCTGGTTCCCGGGCACTGATGCTGAAATCGGCGATGACGTTGTCTTCGCCCAGCAAGATATTGACCCTCTCCACCGGGATGCGCGCCGGCATCCGGTACAGGTAGGCCGGGCCGTCGCGGCCAATGAACTCTGCCGTGAGTGTGCGTCGCTGCGCCAGCGGACTCGAAGCCCGCGCCGACTGGAAACGCAATTGCACGGTCGCCAGCGGAATGGGATTTCCGGCCGAGAGCGCATGTAGGCGCAGATAGGTGCTGGCGATCGGCGCGAACTCCACATGCCGGCGCACCAGCGACTGCCCGCCCTGGCGCAGTTGCGCCACTGTCGCTGAGGGCACCACCGTCCGCCACTGGCTCAGATCGTCACTGGCGTCAATGCTAATCTCGGCACTGAAATCGGCCGCCGTGGTCGTCAAGCCCAAAGCGATCGCGTCCACAACCTCGCCCTGCCCGCGCACATCGATCAAGACATCGCCAACCGCTGTCTGTGGCGGATGGCTCAGGCTGGCATCAAGCGCCAGTTGCCCGGAATCGTTGCGGCTGATGTGCAATTGCAGATCGCCGCCTTCCGTTGGCGTTGTCGTTGGCAGCGCGAACCAGGCCGATTCGCGCCAGACGCTCGGCGGTGTCTGGAAACTGAAAGGCATCGGGCCGAACGGCAGGTTTTCGCCAGCGTCGTTGAAAGCCGCCAGATCGGACAGGCTCGGGCTTTGCACCTGCCGATAAACGGCTTCCTCCAGGCGAATCGCCCAGGCGCCTTCGGTCCGTTCGGCGAGCGGCCATTGCTGGGCATAGTCGTTGGGCGCGGCGGCGTAGGCCGTTGTCGCGACGAAGATGGCGGCAAATAGAATCGAGCGCAATTTCATGGTGTTCCTTCTGTCTCAATCGTCTTCGGCGGCGATGGCGAGAGATAGCCAACGCCGACCAACAACATGCCGACCACCAGGAAAGAAACAATCCCGGATTGATTGCCGATGTAATGCCGATCAACGATCATGAGTTTCGCGCAAACTGCAATCATCAGTACGAAGCCGCCGATCCAGAGCGACCGCCGCTGGCGACGCGATGCCAGCCACATGCTGCCGACACCGAGCAGGCTCCAGACCACCGTCAGGCTGGATTGACTGACACCGGAATCGAGCACCGCCATGCTCCACGGTTCGCCATGCCAGTGATGCACGGCGCGTAAAATCGCCATGCTCGCGAAGGCCAGACCAAGCCCGGGCCACAGGCGACGCCACGTGCTGAAATCCGACCGCTCCCGCGCCATCGCGAACAACAACCCCAGCATCGACAACCACGCCAACTCCAGTGGATTGAGCAGCGGCAGGAACGCCAGCGGCGTGGCCAGGCCTTCAACAAACAGGCCCAAGGCAAGTGCCAACATGAGCATGATCGCCGCCGGCGCGAACCAGCCGATCGCGTAGTGTTCGAACATGGCCGCTCGCGGCCAGGCCAGCCATTGCGGGCGTTGCCACAATGCCAGGGTCATCAGGCTGAGCGGCGCAATCGTGGCCAGGTAGTTCCAGCCGTTGCCGAGTTGCAGCGTGTTGGCACAGAACAGCTGCAACTGCATCGTCGTGGCCAGGGCCAGCGTCCAGAGCAGGGCCAGATGCACGAGCGACAAACTGCGCGCGGCCTCCTCACGCCCGTTCGACAACGCCACGCCGGCAGCGAAACCATACAGCGCCCACGGTAGCCAGGTGGGCTCGGCCAATGGCGTGTCGAACTCGGACCTGGCGTAGAACACCATCAGCAGGCCGAGCAGCGCGATCACCGCGCTCCATTGGTTCGGGCGCGGCCAGGCTAGCGTCTTGCGCAGCAGGCTCGCTGCCAGCAGCGACGCCGATAAATACAGAGAAGCAAATTGCCAGGCACCGAGACTGCGTTCGGCGTGATCAATTTGCGTGACTGCGCCCACGAACCACCAGATCATGGCCCACACGAACAACAGCGCCGGCAGCCGGAAGCGCGGACGATAGCGATCGTGCACCACACTGAGCGCAAAACCCGAGAACGCCAGGATCGCCGCGCCCAGCCATTCGGGATTGAGCAACAACAACGAGTTGGGATCGTTCGCTGCATCCCACAGCCAAAGTGTGTACGCAACCGCTGCCAACAACTGCAATACCAGGCCGCTGATCCACGGGAAGGTGCGGTTCTGGCGAATGCCCAGCCAGGCGACGCCGGCGCCTTCCAGCGCCCAGACGCTGGCCGTGGTGCCGGCACTGAAAGCCAGTGGCACCGCCAGCGTGGCAAAGCCCAGCGCGAGCGCGCCGTAGGCTTCGGTCAACAAACGTTCGCCACGTCGGCGACGCAACCACCACACCAGCACGGCATAAAGCAGCGCGACCGCGAGCGCGCTGAAGGCCAGCTCCATTTTGTCGTCCTTGAGCAAACCCGCCTGTAATGGAAAAGCGAGCAGCGGCGTGCCGAACACCAGCGTGCCGTCGACCCAGGGCCGGCGATGTTCGCTCTGCCGGACTACATACAACAACCCAATGACGATGTAGAACACGAAGAACAGGATCAGGAATGGTTCGACCGTGGCGAACAATTCCGGCTGGTAGAACTTCAGCCCCCAGGCGGTGCCGACACCGAAAGTGAAGCCGAAGCCGACCAGGTTGAGCAAACGCCAGCTGCGTTTCCACGACACGCCGAATACTGCCGCGTTGAGCACGGAGTAGTACGAAAACAGCGCAACGTGATTGGCGCTACCGGTTGAGATCAACACCGGCGCGAGATAGCCGCCGAGGAAACCGAGCACCGCCAGCCACAAGTTATCCTGCAACACGGAAAGCAGCGCGGCACCGGCGACCAACAACACGATCAGTGCGAACGCCGGCATCGGCAACAGCAGCCCGTACAAACGGAAGGATGCGAACACCACCAGCAGCAACACGCCCAGCGCGCCGCCCTGCAGACTCAGGCCGAAGGCAGGGCGCGATTCGCGCTCGCGCCAGCCGAAACCGAGCGCGGCAATGGCGAGCAAGGCAATGCCGGCCATGCGGAATTCGATCGGAAACGAGAACAGGCCGCGGTCGGAAGCGAACTTCAGCGCACTGGCGACACCAATGAAGGAAATGACCACGCCGATCTTGACCGGCACATTGCCTTCGGTGAACCAGGACTTGATCCGCGCGACCAGTTTTTCTTCCCAGCCCGGCGCCACCGGAGCACGCGGCATCGGTGGTGGAATCGGCGCGCTTGGTACAGGCGGCGGTTCTGGGGTCGGCGCAACGATTTCGACCGGCGCCGATTCGCTGGCGACGGAAATCCCCGGTGCTACCGGCAGTGGCGTAGGCGTAACCGGAGGTGATTCAGCGGCGGTTGGTGCAGGCGGAGCAAGCGAACGTGCGCGCAACACCAGCAGTTGGCGTTCCAGTTCGGCAACCTTGCGCACCAACGAGACATGCTGGGCCCAAACGAAGACGATCAGAAATCCGGCGACAGCGCCGAGCAGTTCGCGCGATTCGGCCACGGCGGTGCCGAACAGTGCGCCGATAATCGCCAGGATCCAGTGCATGGGTTCCCCTCGCCTAGTGGTTCGGGGCCAGTCTACCCAATCAGTTCACTGAAAGCTGACGATCACACGTACCCGTCGGGCACGCCCTTGGTCGCCACTGCCACCGCATTGTGCGGGTGCAGGCTTTCCTGGTGGGTCGCGCGGATGCGGAAGTCGTCGATGCGTTCGTCGGCATCGAGCGCAAGTTGCATGCGCCGCGCGGCGTCTTCGCAGAACATCAGGTTCTGGCCGTTGAGCCGGGCGAAGGCCTGTTCGTCTTCGCGCTTGACCGCTGTCTGCACCGGCGTCTGCAAGGCGTTCTCAATGCAATCGATAACTTCGACAAACGGCAGGTTCTGGAAACTCGGCGCCAGCTTGACCTCGACCTCAGCGATGCTGCGCTGGCTATGCGGCGTCGCCATGATGCCCTGCTCGCTGCCGAGCCACTGCAACACTGTCGGGTAATCGAGCGCCTGGCCATCGTCGAAATCGAGCTGGAAACGTTCCTGGATGAGTTGCCGCGCCAACGCCGCCGAACACGGGCAGGTGCTCGAATACATCACCTGCAGGCCCAGCTCCAAGGTGAAGTGGCCGCGATCGAGTTCGGCGCGCACGCGCACCGGATAGGACTTCCAGCCGGTGTTGTCACTGACCAGGGCCGGACGGCGAATCAGATAATCGAACTGGATGTCGATCTTCGCGCGATCGGAAAGATCGGCGTGCGAGTCGAGGAACTGCTTGAGCAATCGGCGCAGGCTGCATGGCGAGACGGGCTCAGCCGAGAGTGCCTTGTCCACATGCAGGTAGAGCCGCGACATGTGGATGCCGCGTACGTCCGGGCGCTTGAGGTTGACGAAAGCATCGACGCGCGCACCGCTGGTCAACACCTGGCCGTCGGCGCCAACAATGCTCACCGGCGCGTGGATCTCGCCCATGCCCACCCAGTCCAACTGGCCGGCGACGGCCGGACGCGCTTCATTGGCGATGTCGGGCATCACGCGGGCCAGGTTCTCGTGACCAATGGGGGCCATGGGGTTCTCCAAGAGCAGGTTGCACAGTTTACTGGGGGCGAGTGCAGGCAACGTCAAGACGAGGGTGATTATGGGGCCGAGCGGCGATCAACGCCCACGCGCGGCCCGCCAGGCGCGCCAGAGCGTGGCCATCGCAGGGGACTCAGCATGGCCTTTCCCGGCCGCGAGCCGCGCCAACCGGGCGTGGTCGAAGGCGGTCCGAACCCGCCGGAACATCGCTGCATCGGGGTTTGCGGGCAATGCAGCCGCCAGCTCAGTGGCCCAGTCTTGCAACAATGCCTGGCCCGGCCCGGTCTCCCAGGAACCCGTGACCAGGCCATGGCGGGCAAACAGATGCATCGGAATTCGCGCCCGGTCCTCCATCGCCAACCCCGCCGGCAGGCGTGACAGCAGCCAGTGCACCGCCAAGGCGCGCGTGCCTTCATCGCTGGGGTTTGCCGCGAACACAGCCGATTCAACCGCCACGACCGCGCGTGCCGCTGGCAGCAGGGCTTCGATCGCGTCATGGGTCGAGGCTGGTCGAAGTTCCGCGTGGCTGGCGTCCAGCAGGCTGCGGCCAAGTTCAGACCAAGGCGCCGGCAGCGCGTTGAATGCCTCGGTCACTGGATGCCGGCTGCGGCCCTTTCCAAGACCCATGAACTCCTCGGCCCACCAGCCGGTCTTGGCGACGATGATGCGTGGATCGCTGAGTTCGAACACGGCTTCGCGCAGTTCATGCAGCAGGGCACCCCAGGCGCGATAACGTCCGCGAAAAGGTGCCGGGCAGAAGACTTCCGCTGTGATCATCTCCGGTTCGCGCACCAGCCACTTGGCCACGAACGGTTCGAGCGCGTCGTCGGCCATCTCAGGGTGCCAGCAGACCTGGGCGCAGCAAGTCACGCGGAATGTCGGCGCTGGCGTCGGGGCGCCAGTCGGCGGGGTCTTCGTGTGCTTCGCGATAGCCCCAGAGCGCAGCGATGGATTTCATGCCGGCGGCGCGCGCAGCGACGATGTCGCGCTCGTCATCGCCAACGTAGACGCAATCTTGCGGCGTCACGCCCAGGTGTTCGCAGGCATGCAGCAACTGGTCGGGGTCGGGTTTCTTCTTCGGCAAGCTGTCGGCGCCGAGCAGGATGGCGCAGCGCTCGTTCCAGCCCATGGTCGCCACCACGCCGACCGCAAGATAGAACGGCTTGTTGGTGACGATGCCCCAACGCGAGCCATTGGCTTCGATGGCATGCAGCACCTCCTCGACACCATCGAAAGCAGTGCTGTGTTCGGCCACCGCCTCGGCATAAGCGGCAAGGAACGGTGGCAGTAATTCCTCTCTCGCTGCGTCATCGCGTTCAGGAAAAGCCACGCGCAGCATGGCACGCCCGCCTTTCGAGACCACCGGACGAATTGTTTCCAGCAACAAGGCTGGCTGGCCCTCGCGATTCAATACCCGGTTCAGGGCATTGAGCAGATCGACTGCACTGTCGACCAAGGTGCCGTCGAGATCGAACAACACCAGCGCCGCCATTCCAGATTCGCTCACACTTTCACCGCGCAGGCGAGGTAATTTATTTCCGTGCGTCGATTCAGCCAAGCCTTGCCCCGGATCGGATCATAGGCCAGGCCGCTGACATCATCGAGTTGCAATCCCGCCTCGCGCAGCCAGGCCGACAGTTCCGACGGCTTGATGAAGCTCTTGTAATCGTGCGTGCCTTTCGGCAGCAATCCAGCCACGTACTCGGCGCCAACGATCGCCACGGCGAACGCCACTGGAGTGCGATTGAGCGTGGACACGAACAACTTGCCGCCCGGCTTGAGCAAGCTCGCGCAGGCGCGCAATATCGAGGCTGGATCGGGCACGTGTTCGAGCATCTCCATGCAGGTGATCGCATCGAACGACGCCAGCATTTCTTCAGCCAGTGCTTCGACCGCCGACAACCGGTAATCGACTTTCAGCCCCGATTCGAGCAGGTGCAGTTGCGCGATGTCGATCAATTCCGGGGCAAGATCCAGCGCGATCACCTCGGCGCCTTCGCGCGCCAGCGCTTCACTGAGGATGCCGGCGCCGCAGCCGACATCGAGCACACGCGCGCCGCGCAAAAACGAGCGGTCACGGACGTAGCCAAGCCGCGCAGGGTTGAGTTCATGCAAGGCGCGCTGGGGCCCTTGCGGATCCCACCAACGGTTGGCGAGAGCTCCGAACTTGTTTATTTCTGCCTGGCTGACATTGGTTTTGTCGACATGGTTCATAGCTCAGACCTTGGCACGAACGGTGGCGATGCGCTGGCCCCAACGGCGCGCTTTGGCCGTGAGAGCGTCGAGGTCGGTGTCGGGCAAGACGCCGTCGCGCAATTGCCGGCGGCCGCCGATCCAGACATCGCTCACCTGGTGTCGGCCGCTGGCGTAGACCAGATGGGAAATCGGTTGGTACATGGGCAGGGATTCGATCGCCGCCATGCGCACGCAGATCAGGTCGGCGTCCTTGCCCGGTTCGATCGAACCGACGCGCTCGCCCAGGCCCAGGGCGCGCGCGCCACCGAGCGTGGCAGCACGCAGCGTTTGCGCCGCGTCCATGGCGGTGGCGTCGCTGGCCACGGCCTTGGCCAGCAAGGCGGTGGTGCGCAGTTCGTCGAACATGTCGAGGTCGTTGTTGCTGGCGCAGCCGTCGGTGCCGATGGCGATGTTCGCACCGGCGCGACGCAGCTTCTCGATCGGCGCGAAACCCGAAGCGAGTTTCAGATTGGATTGTGGGCAATGCACGACCGAAACTCCGCGTTCCGCGCACAGGGCGATCTCGGCGTCGTTGAGTTGAGTCATGTGCACGGCGATCAGGCGCTCGTTGACCAGGCCGAGACGGTCGAGCCGCGCCAAAGGCCGCTGGCCATGCAGCTTGAGCGAATCCTCGATTTCCTGCGCGGTTTCGTGCACGTGGCAATGCACCGGCAGATCGAGCTGTTCGGCGAGCATGCCGATGCGCTCGAAACTCGTGTCGCAAACCGTATACGGCGCATGCGGCGCGAAACTGAACCCGATCAGCGGATCGCTACGATAGTTGTCGCGCACTTCCAGCGCCTTGTCGAAATATTCGGCAGTGCTGGCCGCCCATTTCGATGGAAAATCGATGAACGGCAGGCCGACCACGGCGCGGAAACCGAGCCGCTGGTAGGTCGCGGCCTGGGCATCGGGGAAGAAATAATTCTCGTTGCAGCAGGTAGTCCCGCCGCGCAGCATTTCGGCCACCGCCAACTCGACGCCATCGGCGACGAACCCGGAATCCATCACCGCCGCTTCGATCGGCCAGATGTGTTCCTGCAGCCAGGGCATCAGCGCGAGGTCGTCGGCAACGCCGCGCATCAACGTCATCGGGTTATGCGTGTGGGCATTGACCAGGCCGGGCAACAACACCGTGTCCGGACGGCTCACGATTTCCTGCGGAAGGTAACGCAAGCGGGCTTCGACACTAGGCAACAGATCAACAATCCGGCCGCCGGAAACAACCACGGCGTAGTCGCTGAGGACCACGCCATGCGGCTCGATCGGCACCACCCAGCCGGCTTCGATCAACAGATCACAAGGCTGCCGGAGGGTGGTTTCGGCCATGGCTTACTTGACGCGACTGACGTATTCGCCGGTGCGCGTATCGACCTTGATGATCTCTTCCTGGCCGACGAACAGTGGCACCCGCACGGTGGCGCCGGTCTCGAGCTTGGCCGGTTTGCCGCCGCCGCCCGAAGTGTCGCCACGTACGCCCGGATCGGTTTCAACGATCTTGAGTTCGACGAAATTCGGCGCCTGCACTGCAATCGGAGTGCCATTCCACAGGGTGACCACGCAGGGCTCTTCGCCCTTGATCCACTTGGCCGTCTCGCCGACGCCGGTGGCATCCGCTTGCACCTGCTCGAAGGTTTCGGTCTGCATGAAATGCCAGTACTCACCATCGCTGTAGAGGAATTGCATGTCGGTGTCCATCACATCGGCCGCTTCCAGTGAGTCGGTCGCCTTCATGGTCATTTCCACGACGCGGCCGTTCTTGATGAAGCGGTACTTGATGCGGGTGAAGGCCTGGCCCTTGCCCGGTTTGACGTATTCGGTCTCGGTGATTACGCACGGCTCGCCGTTGACGATGATCTTCGCGCCGTTCTTCACATCGTTCATGCCATAGCTGGCCATGGGATAATCTCCTGCAAAAGTCCGCCATGATAACCGCCCAAGCCCTGCCCACCCAAGCTTTGCCCAACGCCGCCAGACCTTGGCAACAGCTCTGGCGTGAAGCGATCCGCGATCCCCGTGAACTGCTCTGCCTGTTGGGACTGGAGGCGCATGCGGCGCGGATCTCCGATGCCGCGGCGGCGCAGTTTCCCCTGCGCGTGCCGCGCGGATTCGCGGATTCGCGGCCAAGATGCGCCATGGCGATCCCGACGACCCCCTGCTCCGTCAGGTCTTGCCGGTAGTCGAGGAAGACCGGATCGTCCCGGGTTTCGAACTCGATGCCGTGGGCGACGGCGCCGCACGCGGCGCCACCGGCCTGATCCACAAATACGATGGCCGTGCGCTGTTGATCGCCACTGGCAGTTGCGCCGTGCACTGTCGCTACTGTTTTCGCCGTCACTTCCCCTACGCGGAAGAAACCGCTGCGGCCAATCGCTGGCAGTCCAGCCTCGACTACCTGCGCGCGGAGCCGACGATCAGCGAAGTCCTGCTTTCGGGAGGCGATCCGCTGTCGCTTGCTACCGGCAAGCTCGCGGAACTCACCGACGCCCTGGCAACCCTGCCGCAGATTCGCCGGCTGCGCCTGCACACCCGGCTGCCAGTGGTCCTGCCAGAACGGGTCGATGCTCCGCTGCTGGAATGGCTGAGCCACCTGCCCTGGCCGGTGGTCGTGGTCGCGCATGCCAATCATCCCAACGAGATCGACACTGCCGTTGCCGGCGCGTTTGCCAAGCTCCGCGGGGAGGGAGTGACCTTGCTCAACCAGGCGGTCCTGCTGCGCGGCGTCAACGATGACCCGGACACCCTGGCCGCTTTATCCGAGCGCCTGCTTGAAACGGGGGTCCTGCCCTATTACCTGCACCAGCTCGACCACGTTGCTGGTACCGCCCATTTCGAAGTTGACGACGCAAGGGCGCTGGCATTACTGGCGAACCTGCAGGCCCGGCTCCCCGGCTACCTCGTCCCGAAGCTGGTGCGTGAGGTTGCGGGCGACACCGGGAAGCGGCCATTGGCGTGATCCCGTTGGCGTTTCTGCACAACCTTCTGGTATTGTCTTAAGCCCCCCACGCAAGTCCTTGTTTGAGAAAGGAGAGCGTTTCAATGGCGAAGCAGGATGCGGTGATCCGCCTGCTTTTGGTCGAGGATCGTCTCGAAGACGCGGAGAACCTGATCAGCATGCTGCGCAATGGCGGCATGGCGATCCGTCCCCAGCGTCCGGAGTCGGCCGATGAACTGAACCAATTGCTTTCCAGCCAAAGCATCGACATTGTCCTTGCCAGCATGGAGTGCAAGTACCTGCCATTCCTCGAAGTCGCCAAGGCAGTGGAAGCGACCGGCAAGGACATTCCGGTATTGGCTGCCGCCGAACGCCTGGACGATGCCAGCATCCTGGCCGGTATTACCGCTGGTGCGCGCGAAGTCGCCATGCGCTCCCGCCCCGAACACGTGCAATTCGTGGTTCGCAACGAATTCAACGCGCTGCTTGGCCGTCGGGCGCTGCGCCATCTCGAAGCCGCCTTGCGCGAAACCGAGCGCCGCTGCGACACACTGATCGCCTCGTCCCGAGATCCGATCGCCTATGTCCATGAAGGCATGCACATCCGTGCCAACGACGCCTACATGGAAATGTTCGGCTTCGAGAGTTTCGCCGATATCGAGGGCCTGTCGGTGCTGGACTTGATCGCCCCGGCTGATGCCGATGCCTTCAAACAGGTGCTCAAGCAGATCGTCAAGGGCGGGGCACCACCGCGGCAACTGGAGATCGGCGCGCGTCGCGCCGATGGCGAGACATTTGATGCAGTGATGGAATTCACCTCGGCCACCTACGAGGGCGAGCCCTGCCTGCAGATCGTGTTTCGGCAGCAGATCGTCGATGTCGACATGGCTCGCGAACTCGATACCTTGCGCCAGCGCGATGCACTGACCCGGCTTTTCAACCGCCAGTACTTCATGACCGAAGTCGAGTCGGCAGTTGCTCTTGCGGCTGGCGGTTCAGGCCTGCAATCGCTGTTGCTGATCGAACCGGACAATTTCGAGCAGAGCCTCGACAAGGTCGGCCTGGCCCTGGCCGACGAGGTACTGGTGCAGGTCGCGAATCGCCTGCAGACTGCCGTCCATGGTGACGTCTCCATCGCCAGGTTCTCCGACCACACTTTCGCCGTGCTCTGCCGCGGTCACGACCACAAGCAGACGCTGGCCCAGGCTGAAGCCATTCGCCACGCGTTCGAGAACCACATCCTGGAACTTGGCAAACAATCGATCTCGCTGACCGTAAGCATCGGTGGCGTGCAGATTGGCGAGCGAATCGCCAGCGTTCCCCAGGTTCTGGGCAAGTGCAACCAGTGCCTGCAATCGGCCCAGGGCGTGGGTGGCAACCGCATCGAGATTTTCGACCCGGCCGCGCGCGACCGCGCCGAAGACGAGCGCATCCATGCCTGGGTGCAACGCATCCGCGAAGCCTTGAGCGAAGACCAGTTCGTGCTCAACTTCCAGCCCTTGATCAGCCTGGCCGGCGACATCACCGAGCACTATGAAGTGCTGCTCAGGATGAAGGCGCCATCGGGAGAAATCGTCGCTCCCGACCAGTTCATGCCGATCGCCGAAGAACACGGCTTGCTGATCGAACTGGACCGCTGGGTGATCGGCCGTACCATTGCCTTGCTGTCGGAACGGCGCAAGCTGGGCAAGGAAACCGTGTTGTTCGTCAAGGTCGAACCATCTTCGTTGGTCGAAGGCGATCTGCACAATTTCATCGGCTCCCAACTCAAGGCGCACGGCGTGCCTGGCACGCAACTGGTTCTGCAACTGGCCGAGCCGAAGATCTACACGCATTTGCGGCCGCTGCAGGCGTTTCAGAAGATCGTCGGAGCCTACGGCTGCCGGGTATGCCTTGAGCAATTCGGCACCAGCCTGAACTCCTTCCAGATGCTTGCGCACTTCGATCCGGCCATCCTGAAGATCGACCGCAGTTTCATCGCTGATCTGGCCAAGAACCAGGACAACCAGAAGAAAGTGCGTGAATTCTCGACGCAGGCGCAAAAACTGGGCAAGAAGACCATCGCTGAATTCGTTTCCGATGCCGCCAGCATGTCCGTGCTGTTCTCGATCGGCGTGGACATGGTGCAGGGAAACTTCCTTGCTCCGGCCAGCCCGGCCATGAACTACGACTTCGGCTAACTTGTACCGGGGACGATTCGCGCCCTCGCCCACTGGCCAGCTTCATCTCGGCTCGCTGACCACGGCGCTCGGAAGTTGGCTGATGGCCCGCCACCAGGGTGGCGAGTGGCTGGTCCGGATAGAAGATCTCGACCCACCCCGCGAGATCGCCGGCATGGCCGAGCAGCAACTGGCGACACTGGCGGCGTTCGGCATGGTTCCCGATTCGCCGGTCGTTCGCCAGAGCGAACGCGGAGAACTCTACGACCAGGCCCTGCGTCGGCTATGCGACCGAAGCGAGGCCTACGCGTGCTGGTGCAGCCGAAGCGATCTCGCGGCCGGCAACGGCATCCACGATCAATGCGTAGAGCGCCCTTCGGGACTACAGGCTGCCTGGCGACTGCGAGTGCCGGATCGTGATCTTGCATTCGTGGATGGCGTTCGTGGTCGCTACAGCCAATCGCTGCGCCGCGAAAGTGGCGATTTCGTGCTTCGGCGCGCCGATGGCCTGTGGGCTTATCAGCTGGCTGTCGTCGTTGACGATGCTGAGCAGGGAATCACCGATGTGGTGCGTGGCGCCGATCTGATCGATTCAACGCCACGGCAGATCCTGTTGCAGGAACGACTCGGCCTGGCGACACCGTCCTATGCCCATCTGCCAACTGTGCTGGGGCCCGATGGCAGCAAACTTGCCAAGTCGCTCGCGAGCCTGCCGGTGGATGCCGGGAATCCGCTGCCTTGCCTGCGGATGGCCTGGCGACTGCTCGGCCAGGACCCCCATGGACTGGATTCGACAGAGACAATCGCACGCACGCTCGCGGTGGCGCAGTCGGCGTTCGATCCAGGCCGGATTCCGACAATTGACCTGACCCTCGCAATGTGATCGCCATTGCGAATCGCGAGGCCCGACTTGCAAGCGCCGTCCGGAAGCGCGATGCTCAGGCAACGCCCATGCGGTCGCGCGCTGAAGCCATCATGGATGTACGGATCATCAAGAAATATCCGAATCGCCGTCTCTACGACACGGAAATTTCGAGTTATGTCACGCTTGAAGATGTCCGCCACCTGATCATCGAAGGCGAAAGCTTCGAGGTGCGCGATTCGCGCAGCGGCAAGGACCTGACTCGTGCCGTTCTGTTGCAGATCATTGCTGAGCACGAGGACATCGGCCAGCCTATTTTCTCGACCAAGTTGCTCACCACGGTCATTCGTTTTTACGGCGATTCGCTGCAGGGCGTGATCGGCGGTTACCTTGAGCGCAGCACCCAGGCGTTCAGCGACCAGCAACAGCAGTTGCGCAGCCACCTTGGCAATCTGGTCGGGCAGTCGCCCTGGGGCTTGCTCAACCAGATTACCGAACGCAATCTCGACCTTCTCAAGGGCTTGCAGCAGGGGTTGATCAATGGCCTTGGCGTCGGCGAAAAAGCCCGCCCCGACAGCAAGGCGGCCGGCAAGTCACGCACCCTGCGCAGGCCTTCAGAGCGGCAATAGAAGTTCTCGTCGCTTAGAGTTCACGCACCACCCTGAATCCAAGTCGGGCGCTGCGGGTGCCGGGATCGACGGGCTGCCGGGAGGTGGAACGCGCCTGATCGAGTGCGCTGTCCCAGGCCGCGCCCCGAATCACCTGCTGCGCGCAACCCGGATTGACCCAGGCCGACCCATCAACAGGCGCCCGCTGGTAACTGTCATGCCAGCAGTCGAGTGTCCATTCGGAGGCATTTCCCTCCATGTCGAAGGTTCCGAGCCGCTCGGCTGGGAAGGTACGCACTGGTGCCAGCCCCCAGAAGGCATCGCGATAGCCGGGAACGGCATTGCCCCAGTTCCGTCCCAGCGGCGACAGATCGCCATCGCCGGCCAGATTCGCCACGACCAACGCAGGGCGGGTATTGCCCCAGGGATAGATACTGTTGCTGCTGGCGCGCAGGACATATTCGAACTCGGCTTCGCTGGGCAATCGATAGCGGCCACGAGTCTGGCGGGTCAACCAGCGGGCATAGGCCCGTGCATCTTCGAAAGCAACATGGACTACCGGCAGTTCGGGTGGCGCCGCGCGACCGAAGTGGTCGTAGCGCCAATCGACGCCGTCGTGATCAGTGAACACACTGCCTTTGACGTCATAGACGGTGGATCGCCCGAGCCGGGTGGCCAGGGTGCGATAGCCGGTGGCGACAACAAAGCGCCGGAAGTCGCCAACGGTGACCTCATTGCGGGCGATGGCAAATCCGCGCTTGAAAACGACCTCATGCCGCGGTTGTTCGTTGGCCTGTGATTGCGGGTCTTGGTCGCCCGCTCCCATCGCAAACCGCCCGTACGGAACGACCACCATTTCCGGAGCTTTCGCACCCCCAGCCAAGCGCTCGGAGAACACCTGTGCTGGTTTGAACGGGCCGTAATGCCTGGCCAAAAGTATGCGTTCGCGCAGAAGTTGCGCACGTGCCGGTTGCGCTGCAACCCGGGCAACATGGGCCAGCGAGCGATCGGCACGGTCGAGTTGCAACCGGTCCACCGCAGCGTTGCCCTGGGCAAGCAAGGCATCAGTTCGCGCCTGCCGCAACTCAATGATCCGTAGGCTGAGTACCTTCGGGGCCAGCGCATCCGGCGCGGACTTCTGCGCAGCGAGCAGCCAGCGATCCGCCCCTTTGAAATCTTCGGCCCGCGCCCGCGCCCAAGCCTGCGCCAGTTGCTGACGCATCTGCTGATCCGCCAAGTTCGCGGCGCGCGCTTGCGCAAGGTAATTCCGAAAATCGGACAGATCCTGATGATCCGGTTGTACCATGCGCGCGATCGACTCGAT
>JANXRY010000014.1 GCA_025356635.1 Gammaproteobacteria bacterium
ATGCCGAGCACGTAGTCGATCGCATCCGCGCCGACGCCGGTGCCGGCAAGTGCACCGCCTATGGTTGTATTGGAAGACGTGACATACGGATAGGTGCCGTGGTCGATGTCGAGCAACGAGCCTTGCGCGCCTTCGAACAACACGCGCTTGCCGGCCTTGCGCAAATCGTGGAGGATGCCGGCGACGTCCGACTTCATCGGTTCGACGTATTCGCCGAACGCGAGCGCTTCGTCGAGTGTCAACTGGAAATCGACCGCATCGGCGTGCAGGTATTTGGTCAGCACGAAGTTGTGGTAATCCATCACCTCGCGCAATTTTTCCGCGAGTTCCTTTGGATAATTGAGATCGGCCACGCGCACGCCGCGCCGCGCCACCTTGTCTTCATACGCCGGGCCGATGCCGCGCCCGGTGGTGCCGATCGCCTTGCCGCCGGCGGCTTTCTCGCGCGCCTGATCCAGGGCGATATGGTAGGGCATGATCAGCGGCGTCGCCGGGCTGATCTTCAAGCGCGAGCGCACTTCGACGCCGGTGGTCTCGAGTTCGCCGATTTCCTTTTTCAGAGCGGCCGGCGACAGCACCACGCCGTTGCCGATCAGGCAGAGCGCGTCCGGGCGCAGGATGCCGGAGGGAATCAGGTGCAGGACGGTCTTCTTGCCGTTGATCACCAGGGTGTGGCCGGCGTTGTGGCCGCCCTGGAAACGCACGACCGCGCCGATTTCCTCGGTCAGCAGGTCGACGATCTTGCCCTTGCCTTCATCGCCCCACTGCGCGCCCAACACTACGACTGACTGACCCATCGCAAAACTCCTGATTTTAGTGGCCGTCGCTGCGCATGTAGCGCAGGAACTCCGAATTCGGATCCATCACCATCACCGTCTTGCCGTCGGCCATCGATTTCCGGTAGGCCTCCAGGCTGCGGTAGAAGGCGTAGAACTCGGCGTCCTGGCCATAGGCGCCGGCACCGATCTCGGCCGCCTTGGCATCGCCTTCGCCGCGCAGGTTCTGGGCGTCGCGTTCGGCATCGGCAACCAGCACGCGGCTCTGGCGTTCGGCTTCGGCGCGAATGCCTTCGGCAGCTTGCGTGCCTTCGGCGACCAGGGCATTGGCCACCTGCAAGCGTTCGGTACGCATGCGATCGTAAACCGAGTTCAGGATCTGGCTGTCTTGCGGCAGATTGATGCGCTTGATGCGGACGTCGAGCACTTCGATGCCGAGCGTGGCCGCGCCTTCGTTGATATTCGCAAGCAATCGGCTAGTGAGATCGGAACGGCCGCTGGACACGACCTCAGCCAACGCCAGCTGGTTGATCTCGTTGCGCAACGCGTTCTTGATGATCGGCGTCAGGCGCTGCTTGGCGGCCGCTTCATCGCCACCACTGGCGGCGCGGTAGAAAGTGACCACGTCCTTGATCTGCCACTTGGCGAAGAAGTCGACTTCGACGTCTTTCTTTTCGGCCGTCAGGTAGCGCTCGGGCGCATCGTCGAGCGAAAGGATGCGTCGATCGAAGGTGCGCACGGCCTCGACCATCGGCCATTTGAAATGCAGGCCGGGCGCCATGCCACTGCGTACGACTTTGCCGAGGTTGAGCACGATCGCCGTCTGGCCTTCGTTGACGATGTACATGGAGCTGGCGGCGAGCAGGATCGCGACAACCGCAGCGATCAACAGGATCTGGATATTGCGCATGTCAGCGTCCTCCCTCGCGGCCATCGGAACGCGGCGGACGTCCGTCCTGGCCATTGTCGTTGTCGGCCGGCGCGACGGCAGGTGCGCTCGCCCGCACCGCTGGCAGCGGCGACAGCGCCTGTGCCGGCGAGCCGGCCGGCGCGTTGTTCAAGGGCAAGTAGAAAACGTTGTTCGGGCCGGAGACCACGCGGGTGCTGTTGGCCGTCACTTCCTGCATGGTTTCCAGGTACAGGCGCTTGCGCGTTACTTCCGGCGCGCGCCGGTACTGGCTGACCAGTTGGGTAAAGCGCTCGGCGTCGCCGGTGGCCTTGGCGATGGTGGCAAGCCGGTAGCCTTCGGCCTCAGTGACGGTTCGCGCCACCTGGCCGCGCGCCTCCGGCACGATTTTACTGGCGTAAGCCTTGGCCTCGTTGATGATGCTGCTCTTTTTCTCGCGGGCACTGATCGCCTGGTCGAACGCGCTCTTGACCTCGTCCGGCGGGCGCGCGTCGGGCAAGTTGAATTGCGTGACGGTCAGGCCGGTGTGATAGCGGTTGAGCGATTCCTGCAAATGCTGGCTGGCCGAGGACACCAGTTTGTCGCGCTCGAACAGGACGGTGTCCATGGTGTTGTTGCCGACCGCTTCGCGCACCGCGCTCTCGGCGGCGTTCTGCAGGGTCTCGCGACCTTGCAGGCGCAGGCCGTCGGCGGAAACGTCGTCGCGGAAGCCGAACAGGTACAGGCGTGGATCGCTGACCACGTACTGTGCGTTGAGCTTAATGTCGACGATATTCTCGTCCTTGGTCAGCACGCGCACGGTGTCTTCGAGCGTCTCGACCTTGGTCGCATCGATCACCGTGGCGGACTCGATCGGCCATGGCCATTTGAAGTTGGCGCCGGGCGTCATCACCCGGTTGAAGGCGCCAAACCGCAGCACCACGCCGCGCTGGCGTTCATCGATCAGCTTGAAACTGTTGAACAACATCAGTACCGCCAGGATCGGCAGCGCCCAGCCGAGCGGGCCGCGACCGCCACCGAAGGAATCGCGCAGCCGTTGCAGCCATTGTTCGGCGGCATTGCCCGCGCTTTTACCGCGCCAGGGATCTTGGGTGCCTTTTCCAGGCTGGTTCCAGGCCATGCTTGCTCCGTCGCTGGGCGGTGTCCGCCCACGCTTCAAGGGGTGTCAGGATTGTAGGTAGGGGCGACAGGGGCCACAAGCAAGAGCGCTTGCAGTGCCGGATCGTCGAATTCGGAGGCCAGTCGGCGCAAAACGGGCTCGGGCAGGTCGAGTCGCAGCGTCCAGCCGTGCTCATCGGCCGATTCACTGGCGATCGCGCCCAACGAATGCAGGCGGGCGCGCAGGCGGCCCTGCGCCGGCGCGAGCAGCAACTCCGCGCGCACCCGGCCCTCGCCCAATTGCGTCGCCAAGGCCAAGCGCAAGGCATCGAGGCCGGCGCCACTGCGAGCCGACAGCCAGAAACTGTCCTGCCCGCCCGATTCCGGCGCCAGCAGGTGCAAGGGCATGGCGTCTTCGACCAGATCGATCTTGTTGAACACCCGCCATTGCGGAATATCGCCGGCGCCAATCTCAGCGAGCACGGCATTGACCTGGCCGATACGTTCGTCGCGCTGCGGGTCGGCAGCATCGATCACGTGCAGGAGCAGGTCGGCTTCGCGTGCTTCCGAGAGCGTCGAGCGGAACGCTGCGACCAGTTCGTGCGGCAGGTCGCGAACGAAGCCGACGGTGTCCGACAGTGCCACCGGTTGGCTCACGCCAGCCAGCCGGCGTACGGTCGGATCGAGCGTGGCGAACAAGCGGTCGGCGGCGTAAACGCCGGCGCCGGTCAGCGCATTGAACAAAGTCGACTTGCCGGCATTGGTGTAGCCAATCAGCGCCACCCGGGGCATGGCGTTACGCACCCGCGCCCGGTTCATCTGGGTGCGCTGCACTTCAACTTTTTCCAGGCGCGCCTGTAGTTGTTCACGGCGTTTCTGCAACAACCGGCGATCAAGTTCGAGCCGGGTTTCGCCAGGGCCACGCAAGCCGATCGAACCGCCACGCTGGCTGTCCAGGCCACTGCGCGAATGCACCAGGCGCGCAGCGACGTGGCTCAGCTGCGCCAATTCGACTTGCAGCTTGCCTTCGTGCGAAACCGCGCGCTGGGCGAAGATGTCGAGGATCAAGCCAGTACGATCGACCACGCGCCGATCGAGATCCTTGGCAAGGTTGCGCTCCTGCACCGGGCTCAGGCTGTGGTTGACCAGCACCAGGTCGATATCGCTGGCATCGCAGGCGGCGCGCAATTCCTCGACCTTGCCGCTGCCGAGGTAATGCGAGGCGCTGGGCCGTTCGATCCGCGCCTGCACGGTGGCGATCACTTCAGCGCCCGCAGAACGAGCGAGTTCGGTGAACTCTTCGAGCAAGGCCGGATCTTGCGAACCGGGCGCATAAGGTTGGACCAGCAGGGCTTTTTCGCGCCGGCGGCCGGACGGGTCAGGCGTCAAGAATCACTCGTCTTGCTCGCTGCCATGGTCCTCGGCAGTGTCATGTTCGCCCGCAGACGAGGAATGATCGGTGCCCGTGCCCATGCGCACGTTGCGCACTGGAACCACGGTGGAGATCGCGTGCTTGTAGACCATCTGGCTGACCGTGTTGCGCAACAGGACGACGAACTGGTCGAAGCTCTCGATGGTGCCCTGCAACTTGATGCCATTGACCAGGAACACCGACACCGGCACACGCTCGCGGCGCAAGGCATTCAGGAAAGGATCCTGCAAGGATTGGCCTTTATTCATGGATGGACTCCGTTGTTCTTATTGTTGCGCGCCAGCTGGCGCGAGCTGCAGCCAAAGGGTCCGGGCTGCCAAGGGGAAACACCGCTACTTTACATGGCCCGGCGATCAGTCGCGAGCGCGCCGGTGCCAAGGAACAGGCCCAGCGCGGTTTCGAGCTCGTCGCGCTGGCGCATCGGATCGAGCCAGCGGGCGTCGTGTTCACGTCGCAACCAGGTGAACTGGCGCTTGGCCAGCTGCCGGGTAGCGGCGACGGCCTGTGCGCGGAACGTCGTGGCATCGATTTCGCCGACCAGGTGCGACCACGCCTGGCGATAGCCGACCGCGCGCATCGAGGGCAAGTCGCGTGGTCGATCAACATCACGCAGTTGCGGATCGGCGATCAGTCGCCGCACTTCATCGAGAAAGCCGGCGGAAAGCATCTGCTCGAAGCGCAGCGCGATGCGTTCATGCAATACCGCCCGATCCTCCGGCGCCAGCACCAGCTTGAGCAGGCGGAACGGAAAAAGTCGATGGGCCGCATCGCCTTCCTGCCAGTCGCTGATCGATCGGCCGGTAAGCCGATGCACTTCCAGCGCACGCGTGATCCGTTGCGTGTCGCTGGCGTGAATGCGCGTGGCGGCGAGCGGATCGACGCGCGCAAGTTCGGCGTGCAGCGCTGGCCAGCCGCGTTCGGCGGCTTCGGCGGTGAGCCCGGCGCGCGTCGAAACATCGGCCTCGGGCATGGCCGACAGCCCTTCGAACAGCGCGCAGAAATACAGGCCGGTGCCGCCGCACAGGAGGGGTACGCGGCCCGCATCGGTGATCTCGCGCATCGCGGCCAATGCATCGACGGCAAACTGTGCCGCCGAATATGGCTCGTGCGGTTCGCGGATATCGACCAACCGGTGCAGCGCACGTTCGTGCCCCGACGGCTTGGCGCTGCCGATGTCCAGGCCGCGATAGACCAGGGCGGAATCGACGCTGATGATTTCCGTGCCAAGACGCTCCGCCCATTCCACCGCTAGCGCGGTCTTGCCCGAAGCGGTCGGGCCCATCAACGCAATCGCCAGCGGCCGCGTATCTTCCATCGAGTTCAACCGCCAGCTTGGCGCAACTCGTCCTTCACATCATCGAAGGTCTTGAGCATCGCCGGCGATGGCGGCGGCCCGAGCAAGCTGGCGCCGATGATCGCCAGGCTGGCGAACAGCGAGCCGGGGATGATTTCGTACAAACCGAACCAACCGCCCTGCTTCCAGATCAGTACGGTCGCGGCGCCGACCAGCATGCCGGCCAGAGCGCCGATTCGGGTCATGCGCTTCCAGCCCAGCGAGAACAACACGACCGGCCCGAACGCCGCGCCAAAGCCGGCCCAGGCGTAGCTGACCAGGCCGAGCACGCGACTGTCCGGATCCGAAGCCAGCCAGATCGCCAGCAGCGACACCAGCAGCACGGTCAGGCGGCCGACCCAGACCAATTCCTTCTGGCCGGCATCCTTGCGAAAAAAGCCCTTGTAGAAATCCTCGGTCAGCGCGCTCGAACAGACCAGCAACTGGCAGCTGAGCGTGCTCATGATCGCGGCCAGGATCGCCGAGAGCAGCACGCCGGCGATCCACGGATTGAACAACAGTTCCGACAGCGAAATGAACACGCGCTCGGGATTTTCCTTGACCATGCCGGCCTGATCGGGGTGGCCGGTGAAATAGGCAATGCCGAAGAAACCAACGGCCATCGCGCCGAACAGGCACAGCACCATCCAGGTCATGCCGATCCGGCGCGCGGCGGGGATCGACTTGATCGAATCGGCAGCCATGAAGCGCGCCAGGATATGCGGCTGGCCGAAATAACCCAGGCCCCAGGCCATCAGCGAAACGATGCCGACGAAGGTCGTGCCCTTGAAGAAATCGACGTTGGCCGGATTGGCTTGTTCGATCACCGCCATGCTCGCGCTGACGCCGCCGCAAGACAGGATCACCACCACCGGTGTGAGCACCAGGGCGAAAATCATCAACGAAGCCTGCACGGTGTCGGTCCAGCTGACTGCGAGAAAACCGCCGACCAAGGTATAGAGGATGGTCGCCGCCGCGCCGACCCACAGCGCCTGCGCGTAGGGCACATGGAACACGGCTTCAAAAAGGCGCGCGCCGGCGACAATACCGGAAGCAGCGTAGATGGCGAAGAACACCAGGATTACCAGCGCCGAGAACACTCGCAACAGACGGCTGCCGTCCTCGAAACGATGGGTGAAATATTCGGGAAGCGTGAGTGCGTTGTGGGTGCGCTCGGTATAGACGCGCAGCGGGCCAGCCACATATTTCCAGTTGCACCAGGCGCCGATGATCAAACCGATCGCGATCCAGCTTTCGGACACACCACTCGCATACAGCGCGCCAGGCAGGCCGAGCAGCAGCCAGCCGCTCATGTCGGAGGCACCGGCCGACATCGCGGTGACGAAGCTGCCCAGCGAACGGCCGCCGAGGATGTAATCGTCCAGGCTATTCGTGTAACGCCAGGCGGCAAAACCGATACCGACCATGCCGAGGATGTAGATCGCGAAGGTGATGTGCAGCGGCGACAGATTGCCCACGGTTCGGCCCCTGGTTCATAAGATGGGTTCAGAAGATGCCGAAGCTTAACGCGCCCTGCCCTTGCCGGGGCACGGGCTGGCGTATTCTTTCGCCATGACTCGAACCAAGGCCTTCGCCTTCCTGCTGGTATTCCTGGTACCGCTGCAGATGCCGCTGGCGGCCTGGCTGGGGTCGCGCAGTGGCTGGCCGAACCTGATGGCCTGGTTCCCGTTGTTCTTCCTGTTCGTGATGCTGCCGGTCGTGGACTATCTGCTCGGCCACGATCCGGTCAACGTGTCGGCTGAAAAAGAACGCGAGGTCGCGCTCGATCCATGGTTCAAGATCCTGACCCTGCTGGCGCTGCCGGTGCAGTTGTTGCTTATTTTCTGGTCGGGCTCGTGGTTCGTGCGTGCCGATCTGAATCTCCTGGGCATGGCCGGCTGGCTGTTTTCGCAAGGCCTGGTCGGCGGCATCCTGGCGATCAACACCGCGCACGAACTCATCCACAAGGACGGAAAGCTCGAACCCTGGGCCGGTGGCGCACTGCTGGCCAGCGTCGGCTACCACGGATTCAAGGTCGAGCACCTGCGCGGCCACCACGTGCATGTATCCACGCCTGAGGATGCTTCCAGCGCGCGCTTCGGCCAATCGCTCTGGCATTTCCTGCCACGCGCCTTGTTGCGCAACACCACCAGCGCCTGGCGGCTGGAAGCCGAACGCCTGCGCAAGCTCGGACACTCGTCTTTTTCGTGGCGCAACGAACTGCTGTGGTGGACGGCGCTATGGCTGGGCTTCGCGCTTGCGTTTGCACTCTGGCTCGGGCCGCTCGGCCTGGCCTTCTTCCTGCTGCAGGGGCTGTTCGCGGCCGGCTCGCTGGAGATCATCAATTACATAGAGCACTACGGGCTGGAGCGCCGCCGGCTCGAGGACGGCCGCTACGAACGCACCACGCACCTGCATTCGTGGAACTCGGACTACGCGCTGTCGAACCTGATGCTGTTCCAGCTGCAGCGGCATTCCGACCACCACGCCTTCCCTAAGCGTCGCTATGCGATCCTGCGCCACCACGAAGACTCACCGCAGCTGCCCGGCGGTTATTCGGCCATGTTCGTGCTGGCGCTGTGCCCGCCGCTGTGGCGCCGGATCATCAATCCGCGTGTACAGGCTTTCCGACCGGGCGCGCATCCAGGTAGGTCTTGAGCGCGCGCACCTCGTCGTCAGTCATCGCGATCGCACGCTCTCTCCCCACTTCGCTCATCAATCCAGACTTCGATTCCTTGCCGCTCGCGGTGATGCCGGTGCGCATCAGGCGCAGGAAGTCCGCCAACGAATAGGCCTTGGCGACGATCAGCGGCGGCGGTGCGTCCTTGCCACCCCAACCATCGAGGGTCGGGCCGTGGCACTCGACGCACGTCGTCATCGCCATGTGCTGGCCCAGCGCCGACGGTTCGGTCGGCGGCGCTTCCGGGCCCTGCACGCCGGCGTGCGGACCCCAATCGATCGCTTCCTGGAATTTTCCTTCCTTGATCTGCTTGGCCACCTCAGGCGACATCGACGTCGTTTCCTTTTCGGCGTCGGGAACGGCGGGCAACGAGCGTAGCCACGCGGTGATGTCGCGGATTTCGCGGTCGCTCAGGTGCTGGAACATCACGATCGGCATGCCGAACACCGGGTGGCCGTCGTGGGTCTTGCCCTCGCGCAGGAAGGCCTTGATTCCGGCATCGTCGTACAACTCGCGCTTTGCCGTGAGATTGGGCGAGTACAGGTGGTACTTGCCCTTGTCCTTCCACAGTTCCCGGCCGCTGCCGTCTTCGCCATGGCAGCCGTTGCAGCCGATGCGCGTGGCGACGCGCAGGCCTTCGACCGGATCGCCAGCAACCGCGGCTGGCGGCGTCGGCAGGATCGGCGCGGCGGGTGCGACTGGCGGTGATGGGGGTTGCGGAGCCGCAGTGCATGCGGCCAACAACACCGTCGCCACGATGGTCAACGCGCGCATGGCCCCTCCCCCGAGGTCAATCGTCGTCGGGCCAGCGTACCCCAGATGGGGCCGGCTTGCCCTTGGGTATCGGCACAGCGGCCACCGCCAGCCAGATCTTCAGCGCATCAACGGTGGCGGCAACATCGTGCACGCGCAGGATCATCGCGCCGTTCTGCGCAGCGATCAGCGCCGCCACGACCGAGGCGTGGATGCGTTCGCCCACGCCGCGACCGGTGATCTCGCCGAGCGTGCGCTTGCGCGACAATCCTGCCAACACCGGCACGCCGAGCTCGCTGAAACGCTTGAGCTGGGCCAGCAACGCCAGGTTGTGCGCGCTGGTCTTGCCGAAGCCGAAACCCGGGTCGATGACGATCCGTTTCTTGGCGATTCCGGCCATCTCGCAGGCGAAGATGCGCTGGGTGAGGAAACTGTGGACGTCGGCGACGACATCGTCGAATTGCGGCGCGTCCTGCATCGAATGCGGTTCGCCGCTCATATGCATGAGCACGACCGGCACCGCGAGTTCGGCGGCGGCATCGAGCGCGCCCTCACGGCGCAGGGCGTAGACGTCGTTGATCATGCCGGCGCCGGCGGCGACCGCCGCGCGCATCACTTCCGGCTTGGAGGTGTCGATGGAGATCGGCACCGCAGTTTCGCGGGCGAGGCGTTCGATCACCGGGATGACCCGGCGCAGCTCTTCCTCGATCGAAACCGCATCGGCGCCCGGCCGGGTGGATTCGCCACCGATATCGAGCAGGTCGGCGCCTTCTGACACGAGTTGCAACGCGTGCGCCACCGCAGCATCGGTCGAAGCCGCGAGGCCGCCATCGGAAAAGGAATCGGGCGTGACATTGACGATGCCCATCACCCGCGGGCGATCGAGCCGGAGGACGCGGCCCCGGCAGTCGAGTTGGGGAACGGTGTCGAACATGGCTCAGGGATGTCCCTTGGCCAGCCGCCGCAAGGGCGCGCCGATGGGCCCATCGAAATACACCTCGAAATTGGCGAGATTCGACCCGATATCGACGATCTGGAGCTGGAGCAAGGCCGCGAGTTGCGGATCCTTTCGCAACAACGCGGCGCTGACGGCGATGGTGGTCGGTGGCAGCCCGGTCGTGCAGGGATAGTCGAGTACATGCGGGATCCCCGCGTAATCGCCATCGGGCACGACGTGATCGCCGCATCGTTTGGCAATAGATTGCTGAACTGCGTAGGGAAGATCCATGCGGAAAGCCTTGCGATAAGCGGATGCCCGCCCATCCTCGACGATTTCGTCGAATGCCAACGTGGTGAAGACCTGCGATGCGAGGTCGCGTAGTTGCTGGTCGCGGATCAGACCGATCTGGCCGGTGGACACCAATTCGTCGTACGTCGCGCGGCGACGGCTGTATTCGTTGAATTGCGTCGCGCGGTAGGCCGCGACCAGCAGTGCTTCATCGGACAACGGTTTTTCGCTGGTGAGCGCATCGATCGCGCGCTCCGCGTTGTCCCGAACCTGGCTGTAATAGCCGGCTTGGTACTGGTACCCCCAGGCTTCGATGCGCAGGTCGACCTTGAGGCGTTCGGTGAAAAGCGCCGATTTGCGATCCTGTTCGCGATCCTCGTTCCAGTTCGCGGCCTGTACGCCGAGGAACACGCCCAGCATGACGACCGCCAGTTCGACGACGACCGCGGTCCAGTCCTGGCGACGGAAGCTGGCAATGGCGCGACGCATGACGGTCATGGGTCTTCCGGTCGTAAATGGATGTAGATGCGGATGATACGGACTAGCGCGCGGCAAGGAGCGTTTCCACCACGAACCGGGCCGCCTGGCGGGCGCCATCGGTCGGCACGAGCGCCGAAGCCCGGCGCCGTACGTCCCGACGCTGCGCCGGATCGAGCAGCTGCGCCAGTTTGTCGTCGAGGGAAGCTGCGGAGCCCTCGCTCCAGCTCCAGCCCAGGCCCATGCGTTCGGCGAATTCGCCGCGCAGGTCCTGGCGGTCCATTTCCTCGGCGCGATTGGCCACGAACAATGTCGGTAAACCACCGAGCACGTTCTCATGGAAGCTGTTGTAGCCAGCCGCCGATACCGCCGCATCGAAGGCGCGGCCATAACGATAGGCAGGATACATACGGAGAATGCGATGCCTTGGCGATGCCGAGCGCAATGGCGTCGTCGCTTCGGAAATCGGCGAGACCAGTTCGATCACATCGACATCCGAATCGGCCAGCAAGCGCTCCAACACTCGCCGGCGAACCTTGGAGAAATCGAAGTTGTTGCCGGCGCCCAATTGCAGGCTAACCGCCAGGCGACCGTTCTCGATGCCGAGCGTCGCCCGCGCTTCAAAGCGCGATATGCGCTGTTGTGGCGCGACCAGCAGGATCGGATCGACCGATACAACCTTGCCGCGCTGCGCGGAGGTCGGCCCGCTGTCGTCGGCTTCAGCCAGGTCGCGGGGTTCGATCACCGCGTCGAAACGATCGGCGCGGCCGAGGATGCCGCCGTGGTGTTCGCGCCACATGCCCCGCCGGATCCAGAACGACAGCATCTCCGGGCGCGAGCGCATTGCACCCAGCAAGCCGGCGTAAGGGACGTTGCCGTCGAACAGCAGCGCTGCGGGCCGGTAGAAACGCAGTACGGCGCCGAGTTCGCGCTCGAAGATCGGATTCCAGCATTCGGGCGTGGTGCCCAGGTAGCGATGGAACGGCACGTGCTCGACCAGATAGCCCGCTTCGGACACTAGCCGTGCCGCGCGCGAGAGAGTGAAGAAGACCGGCTCGATCCACGGCGGTAGCGCACGCGCGATCGCCATCTGCCGGGTCAGGTGGCCCAGGCCGACGCCATTCGAAGAGACGAACAACGCGGTCCGGCGCGTGAGCGATTGCTTTCGACGAGGCGATGACGACTTGCGCGGGCGCAAGCCGTAGAGGGTGTCGAGGCGGCGGGCGAACTGGTCGAGCGAAAATCGCTGTTTGACCGTGTCGATCGCCCGCTGGCGCTGTTCGCGTTGTTTCTTCTCGCTGGCCGCAAGGGTTTCCAGCAGTTGCCGGGTCTGGTCGGGGCGGCCATAGAGCGCCGCGGGACCAAACAGTTTCCTGAAGCTGGGCGGCAGGATGGTCGGCAGCCCGCTCGCCAATGCCTCGAGCACGCTGTAGCCAAACGCTTCGATCCATCGGTCCGAGTGGAAATAGACGTAGGCATCCAGGCGCGCCAGGAAATCGCGCGGCGCTTCGGCGCCGAATTCCTGCACGCGCCAGTTGCCTGGAATGCCGCCGATCAGTTCCGGCAGGAACGGTCCGCCGCCAAGAATCTCGACGCGGAACCGGGGATGGTCGGGATAGGCACCGAAGATGTCGCCGCGGCGGTCCGGCCATTTCAGCGGATCCGGGCGCGCGTGCCGGCCAATGACGATGGGATCGCCGAAGCGACGAAACGGCCGGCGCCAGGCAGCGGGATCGATCAGGTTGTGCCAGTCGGCCTTGGTCAATGGTGCGGATGTCTTCGCGAGACCAGCGCGGACCTGTGGCCCGACCGGAGCCACTTGCGCGCGCAGGCCCAGACTCGTTTCCAGCGAAGCCAGCTGCTGGGCGATGTCGTACTGGGCGTGGCCAAGACCATCGAAGGCCGGATGATGCGCGACCAGCAGGGCATGCTCTGCGCTCACCTGTACTGGCCGTTGCAGCGGCTTGGGAAACAGCATTGGGTGATGAATGATGGCCAGGCGGCAACGCAGATGGGCGGTCGGGTCGACCAAGTGGATCTTGCGCAGTTCTATGGTGGCGCGCAGCGCGGGATGGAAAGCGCGCGGCCGCCGCAGCACCGGGCCATTCACGTGCAGCAGACCGATGGTGAAGCCAGCGCGGTGCGCTGCTTCGATTTCGTTGGCGAGCGACGTTGACGTACCGCCGGGAAAGCGCGCGTCGGCAACGAAGAGCAGGTCGAAGTCGTCGCCAGTCATGTTAGCGTTGTGTCGGCAATCCGTTAGGTGTCAGGGGCGACGATGGCAGCAAGTGACCACTCGAATACACGGCGGGAACCGACCCTGCGCAAGCAGGCGGCGATCTTGCCAGCAACGGACGAACCGCAGCACATCGTCCTGGCAAGTGTATTGGAGTTGTCCGGTGTTCGGCGCAAACGCGCGATCACCGCGACACTGGCTGGCAAGGCGAGTGGCGAGAACGTGGTTTTCGTGACCGACGATCTTGATTTCAGTCCGTTCGTCAAACAGCGTCTGTACTACGAATACCTGCCGCCGCTCGGGCAACAAGCCTTGCATGCGCACCACGGGCCCTGGGACCAATACCTGGTGAAGCGCCTGCGCATCCTGATCGACAAGTGGGCGCCGGTGAGAATCCTGTCTCCCGGCACGCCCTTTGAACGCTACGTGGAAAAAGCCCGTCAATAACCGGTACCGCCGGCATGGCCGTCGGTCGTGTCTTCCGGATTGGGCGACTCTGGCTCTTCGGGCGTATTCGGATTGGGCGAGTCCGGGGCGGAGGCTTCGCGCTTCCTGACGTCCTCGTCGTGACTGCTGTTCGGATACTCGTCGAGGAACGACTGCAACGCTTCTGCACTGCCGTCGGAAATCGCAGCTTCGTAGGCCCGGTCTTCATCAGAGGTGCTGCCGCCGGCGCTCACGGGCGGTTCGGTCTGCTGCTCGGGCTCTTGTGCCTGCTCGGGCTCTTGTGCCTGCTCGGGTGCTTGCGTCTGCTCCGGCGTGTCGGTAATCAGCGCACCCTCGATCGAAGTGTCGTCCTCGACCGGCCCGTGATTTTCCTCGGACCCGGCGTCTATCGGCTTGCCGTCGCCGCCGATCTGGTCTTCCGATCCGGAAAGGTCTGGATTTGGATTGGCGTTGTCGAGCACGTCCTGCGCGTCCGATACGTGTTCGCCGTTCGGAAATTCCATCGTGAATTTGACCATCGCCTCGGTCGTTCCCTCGGCCTTGGCCGCCTGGTACGCCGCGTCTTCGTATTCCTGTTCGCGCGCGGCAGCCTCTTCCGGCGTTCCGCAGCCGCCGCCGGACAGGTATTCGGTGCCCGGCGGGCAACGCTCGGATTCCGGCATCACGTAATCGCTTGCCGCGCCGTTGCTGCTCGCACCACCGTTGGCACCGCCACTGCTTGCGCCGCCGCTGGAGCCACGATTGCCGGACCCTGACGAGGAGCCGTCGACGTGAATATTGGTGGTGGTATTGACAGTGGTCTTGTTGACCGTCGTGTTGTTGACGGTGCTGTTGTTGGTTGTGGAGTTATTCTGCGATTGGTCGATCACCTGGACGTTGGTGATCTGCTGATGGTCGCCAGTGTTCTGCTGGTTGATGAGGTTCGACGGGCTCGAATTTTCCGTTGCGTCGGTCGTCTGAGGCGCGCGGTCGCTGGTCGCCGCGCTCGCCCGGGGGGTACTAGACGACGAGTGGGTACTGCCCGAACTACTGCTGGTGGAATGAGGCGAGGAACTACTGCTCGACGACGGCCGGTAATCGGAGGACGAACTGCTCGGCGACGGGTAATTGCTCGTGTCGTGCAATCCAGCGCTGCTGCCGTGCGACCCACTGGTGCTGCCATGCGAATTGCTCGCGCTGCTGCCTGTACTGCCGCCGGTATGGCTGGCATTGCCCGAACCGCCGGTAGGCTTACTCGGCGGGCTCTGCGGTGCGCTTGCCGGATGCGCCGGCGACGACGTGCCGCTGCTCGCCGGCCGTTGCGCATTGGGATTGCTGGCGAAGGCGAACGTGGTGGCGACGCCGCCGTCGGGAATCGTTCCGGCCGCGAACGGCTGCACCGGGACGTTCATGTGCGCATGGAATACGGTGCCGCCCCCCAAGCCCAGGCCGGAAGCCACCGATACGTTGTCGCAGGCCTTGCCCGGGGCGCAGGTCAGGCGGGTTTCGACATCCGCCAGGGTCGTGTGCATGGCTGCCCGAGCGGCCAGCACCGAGCGAGAATAATTACCGGCGGCATCGGCGATGGGTCTGCCGAAGTAGTTGACGAAAATCCGGATTTCCGCTGGAGCCTGTGCATTGGCTGCATCGGCGGTGCCGGCGGGAGCAGGCGTCACCAGGTGGCTGAGCAGGCCGTATTCATGGCCGGATCCATCCTTGTTGAACAATGCGGTCGACTGCCGAACCTTGCCCAGATCGAGCGAAGCGTTCATCGCCAGGGCCGGTAATGTCGCCACCAGTTTGCCCTTGCTCTTCTGCGCTTCGAACGACTGCAGTTCGATCGAGCCATCGAGGATTCTGCGCGCCTCGGCATCGTCGAACTTTCCGACCAGCGGAATCTCCATGCGCCGACTGCGATCGAAGCTGGCTGCGCTGGCTTTGTCGATCAACACTCCACCGTCAGCGGTCGTACCTATGTCGATACTGCCCATGGCCCGGCCGCTTTGCGCATCGGTGATCTGTAGCGTCTGCCGGCCATCGGCGCCCCGGCCTGAAACTACCTTGAAGCGATTATCGAAGCGGCCGATGTAGCGGCTTGCAGAAAGGCGCTGCTCGGGGCTGAGCTGCGGGAACGCCGCAAGAGCGGCGTTGGCGACATCATCGGGTGTCGCAGCCTGCGCATCCCGGCCCGGGGCCAGCAACTGAAGGGCGGCGAGAATCGAAACGAAAAGCCTGGTCTTTTCCATCGCCCGCTCCTGTGCAAACGCCCGGCGCAGCAATCCGCAGTGACAATCGCCGTTACGCTAGCACAGGGATTGCCAGGAGTTGTAACCGCAGCCGCAAGGACTGCGACGGGGATCAAACTTGCGGCGCGGGGCCGCCGATCGGACCAGTGGCGGGCCCAGTATCGTCTTTGGCCGTGCGCCCGGATTTCGCCCAATCGGCCGGTGGCCCAGGGCGGCGACCTTCCATGACCGCATCGATCTGGGTGACATCGATGGTTTCATAGGCCAGCAAGGCCTCGGCCATGATGTGCAACTTGTCGAGATTGGCCTTGAGGATTTCCTGAGTGCGGGAATAGGCGCGATTGAGGATGCTGCGCACGACTTCATCGATCTTGCGCGCAGTGTCGTCGGATACGCTCTTGGTCTGGGTCACCGAGCGACCGAGGAAAACTTCGTCTTCTTCATCGCCGTAAGCGATCGGGCCCATTTCGTCGGACAGTCCCCACTTGGTGACCATGTTGCGCGCCATCTTGGTGGCGCGCTCGATATCGTTGGAAGCGCCAGTAGTTACATGTTCGGTGCCGAAGATGAGCTCTTCGGCCACGCGCCCGCCGTACAACGAGCACAAGCGACTTTCGATATTGGTCTTGTCGTAGCTGTAACGGTCGCCCTCGGGCAGGTACATGGTCACGCCCAGCGCACGACCGCGCGGAATGATGGTGACCTTGTAGACCGGATCGTGATCGGGAACCAGACGGCCGACGATGGCGTGGCCGGCCTCGTGGTAGGCGGTGTTGCGCTTTTCGTCTTCGCTCATCGCCATCGAGCGGCGCTCGGCGCCCATCATGATCTTGTCGCGCGCCTTGTCGAAGTGCTCCATGCGCACGTCCTTGGCGTTCTCGCGAGCAGCAAACAACGCTGCCTCGTTGACGAGATTGGCAAGATCGGCGCCGGAAAAACCGGGCGTGCCGCGGGCGATGGTCATGGCATCGACATCGGCAGAGAGCGGCACCTTGCGCATATGCACTTTGAGGATCTGCTCGCGACCCTTGACGTCGGGCAGGTTGACCACGACTTGGCGATCGAAGCGGCCCGGGCGCAGCAAGGCCGGATCGAGCACGTCCGGGCGGTTGGTGGCGGCGATGATGATCACGCCTTCCCCGCCTTCAAAACCGTCCATCTCGACCAGCAACTGGTTCAGCGTCTGCTCGCGTTCGTCATGACCGCCGCCCAGACCGGCGCCGCGATGGCGACCAACGGCATCAATTTCGTCGATGAAGATGATGCAGGGCGCGTGCTTCTTGGCCTGCTCGAACATGTCGCGCACGCGGCTGGCGCCGACGCCGACGAACATCTCCACGAAATCGGAACCCGAAATGGAGAAGAACGGCACCTTGGCCTCGCCGGCGATGGCGCGCGCCAACAGCGTTTTGCCGGTACCGGGCGAACCGACCATCAACACGCCGCGCGGGATGCGCCCACCGAGCTTCTGGAACTTGCCTGGATCACGCAGGAATTCGACCAGCTCGCCGACTTCCTCCTTGGCCTCGTCGCAACCGGCGACGTCGGCGAAGGTGACCTTGACCTCGTTCTCGCCTTGCAGTTTTGCGCGCGAGCGGCCGAAGGTCATGGCACCCTTGCTGCCACCCTGCTGCATCTGCCGGATGAAGTAGATGAAGATGCCGATGAACAGCACGTAAGGCAGGAAGGTGGCGACGATCGCCCACAACGACGGCGTGTTGTCGGGCTTGGCCTGGACGATCTCGACCTTGTGCCGGACCAGCACGTTGACCAAATCACGATCGTACGGACCGAAGGCAACGCCTTTGCTGCCATCGCCACGTTCGAACTTGAGCGCGGTGGTGCCGCCGGTGCTGCTGTCAGTGAATTCGACCTTGTGCACCTTGTCGGCATCGATCTCGCCGAGGAACGCCGAGTAGGTGACTTCCTCGGGATTACCGGCACCGGTCGTCGCTGAAAAGGCCTGGAACACCGTCATCAGTACCAGCGCAACCGCCAGCGTCACCAGAAGATTCTTGACCAGGTCGTTCATGACTTTCCCTTGCTCTTCAATTTGACGCCCTCAGCGCTTGCCGGTGGCCAGCGCATAAACTTCGTTCGAACGGCGCCGCGAAGCGGCCGGTTTGCGGATCACCAGTCGCTCGTAGCGGCGCCTGAGATCCAGTACATAGGCATCGAAACCTTCGCCTTGAAACAACTTGATCAGGAAATTGCCGCCACGCTTGAGATATTCTTCGGCGAAGTCCCGGGCCAGTTCCGCCAAGTACATTGCCCGCGCCAAATCAACAGTGTCCACACCGGTCATATTGGGGGCCATGTCGGAAAGCACAAGGTCCGCCTTGGCGCCGCCCAATAAAGCCTGCAGGCGGGACAATGCCTCAGGTTCTCTGAAATCGCCGTGAATGAACTCGACGCCGGCAATCGGCGGCATCTCGAGGATGTCCAGCGCCAGCACCCGGCCGCGCTCGCCAAGGTCGCGGCGCACGATTTGCGACCATCCCCCCGGCGCCGCGCCAAGATCAACCACGACCATGCCGGGTTTGAGCAAGCGGTCGCGTTCGATCAGCTCTTCGAGCTTGAATGCCGCTCTCGAGCGCAGGCCCTCGGCCTGCGCCTTCTTCACGAAGGGATCGGCGAAGTGCTCCTTGAGCCAGCGCTGGCTACTCTTGCTGCGGGCGGCCATGGTCGGAAGGATCGGCGAAGTGGGTGCCCATGATACCCTTTCGCCCCCGTGCAGCCCCGGCCCGAACGTCATGCCCCTCGCCCTTACCAATGCCCAGAAGCGCTACTTGCGCGGCCAGGCGCACACCCTGAAGCCGATCATCCTGGTCGGCGCCAAGGGTGTCACCGACCCGCTGGTGACCGAACTCGACCTTGCGCTCGAACAGCACGAACTGCTCAAGCTGAAGATCGCCGCCGAAGACCGCGACACCCGCGACGCCTGGCTGGCCGAGCTGGTCGAGCGCGCTGATGCCGCACTGGTCGGGCGGATCGGCCATACGGCGGTGCTGTATCGCCGAAGCAAGGATAAGCCGCTGGTGATCCTGCCCAAGGGTTGAGCCGGCATGCAGTTGAATCTGGAAAACCCGGACTTCCGCTATTTCCTGCGCGGCGTCAACGCCGAAGGAATCCTGGTCAACGAGCGTCGGCTGGCGCGCAGTTTCATCCTCGCGCCGAACCACCTCGACGAACAGTGGTCGCCACGTGCGGTCAGCGACTTGACTGCCGTCGACATGGCGCCACTGCTCGCGCTCGCACCGACAGTCATGCTGCTTGGCACCGGCAACCGACTCGAATTTCCCGCACAGGAAGTCCTCGCCGCCTGCCTGACCCGCGGCATCGGCATCGAAGTGATGGACAACGCAGCGGCGGCACGTACCTTCAATGTCCTCGCGACCGAGGGGCGTAAAGTAGTGGCGGGCTTCCTGCTTTAGCACCGCCGAAAATTCCCGCCTCCAGCACGGAAACAGCGCATGGCTTACATCGATCAGATGCGTGAATCGGGCAATTGGCTGTTTCGCTGGCGCAGTTACCTGCCGCTGGTGTTCATTGCGGTGATCATGGCCGCGCTCGTGCAGGCCCGGCTCATCGGCGAGACGCATTTGCCGGATGAGGCTTGGGTCTTGGCCTGCCTGGCCGTCAGCCTGTTCGGCCTGGGCATACGCTGCCTCGCAGTCGGCTTCACGCCGGAACGCACTTCCGGCCGCAATGCCCGCGAGCAACGCGCCGACCAACTCAACACCACCGGCTTCTACTCAATCGTCCGCCACCCGCTCTACTTGGGCAATTTCTTCATCTGGATGGGCATTGCCTTGTTTCCGCGCGACGGCTGGGTCGTGCTGGCCTGCATGAGTATTTTCTGGCTGTACTACGAGCGCATCATGATCGCCGAGGAAGCCTATATCGCCGGCAAGTTCGGCAAGCAGTTCGAACTTTGGGCGAACGCCACGCCGGCTTTTTTGCCGAAGCTTCGGCTCTTTCACAAATCGGAAAATGCCTTCTCGCTACGCAACGTGCTCAAGCGCGAATACCCAGCCTTCTCCGGGATCATCTTCAGCCTGTTCCTGCTCAAGGCGTTCAACGATTTCCAGAACCTGGGGAAAGTGGAATTCGATCTGTTCTGGAAAACGCTGCTCGCACTTGGCATCGGCGTGCATCTGATCCTGCGCACGCTCAAGAAACACACCCGTCTGCTGCACGTTACCGGCCGTTAGGAGCCAGCGCATGGCCATTCTCCGCATCCCGCACGACACGCCCGCCAACGAAGCGACATTGGTCGCGGCCGGCAAGCTGATCGCCGGCAACCCGAACCAGGGAGTGGCGAACCTGTTTTCCGATCCCGGCGCGCAGTTCCACTGCGGTATCTGGGAAGCCGAGCCGGCCGAATGGCGGGTCAGTTACAGCGAACACGAATACTGCCTGATGCTCGAAGGGCGAATCCTGATCCGCGCGGATGACGGCACCGAAACACTGGTGGCGGCGGGCGACAGCTTCGTGGTGCCCGCCGGATTCAGCGGAACCTGGCAGGTGCTGGAAAAGGCCAAGAAGGTCTATGTGATCTACGAGCCGACCCGGATCGGCTAAACTCCCGCTGTTTGCCCAAAGCAGGAATTGCCATGTCCGTGCTATCGACCGAATCGCCCCTGAAGTACCGTCGGGTCCTGCTCAAGCTGTCCGGCGAAGCCCTGATGGGTCGCGAGGATTACGGCATCGACCCGATCGTCATCCATGCCATGGCCAAGGAAATCCTGGCTGCACAGAGCGCCGGGGCGCAGATCGGCCTGGTGATCGGCGGCGGCAATATCTTCCGCGGCGCCGGGCTCGCTGCCGGCGGCATGGACCGGGTGACCGGTGACCACATGGGCATGCTGGCCACGGTGATCAACGCACTGGCCATGGCCGATGCGCTGGAAAAACAAGGCGGCTACGCGCGGGTGATGAGCGCGATCAAGATCAACGAAGTCTGCGAGGACTACATCCGCCGCCGCGCCGTGCGCCACCTGGAAAAAGGCCGCATCACCCTGTTCGCCGCCGGCACCGGCAACCCCTTCTTCACCACCGACTCGGCCGCAGCATTGCGCGCCACCGAAATCGGCGCGGAATTGCTGCTCAAAGCCACCAAGGTCGATGGCATCTACGACAGCGATCCGAAGAAGAACCCCGGTGCGAAGCGCTATACCGAGCTTAGCTACGACGAAGTCATCGCCCGCAACCTTCAAGTGATGGACACCACCGCTTTCGCGCTGTGTCGCGACAATTCGATTCCGTTGCGCATCTACGACATGATGCAACCCGGAGCGTTGATGCGGATTTTACTGGGCGAGCCGCTGGGCACCCTGGTGCATCGCTGCAACTGAACCCATGCCGGCACACCCGCACCACGACGACCACGGGCACGAGCACGCGCCGCACGCCACCCGTGCCTTCGCGCTCGGTACCCTGATCAACCTCGTCTATACCGGTTTCGAAGCCCTGATCGGCTGGCACGCGGGCTCGCTGGCCCTGCTCTCGGATGCCCTGCACAACCTCGGCGATGTACTTGGCCTGGGCCTGACCTGGGCTGCAGCGGCAATGGCACAACGCGTGCCGACCGCACGCCACACTTATGGCTGGCGACGCGCCACCCAGTTGTCGCCACTGGCCAATGCCCTGTTGCTGGTCGGGTTTTCCGGCGCCCTGATCGGCGAAGCCCTGCGGCGCCTGGCAACGCCGCCAGAAGTCGCTGGCGGGTTGGTCACGGCCGTTGCGGCAATCGGCATGCTGGTCAATCTCGGATCGGCGGCACTGTTCCATCGCGGCCAGCACGGCGATCTCAACCGGCGCAGCGCCTACCTGCATTTGCTGGCCGATGCCGGCGTGTCGCTGGCCGCCGTGCTCGCCGGACTGGGCATGAGCTACCTCGGTTGGCGCTGGCTGGATCCGGCACTGGCGCTGGTGGTGTCGCTGGTCATCGTGATCGGTAGTTGGGGCTTGCTACGCAGTAGTTTCCGGCAAGTGATGGATGCCGTACCCGAACACCTGGACAGCCTCGAAGTCGAGGCATTGCTGCGCGGCCTGCCTAGCGTCCAGGCCGTGCACCACCTGCACATCTGGCCGATCGGCGCGAACGAGATCGCGCTGACCGCCCACGTGGTGCGGGATCTTGAGGATGGCCACGATCAGTTCATCGACCAGGCCATCGTCGCGCTCGAGGAGCGCTTCGGCATCAACCACACGACCTTGCAGGTCGAATACGGCAGCGACTGCCGGCACGACCACGACGACCACGCCCGGCACCACTGATCCCCGGCCCGGGCGACGGCCCGCAGCCCAGCGACTATAATCGGGGCTTGCTGCCGGTCAAATTGTCCGGCCGTCAGCCGAACCTACGCGGAGCCCGCAATGATCAATGACATCAAGAAAGATGCCCAAGCCCGCATGACCAAAAGCGTGGATGGGCTCCGTCATGAACTCACCCTGCTGCGCACCGGCCGCGCCAGCACCGCCTTGGTCGATCATTTGAAGGTCAATTACTACGGCTCCGATGTGCCGCTGTCACAAGTCGCGACGGTGGTGGTTGCCGATGCCCGCTCCCTGACCATCACCCCGTGGGAAAAACCCATGGTTGCGGCGGTCGAGAAGGCCATTCTGGCGTCGAATATGGGCATGACCCCGAACACCGCCGGCCAGGTGATCCGCATCAACCTGCCGCCGCTGACCGAAGAGCGCCGCAAGGAACTCGGCAAGCACGTCCATCACGAAGGCGAAAACGCCAAGGTGTCGATTCGCAACCTGCGTCGCGATGCGCTCCAGAGCCTCAAGGAGCTGCTCAAGGAAAAGCAGGTTTCCGAAGACGAAGCGCGCCGCGGCGAAGACGACATCCAGAAATTGACCGACAAATACGTTAAGGAAATCGACGATACGGTCAAGGCCAAGGAACTGGAACTGATGGCGGTCTGAGGCACCCGCCGGATGAGCCCTCCCGCCAGGAAACCGCGCCACGTCGCCATCATCATGGACGGCAACGGTCGCTGGGCCGAACGCCGGCACCGGCCGCGTTCGCTCGGCCATCGCGCCGGTGCGCGCGCGGTGCGGGTATGCCTGGAGTTCTGTCTCGCCGAAGGCACCGAGAGCCTGACGCTGTTCGCCTTCTCAAGCGAAAACTGGAATCGCCCGGCCGAGGAAGTCGGCGCGTTGATGAAATTGTTCCTGCGCCTGCTCGATCATGAAGTGGACGAACTCGACCGGCGCAAGGTACGGATCCGCTTCATCGGCGAACGCAGTGGTTTTCCCGCCGATATCCAGGGAAAAATGGCCCGCGCCGAGGCGCAAACCGCCAACAATCGCGCCATCACCCTGAACATCGCCGCCAGCTATGGCGGGCGCTGGGACATCGTCCGCGCGGCGCGCGCACTCGCCGAGGACGTGGCTGCCGGCAGAATCGCACCCACGCAGATCGACGAAGCCCTATTCGGCCAATCCTTGTCGCTGGCCGGACAAGCGGAACCGGACCTGTTCATCCGCACCGGTGGCGATACCCGCATCAGCAATTTCCTGCTCTGGCAGTTGGCTTACACCGAGCTGTGGTTCACCGAGACCCTGTGGCCGGACCTGGATGACGCGACCCTGCGCCAGGCGTTCGACGATTTCGCTGCCCGGGAACGCCGTTTCGGCCTGACCAGCGCACAAGTGGCCACGGAGGCCGAGTGAGCATGTTGATCGCCGGAAAAGCAGCATGAGCCGCCACACCCGTGTCATCGCCGCCTTGGTGATGGCGCCGACCGCGATCGCGGCGGTGCTATGGCTACCCTCGCCGATTCTGGCTGCACTGATCGCAGCCGTGATGATGATCGGTCTGTGGGAGTGGACCCTACTGGCGGAACTCAAGCAACACACGTCACGGTTGGCGTATCTGGCCGTCAATGCCGGCCTGATGGCAGCCCTGGCCTGGAGCGCGGGTCGGGGCACTTTTCCGTTCAACTACATTCCGCTCAAGTTGGTCAGCCTGCTGGGCGCCGGCTGGTGGCTGCTGGCGCTGGCCTGGCTCGCCAATTTCAACTGGACCCAGAAGCACAGCCCGCGCACGCAGGCAATCAAACTGGCCGCCGGCAGCCTGAGCGTGGTTCCTGCTTGGTGCGCCCTCGGCTGGCTGCATGCTGGCTCCCAGGGTGGGCCGGCCTGGACCCTGTACGCCCTGGGCGTGGTCTGGGCCGCCGATTCCGGCGCCTACTTCATCGGCGTCCGTTACGGACATCGCAAACTGGCTCCGCGTATCAGCCCCGGGAAAAGCTGGGAAGGTTTCTGGGGCGGGTTGGGGTTCAGCCTGTTGCTGTCCGTGGTCGCTTGGCCGACCCTGGGCCTGGCCTGGGGCGCCTGGCCTGCGTTGGCGTTCCTGACCCTGCTGACGGCGCTTGCCTCGGTACTCGGCGACCTGTTCGAAAGTCTGCTCAAGCGCCATGCCGGCATCAAGGATTCCAGCGACCTGATCCCCGGTCACGGCGGCGTGCTCGATCGTCTCGACAGCCTGCTCGCGGCGCTGCCAGTATTCGTCGTCGCCAAATACTGGTTGGGTCTGTGAGGCGAATTGCACTCCTTGGCGCGACCGGCTCGATCGGGCGTTCGGCGCTCGACGTGATCGCCCGCCATCCAGAACGTTTCGAGGTCGTCGCGCTGTCGGCGCAGAATCGTGTGGACGACCTGCTCGACCTGTGCGAACGCTTCCGGCCCGCCCAGGCGGTGATCGGCGACGCGGCGAACTTGCCGGTGTTCGAAGCTGGGCTACGGTCGCGCGGACTACAAACCGAAGCACTGGCAGGATCGGTCGCACTGGATCAGATCGCAGCCGATCCGGGCAGCGATACTGTGCTTGCAGCCATCGTCGGCGCTGCCGGCGTTTCGTCCACACTCGCTGCCGCGCGCGCCGGCAAGCGCCTGTTGCTGGCGAACAAGGAATCCGTGGTGCTTGCCGGGCAAGTATTGATGCGCGAAGCCGCTGCTCACGGCGCGAAAATCCTGCCGATCGACAGCGAGCACAACGCCATTTTCCAGTGTCTGCCGGCCGAAGGGCAGCGGCGCGGGATTCGCCGGCTGATCCTTACTGCGTCCGGTGGCCCGTTTCGCGGCCGTTCGCGCGAATCGCTACGCGAGGTCACGCCCGAACAGGCCTGCTCGCATCCGAACTGGGTGATGGGCCGGAAAATCTCGGTGGATTCGGCCACGCTCATGAACAAGGGCCTGGAAGTGATCGAGGCGCACCATTTATTCGGGCTGCCGGGCGAACGCATCGAAGTGGTGGTGCACCCGCAAAGCACCATCCATTCGCTGGTGGATTACGTGGATGGCTCGATGCTGGCGCAACTGGGCAACCCGGACATGCGTACGGCGCTGGCCTACGGCCTGGCCTGGCCCGAGCGCATCGATTCCGGTGTGGCACCCCTGGATTTGTGCGCGCAGGCCCGATTTGATTTCGAGGAACCCGACCGCGAAGCCTTTCCTTGCCTGGATCTGGCCTACGCGGCGCTCAAAGCCGGCGGCACCGCGCCTGCCATCCTCAATGCCGCCAATGAAGTCGCCGTCGCCGCTTTCCTGGCGGGCTCACTGCCGTTCCTGGCCATCGCCGATGTAATCAATGCCACCCTGTCGGAACTTCCGACGGAACCCGCAGACGATCTAGCGGTCCTACTCGCCTGTGACGACCAGGCGCGCCGAATGGCGCGGGAGTGGATCAAGAGGATGCGGGCATGAACGGATTCCTCGGCGCCACCGGCTGGTTCGTGCTGGTTTTGGGCGTTCTGGTCACCTTCCACGAGTTCGGCCACTACTGGGTCGCACGTCGCTGCGGGGTCAAGGTCAAGCGCTTCTCGGTCGGCTTCGGTCGCGCGCTTTGGTCGCGGACAGCCAAGGACGGTACTTGCTATCAGGTCGGCTGGCTGCCGCTGGGCGGATATGTGCAGTTCCTCGATGAACGCGAGGGCGAGGTCGATGCGGCGGACCTGCCGTTCTCGTTCAATCGCCAGCCCGTCTTCAAGCGCATCGCCATCGTGCTGGCTGGACCGGCCGCGAACCTGCTGCTTTGCATTGGTATGCTGTGGGTGACCTACCAGATCGGGCGGACCGACCTGAGCCCGGTGATCGGCACACCCTCAGGACTTGCTGCCGAAGCCGGCCTGCATACCGGCGACCGGATCGTGAAAGTCGGAGACCAGGCGACCCCGACCTGGACGCAGGCAGTCACCCCGCTCGCCCTGGCTGCGATCGACCGGCAGCCGGTGGTCCTGACCATCGCCGACGAGCGAGGCCTGGAATCGCAGCACCGTCTGCCGCTCGATCATTTACCGGCGAACTTCGATCAGGCCAATCCGCTGGCCGCGATCGGGATGGTCCCGCTGCTCTTCGAGGACCAGCCGGTCATCGGCGAGCTCGCCCCGGATGCCGCCGCCGCGGGGATCCTGCGGCCGGGTGACCGCATCCTCGGGATCGGGTCGCAGGCGATCAGCCATTTCTCCCAGATCCCGGCCGCCCTCCAATCAGCAGCATCCGGTGGCCAGCCGGTATCGGTCCAGGTCGATCGACAGGGCCAGCGACTGTTGCTGTCGGTTGCTCCCAAGCAGGTCGGCCGGGACGGCCAGGTCCGCTGGCAACTTGGGATTGCCCCACGCCGGGACCTCACGGTCCTGCGCTACGGACCGGCCGAGGCATTCGCTGCCGCCATGGCCGAAACCGGGAAACAAACGCGCGAAACCCTCGGTTTCATCGCCCGCCTGATCCGCGGCGATGCCTCCACGAAAAACCTTTCCGGCGTGATCGGCATCGCCCAGGTGGCGCAGGCGGAGGCCCATCTGGGCCTATCCCGGCTGCTATTGTTCATGGCCAGCCTGTCACTGACCCTGTGCATCATGAACTTGCTCCCCATCCCGGTCTTGGATGGTGGCCACCTGCTGTATTACCTTATCGAACTGGTTTCCGGCCGGCCGGTGAGCGAGCGGGTGCTCGTGGCAGGTCAATATGCCGGCTTGGTCTTGCTTGCCGGCTTGATCGGTTTAGCGTTTTACAACGATATCCTGCGAACCCTTTCCTGATTCCCGCAAGATCTGCAACCCACCCCGGCGCACTGCGCCACCACCCTGGATTGATGATGACGCGCCCGACCGTACGCCGCCGCCTCCTGAGCCTCGCCCTCGCCGCCGCCCTTACCGGCCCAGTCCTGGCCCAGAACTATGAGCCCTTCACGGTCACCGACATCCGCGTCGACGGACTGCAACGCATTTCCGCAGGTACGGTGTACACCTACCTGCCGGTCGAACGCGGCGACCTTCTGGATCGCAACCGCTCCTCCGAGGCCATCCGGGCCCTGTTCAAGACCGGCTTCTTCAGCGATATCAAGCTCGACCGCCAGGGCAACATCCTGGTCATCACCGTTGTGGAACGCCCGGCGATCAACACCCTGACGCTTGAAGGCAACAAAGCGCTCAAGAAAGAGGATCTGCTCAAGGGCCTCAAGGGCATCGGTCTGGCCGAGGGCGAAACCTACAACCCGCTCAACCTCGACCGCGTGACCCAGGAATTGACTCGCCAGTACAACAATCGCGGCAAGTACGGCATCAGCATCACCCCGACCATCACCCCGCTCGACCGCAACCGGGTCGACGTCAAGATCGTCATCGTCGAAGGCAAGGACGCCAAGATCCGCGACATCAATATCGTCGGCAATGAACTGTTCCCGGATGCCGAGATCCGGCAGAACTGGGAGTCGGGCACGCACAACTGGCTGTCCTGGTATCGCCGCGACGATCAGTATTCGCGCGAAAAAGTTTCCGGTGACCTGGAAAAGCTCTCCAATTACTACCTCGATCGCGGTTACGTGGATTTCAATGTCGAGTCCACCCAGATTGCGATCAGCCCGGCCAAGCAGGACCTGTTCATCACTGCGAACGTCAGCGAAGGCGAACGCTACAAAGTCTCGGAGACCAAGGTCAGCGGCGACACGATCCTGCCGCTGGAGCAGGTCCAGAAGATGGTGTTGGTCAGTCATGACGGCTATTTCTCGCGCGCTCTGCTCGAGCTCACCACCGATTCGATCACCACCATGCTGGCGAACATTGGCTACGCCTTCGCCGAAGTCGATCCGGTGCCGGAGGTCAATCGCGAAGCCCATACGATCGCCATCAATTTCGTGGTCAAACCGGGCCCACGCGTGACCGTGCGCAGGATCGTGTTCAAGGGCAATGCCCATACCGCCGACGATGTGCTGCGCCGGGAAATGCGCCAGTTGGAAAGCGCCTGGTACTCACAAGCCGCGATCGATCGCTCGAAGGTCCGGTTGCAGCGCACCGGCTTTTTCGAAACCGTGGACATCGACACGCCCAAGGTCGAAGGCAGCAACGACCAGGTGGATGTCGTGGTCACGGTCAAGGAGCGCAACGCCGGTAGCTTCGTGTTCGGCCTCGGCTACTCCCAGACCGGCGGCATCATCACCAGCATCCAGCTGCAGCAGAACAACTTCCTGGGCACCGGCAACCAGTTCACCGTCGGCATCCAGAACAACAGCTATTCCAAGAGCATCAATTTCTCCTATGTCGACCCCTACTTCACCAGGGACGGGGTGACGGTCGGCTACAACCTGAACTACAGCGACTACAGCCAGTCGACGACCACGACCGCCCGCTATGGCTCCGGCAATGCGGCGGGCGAAGTCACCTTCGGCGTACCGTTGTCCGAGAACACCAGTGTCAGCGCCTCGCTTGGCATCTTCCGCAACACCATCACTACCTACGACAACTCGACGCCGCCGCAGGTGATCGATTACCTCGTCTCCACCATGGGCGACCGCGCCCGCTACCCGGTTATCCAGGTCGACCACAGCTTGATCGATGACGACGGTAAACCGGAGACTCCATCCACCAATGACGATGGGGACCCAACCACTCCCGACGGGATCGTGACCGTGACCGGTGGCAACCGCCAGTGGATCGTCAATGCCTGGACGTTCCGGACTGGCTGGTCACGCGATACTCGCAACGATTACCTGCTGCCCACCCGCGGCACACTCAATCGCCTGCAGGTGGAAGTCGCACTGCCTGGCAGCGACCTGCAGTACTACCGGGTCAATTACGACTTCGAGAACTACTGGGCGATCGCCCGCTGGCTGGTCCTGAAGTCGGCGGTCAGCTTGGGCTATGGCAACGCGTATGGCAGCACCAGCAACGCACTGTGCCATCTGTACAGCCCTACCGGCATCCAGTTGGATACGTCCGGTGCAAATTGGACGCAAACGGACACGCTGCCGCCCGCCACGGCGGGCTGCGGCCTGCCATTCTTCAAGAACTTCTACGCCGGCGGCCCCGGTTCGATTCGCGGTTTCATTGCCAACACTCTCGGCCCGACCATCAACTATGGCGGCTACAGCTATGTGCAGCCGCTCGGCGGATCGGTCAAGACCACGGGTACTTTCGAGCTGTCGTTTCCAAAGCTGATCAACGCGCCCGGAACGCGATTGTCGCTGTTCCTCGATTACGGCTATGTCTACGCCCGTCCGAGCGATTTCCAGCTGCACGATTTCCGCTCTTCCACCGGTATCGCGCTGCAATGGCAATCGCCGGTCGGGCCGATTTCGATCAGTTATGCATTCCCGCTCGATCATGGCGGAACCGACCAGGTCGAGAAACTGCAATTCACATTCGGCCAGCAGTACTGACCGCCGCGGCCCGGCGCGGATGACGACCACGAGCTACGCCCTGCAGGAAATCGCCGAACGTTTCGGCCTGACCCTGCAGGGCGGATCCAGCGACGTCCGCGTCCACGGCGTGGCCACATTGGCCGGTGCCGGGACCGGGCATGTCGCCTTCCTCGCCAATCCAGCCTACCGCAAGCAACTGCCGGACACGCACGCCTCCGCGGTAGTCCTGCATGCCGCGGATGCCGTGCACTGCCCGGTTCCTTGCCTGATTTCGGCCGATCCTTACGCAAGTTTCGCAAAGATCGCGGCGTTGTTCGAAGCGCCCACCGGCACCGAACCCGGCATCCATCCGAGCGCTGTCGTCAGCCCGTCAGCCAGAGTTTCCGAGCATGCCTGCGTGGGGCCACTCGCCAGCATCGGGGCACGCTCTGTGGTTGAAGCCGGCGCCATCATCGGGCCCGCTTGCGTGGTCGGTGAAGACTGCGACATCGGTGCCGATTGCGTGCTCGCTGCGCGGGTCACCTTGGTAACTCGGGTTCGCCTCGGCCAACGCGTGCGCATCCATTCCGGCGCCGTGATCGGCGCCGACGGCTTCGGTCTAGCCATGGACGCTGGACGCTGGCTGAAAGTGCCGCAGCTGGGCGGCGTTACGATCGGCAACGACTGCGAAATCGGCGCCAACACCTGCATCGATCGCGGCGCGATCGAAGATACCGTGCTGGAAGAGGATGTCCGCCTCGACAACCAGATCCAGATAGGCCACAACGTGGTGATCGGTGCGCACACCGCCATGGCCGGTTGCGTTGCCGTGGCAGGCTCGGCCCGGATCGGCCGTTATTGCCTGATCGGCGGCGGTGCCGGCATCGTCGGCCATATCGAGATCTGCGACCGGGTGACGGTCACGGCAATGAGCCTGGTGACGCATTCCATCCACGTCCCCGGGGTCTATTCGTCTGGAACGCCGCTCCAGCCCAACCGTGATTGGCGACGCAATGCCGCCAGGTTCAAGAAGCTCGACAAGCAACTGGGCGCGCTGGCGCGTAAAATCGGCGGCAGACTTCCGCCCTCCGAGGATTGACCCGATGAGCGCCACCACCCCGACGCTGCCCGTGGACGTCACCCGGATTCAGGCGCTGTTGCCGCATCGCTATCCCTTTCTACTGATCGATCGGGTCATTGAACTCGAACCGAACAAGCGCATCCGCGCGCTAAAGAACGTTACCGCCAACGAACCATTCTTCCAGGGCCACTTCCCCGGCCACCCGGTGATGCCGGGCGTACTGGTGGTCGAGGCGATGGCCCAGGCCGGTGGATTGCTGACGCAACTATCGCTGGAAAGCGAACCCGAAAAATCCGAGAAGTTGTTTTACCTCGTGAAGGTAGACAACGCCCGTTTCAACCGCATGGTCGTGCCCGGTGATCAGCTCGACATCGAAGTCGTGCTCAAACGCATGATCCGCAACATGGCCCAGTACGATTGCGTGGCGCGCGTGGACGGCAAGACCGCCGCCAGTGCCGAGATTCTCTGCGCCGAGGGCCGGTGATGTCGGCGATCCACGCGACCGCCCTGGTTGATCCGGGCGCGCGCTTGGCGCCGGGCGTCAAGGTAGGCGCCTACACGATCATCGGTGCCGGCGTTGAAATTGCCGAAGGCTGCCGAATCGGGCCGCATTGCGTGCTTTCCGGCCCGAGCCGGATCGGTCGCGACAACGTGATCCATTCCCACGCGACCATCGGCAACGACCCGCAGGACAAGAAATACCACGGCGAACCGACCGAACTGGTGCTCGGCGATCGCAACACGATCTTCGAATTCACCACCGTCAGCCGCGGCACCAGCGATGGCGGCGGCTGCACCCGGATCGGCGACGACAACTGGATCATGGCCTACGTGCACATCGCCCACGATTGCATCGTCGGCAACCAGTGCATCCTGGCCAACAACGCCACGCTGGCCGGCCACGTGACCCTGGAAGACTGGGTGATCCTCGGCGGCTTCGCCGGCATCCACCAGTTCTGCAAGGTCGGCGCGCACGCTTTCATCGGCATGGGCAGCCTGATCAATGCCGATGTGTTGCCGTTCGTGATGGTTGCCGACCGTTACGCCGAAGCGCGCGGCATCAACAGCGAAGGCCTGAAACGGCGCGGCTTCGACGGCGAGCGCATCGCCGCGATCAAGCGCGCCTACCGCACGCTATTCGTATCCGGAAAACCACTCGCCGACGCCAAACTCGAACTCGCCCAGGGCGCTGCCTCTTCCGAAGACGTGCGCCAGATGCTTGCCTTTATCGAGGCCAGCACGCGCGGTCTCTTGCGCTGATCGCCATGCGCATTGCCCTGGTCGCTGGCGAAGCATCGGGCGACCGTTTAGGCGCCGGCCTGATCGCTGAGTTGCGGCAACGTTTCCCCGATGCCGAATTCGCCGGTGTCGGTGGCCCGTTGATGAAGTCGGCAAGATTCCAGGCCTGGCACGCCAGCGATGAACTCGCGGTCATGGGCCTGGCGGAAGTGTTGCGTCATTTGCCACGTTTGCTCGGTTTGCGCCGGAAACTGCGGCAACGCCTGCTGGCGTGGCGGCCGGATGTGTTCATCGGCATCGACGCACCCGATTTCAACCTCGGCCTTGAGCGGAAATTGCACGACGCCGGAATTCGCACCGTGCACTACGTGAGCCCCTCGGTTTGGGCCTGGCGCGAAGGTCGAGTGGCCAAGGTCGGCCGCAGCGCCGACCTGGTGCTCTGCCTGTTCCCGATGGAGCCGCCGATATATGCACGGCATTCGGTGAACGCCCGCTTCGTTGGCCATCCGCTGGCCGATGAATTCGCCATCGTGCCCGACACCATCGCTGCTCGCCGCCGATTGGCACTGCCTGCCAGCGGGCCGGTGCTGGCGGTCCTGCCTGGCAGCCGTATCGGCGAGATCCGCCGGCTGTTACCGGTTTTTCTGGAGACCGCCAAGCGCATGACCGTGCGCATGCCCGACCTGATCGTGACCATCCCGGCAGCCAACGCCGCCGGCGCGGCAGTGATCGATGAGTTGCTTGAACAGTTCGCTCTGGACAATGTTCGCCGGTTCGATGGCCGCGCGCACGAATGCCTGCTCGCCGCCGATGTGGTGCTGCTCGCCTCAGGCACCGCCGCGCTGGAAGCAATGCTGGCCAAGCGTCCGATGGTGGTGGCGTATCGATTGTCGAAGTTGACCTATCATCTGGTGATGATGCTCGGGCTGATGAAGGTCAATCGTTACAGCTTGCCGAACATCCTCGCCAACGAGCCGGTAGTGCCGGAGCTGATGCAGGACGATTGCACTGCGGAAAACCTGATGGATGCACTGTTGCACTGGCTGCAAAATCCCGCCGCCTGCGCCGCATTGCAACCGCGTTTTGCAGCCATCCATCAACGCCTGCGATTAGGCGCTTCGGCGCGCGCGGCAGACGCCATCGCCGAATTGCTCGCTGGCCGCGCCACCCATGCGGCCTGAACGCGTCGCCGGTATCGACGAAGCCGGACGCGGACCGCTCGCCGGTCCGGTTGTTTGCGCGGCAGTGATGCTCGACCCGCGCCGGCCGATCTCGGGGCTGGCCGACTCCAAAGTGTTGAGCACGATGGCACGCGAACGATTGCTCCCGTTGATCCAGTCGCGAGCGCTGGCATGGCAAGTGGTCTTCATCGAGGCGGATGAAATCGACCGGATCAATATCCTGCAAGCCACGCTGCTCGGCATGCGCCGCGCGTTGTGCACGCTTTCAATCGCCGCCGAACATGCACTTATCGATGGCAATAAAATCCCGCGTGACTTGCCTTGCCGCGCGGAAGCGCTGATCGGCGGCGACGGCATCGAACCGGCGATCATGGCGGCATCGATCCTGGCCAAGGTCAGCCGCGACAACCACATGCACACCTTACATGCGCGCTATCCCGATTACGGATTCGACCGGCACAAAGGCTATCCGACGCCAGCGCATCTGGCCGCGCTTGAGCGCCTTGGCCCATGCCCGGAGCACCGCCGGAGTTTCGCACCGGTTAAGCTGAGCCTCGGCCGCCGACTTTCCGCATGACTCCAACATTCGTCCACTTGCACCTGCACAGCGAATATTCGCTGACCGACTCGACGCTGCGCATTGCCCAACTGGTAGCGCGTTGTGCCGAATTGGGTTTGCCGGCGCTGGCGATCACCGACAGCGGCAACTTGTTCGCACTGGTGAAATTCTTCAAAGCCGCTGAATCGGCAGGGCTCAAACCCATCGCCGGCGCGGATCTATGGGTAGCCGAGCCGGGCCAACCACCGGCGCGCGTGACCGTGCTCTGCCAAGATCATTCGGGCTTCCTGAGCTTGTCGAGATTATTGACGCGCACCTATCTGGAAGGTCATCGCGGCGATTGCGTGGTCGTGCAGCCCGACTGGTTGCTTGCCGGCGCACATGGCCTGTTCTTGCTCGCAGGCCGCGCGAGCCCGCTCGGGCAGGCCTTGGCCGCAGGCAAGGACGAGCAGGCGCAACTGTGGTTGCGCGAAACAAAGCAGGTATTCGGCGACCGCCTCTACCTGGAGCTGACCCGCACTGGCCGCGACGGCGAAGAAAATTTCAATGCCGCTGCGGTTGCCCTCGCCAACGAACACAACTTGCCGATCATTGCCTCGAACGATGCACGCTTTCTGGCGCCGGAAGATTTCGAGGCGCACGAAGCGCGCGTCTGCATCGCCACCGGCTGGGTGCTCGACGATCCCAAGCGGCCGCGCGAACACAGCCGCGAGCAGTACCTGAAATCGCCGGAGGAAATGGCCGAGCTATTCGCGGACCTGCCCGAGGCCCTGCAAAACACGGTCGAACTGGCCAAACGCTGCAATCTCGAGTTGAATCTGGGCAAATACTTCCTGCCGGAATTCCCGGTACCGGACGGCCACACGCTCGACAGCTGGATCCGGCACAGCGCGCACGACGGCCTGGTGCAGCGGCTGGATCGGCATTCGCTGGCCGCAGGCTACAGTCGCGACGATTACATCCGGCGGCTCGACACCGAGCTCGACGTGATCGTGACGATGGGTTTCCCCGGCTACTTCCTGATCGTCGCCGACTTCATCAACTGGGCCAAGCGAAACGACATCCCGGTTGGTCCCGGACGCGGCTCGGGCGCCGGCTCACTGGTGGCCTGGGCGTTGGGCATCACCGATCTCGACCCGAACCAGTACGACCTGCTGTTCGAGCGTTTCCTGAATCCCGAACGCGTGTCGATGCCCGACTTCGACATCGACTTCTGCATGGACCGGCGCGACGAGGTGATCGATTATGTCGCGCACAAGTACGGCCGCGACAAGGTCAGCCAGATCATCACCTACGGCACCATGGCGGCGAAAGCGGTGGTGCGCGACTGCGGCCGCGTGCTCGGCTATCCGTATTCATTCGTCGATGGCCTTGCGAAACTCATTCCACTGACCTTGGGCATCACGCTCGACGATGCCCTCGGCGTGTCGGACGCTGCGAAGAAAGACAACAACCTGGCCTCCGCCGATTTGATGCAGCGCTATCGCAGCGAAGACGACGTGCGCGACCTGATCGACCTGGCGCGCAAGCTCGAAGACCTGACCCGCAACGCCGGCAAGCACGCCGGTGGCGTGGTGATCGCGCCGACCCCGCTGTCCGATTTCTCGCCGCTGTTCGCCGAACATACCGCCAAGGGCGAAACCGCGAAATCGGTGGTGACCCAGTTCGACAAGGACGACGTCGAGGCGGTCGGCCTGGTCAAGTTCGACTTCCTCGGCCTGCGCACGCTGACCATCATCGACTGGGCGGTCAAAGCGATCAATGCGCGCCGCCGCATCGCTGGCGAAGCACTGCTGGACATCATCGCCCTGCCCCTAGACGACCCCGCTACCTACGCGCTGCTTTCGAAGGGACAGACCACCGCGGTGTTCCAGTTCGAATCGCGCGGCATGAAGGACTACATCCGCAAGCTCCAGCCGAGCGTGTTCGAGGACCTGATCGCGCTTGCCGCGTTGTATCGCCCCGGCCCGTTGAACTCGGGCATGGTCGACGACTTCATCGACCGCCGGCATGGGCGCGCCGCGGTCAGCTACCCGCACCCCCTGCTCGAGCCGATCCTGAAGCCGACTTACGGCGTGATCGTCTACCAGGAACAGGTGATGCAGATCGCCCAGGTCCTGGCCGGTTACACGCTCGGCGGCGCCGACCTGCTGCGCCGGGCCATGTGCAAGAAGAAGAAGGAGGAGATGGAGCAGCAGCGCGCGCGCTTCAGCTCCGGCGCCGCTG
>JANXRY010000028.1 GCA_025356635.1 Gammaproteobacteria bacterium
CCTATCTGGAAAACGAGCGCGCGCACCCGTTCCGCACCTTCCTGCACTACAACTCCTGGTACGACATCGGCTACTTCACCCCGTACTCGCAGGACGACGCGCTGCGCGTCATCAATGCCTACGGCGATGAGCTGGTGCAAATGCGCGGCGTGCAGATGGATTCGTTCCTGTTCGACGACGGCTGGGACGACACGGCCAAGCTCTGGCAATTCCATTCCGGTTTTCCGAATGGCTTCACGCCGCTGAAAGAGGCGGCGGCGAAATTCGGCGCGGCGCCCGGCGTCTGGCTCTCGCCCTGGGGCGGCTACGGCCCGCCGCGGGCGGCGCGGCTCAAGACCGCCGTGGCCGGCGGCTATGAAGTCGACGACCAGGGGCTGGCCTTGTCGGGACCGAAGTACTACCCGCTGTTCCACGACGTCACGCTGAAACTGCTGCGCGACTACGGTATCAACCAGTTCAAGCTCGACGGCACCGGCAGCCCGGACAAAGTCACGCCGGGCAGCGCCTTCGACAGCGATTTCGCCGCGGCGATTTCCCTGATCGGCGACTTGCGCGCGGTCAAGCCCGACCTGTTCATCAACCTCACCACCGGCACCTGGCCGTCGCCGTTCTGGCTGCGCACCGCCGATTCGATCTGGCGCGGCGGCGAGGATCATTCCTTCGCCGGCACCGGCAGCGATCGCCAGCGCTGGATCACCTACCGCGACGCCGACACCTACGGCGGCATCGTTCGCCAGGGTCCGTTGTACCCGCTCAATTCGCTGATGCTGCACGGGCTGATCTACGCCCGTCACGCGCGCGGCCTGGACAACGATGCGCACCACGATTTCGCCGACGAGGTGCATTCCTATTTCGCCAGCGGCACCGGCCTGCAGGAGATGTATATCTCGCCGGACCTTTTGAGCCCGAACGATTGGGACACGCTGGCGACGGCGGCGAAGTGGGCGCGCGAACGCGCCGGCGTGCTGCGCGACAGCCACTGGATTGGCGGCGACCCGGCGCGCGGCGAGGTCTACGGTTGGGCCTCGTGGAGCCCCGAACGCGCGGTGATCGCGCTGCGCAATCCGAGCGCGCAGGCGCAGTCGCTGCACCTGGACTTGGTCAAGGCACTGGAACTACCAGAAGGTGAGGCGCGTTCGTGGCAGGCGAGCCCGGCGTTTGCCGTGGGCGCGACCCGCGAGTTCAACGTCGACACGAGCGTCGACATCGAGCTCAAGCCCTACGAAGTCCTGGTCTGGGACCTCGTGCCGGGAAGGTAGTTTCGCGCCGCTACTTCGCCGGTTCAGCCACCACCGCCAGCCATCGGCCATCGGCACTCGTTGTCAGCCGGGTGATGTTCGCCACGCCTGCGGCCGACAGGTCGGCGACTTCCGTCCACGCGGCGCCTGCCTTCCAGACGAACAGTTTCGAACCCTTGCCGGCGAACGCGCGACCGTCCGGCAACCAGGCCAGGTCTTCGACGCCGGCCGGCATGTCGGTGAGCGTGGTGACCGCGTGCGTCTTGATGTCGAATTGCTGCAGTTGCCAGTGCTCGGGCGTGGTCTTGGCGACGAAGCTCACTGCGTCGGTGCCAGGACGGCGCAACAACGAACGGCCAGGATCGGAAGCGACGGTCACCGCCTTGCCGGTGCCGGTGTCGATGACTTGCAGGGTATGCGGGATTTTCTTCTCGTCGTCGCCGAGGATGAACGTCGCGACTTCCGTCGACCCGGTCCAGACGTAATAGCCGATCAGGGCCGTGCCGTGCTGGTAGGCCAGGCGCGGATGGCTGCCGTCGAGGTCGAAGCGGTACAGCGATTGCTCGGCGCCGCGCACGCAGGTGAAGGACTGGCCATCGGCCGACAGCAGCGGCGAGTACTCGTTCTCGTCGGTGTGAGTGAGCTGCACGAGCTTCTTGCCGGCGATGTCGTAGCGGTAGATGTCGGTCTGCTTGCCGTCGCGCTGCGAGGTGAACAGCACGGCGCTGGCGTCGGGCAGGAACGCGGGTTGGTTGTCGTAGCCGGGATCGGCGGAAATATTCTCGGCGGCGCCGACGGCAACTTTGTCGCCAGCCAATGCCAGCGGCGCCAGGTAAACCTCGGTTGCCGGCGGGATGTCCTGGGCGAAGGCCTGGCCCGGCGAGAGCACGAGGCCGACGGCGAGGCAAGCGAAGCGCAGCGGCGGATGCAGGCCAGCCATGCCTCAGCCGCGCGGCGTACGCGCGCTGGCGATCCAGCCGGCGAGGTCGCGCATCGGGATGAGTTGCCGCGCTTCCTGGCTCGCACCTTCGACAAGCTTGGCCGCCTCGGCCAGGCTGGCCTCGCGCTTGGCCCGGCCTTCCGCGCTCGCCGTTTGCGCCAGCGAGTCCGCGTAGAGCGTGTAGGCGTAGTTGTAGCGGAAAAAGGTACCGTGAGCGCCGGCCTTCTGTTCGCGCTGGTAGTAATCCAGCGCCGGTTGCAGCACCGCCGGCACCTCCGCGCCGCGGCCCTGCATCGCCAGCGCGTGGGCGAGCAGGCCGCGCGAGCGCGACTCCTCGTTGAGCGGGTCAGCACCGGAGTTCGGGTCGGGCGGCAGGGCCAGGCGTTGCCGCGCCCAAGCCTCGGCCTGCGGGTAACGGCCCAGCTGCAGGGCCACTATTGCCGCGTTGGTCAATTCGGCACGCAGGCTGTTGTTCATGTTCCGGGTGGAATTCCGGTCGTCGGCCGGGACCTGGATTTTCAGCAGGCGCTGGATCTCGGCGCTGCTGCCGTAGAAGGCCGAGAGCGGGTCGTGCTGCAGGTACTTCAGGCGGTTCTGCAGGGGTTGCCCGGAGTTGGCGAAGATCTGGCGGCGTGGATCGTTCGGCGAAAGCTGGGCCATGAATTCGGCAGTCGAACGGTTGACTGACTTCGCCGCCTGCGCGGTCGCCGCGAAATCGCCGGTCATGCCTTCGAAGACCGCCAACCGGAACCACTCGTTGCCCAGTTGCGGGCCAAGACTCGAAGGCAGGCGCTTGTCCTGCCCCAGCGCGACGGTGCTGCGCAAGCTGGCGATCCCCTTGGCGATTTCGCCCTGCTCGAACTGCAGGCCGGCCAACTGGTCGAGGCTGCGGATCCAGGTGCCCCAGGCGTCGAGATCGGCGGGGTTGAAGCGCACGTAGTCCTCGGCCGCCCGCACCGAACGCTCGGCATAGTCGGCGGCGGCGACATCGTCGTGGCGGCGCACGGCCAGCGTGCTGAGCATGCCGGTGGCGAAGTAGCGGTTGAGCAGCGAATGCAGGTCGTTGGGGCGCTGCGCCAAGACTTTCTCGGTCATGGCGTAGACCTCTTCCTCCAGTTTTTGCGCCTGGTCGATACGGCCGAGCGACAGGTTGTGCCGGGCCTGGGAGTCGGCGTTGTCGGCATACTCGGACGCCGCGTCCAGGTTGGAAAGATCCAGCGCACCGAGCCCGGCCAGGACTTTTCGCGCTTCCTCGCAGGTCGCGACGGCGGCCGCTTTATCCTGCTGGGTGTGGCTGAGGAAGTTCAGGTCGCTGGCGTAGGTCTGTTGCACCTCGCGCGACGGATGCGGCCCGTACACCAGCGGCCGCAGCAGGTCGGCGGCCTGCTGCAATTGCGCGGCCGTGCCACGATTGCCAGAGGTGATGATGGTCGCGCCCTGGCTGTGCAGGGCCAAGGCCAGGCCGTAGGTGGTGGCCTCGCTCTTGTCGCCGGCGGCACGCAGTTTCTCGAATACGGCCTGCGCCTCGCCCCAACTCTTGAAGGCGGCGTCAATGTCGCCGCGGGCCATTTGCGCCGAGCCCTCGCGGATCATCGCCATGGCGCGGTAGGTCTGGGTGCGCGTTGTGGTCAGCTCCGGCGGCAGGCCGTCGTAGTACTGCACGGTCTTGCGGGCGAGCTTGCCGAGGGTGTCGAGCCGTCCGGTCGGTTCGAGTTCGGTGTAGAAATCCTCGATCAGGAAGCTGACCAATTTCTCGGCATCGTTGCGCGATTTCTGGGCGGCGGCATCGGCGGCGCGGGCGCGTTGCATATTGACCCAGCCGAACACGGCGCCGGCGGCAGCGACCACCATCAGCACCGCGCAGACGCTGGCGATCGTGCGGGCGCGCACCAGCGCCTTGTGCTGCGCGGCTTCGCGCGCCCGCTGCGCTTCCAGTTGCCGCTCGGCCTCGTCGCGCGCTTCGCGCTCGTGGCGGCGGTCGCGGCTGGACGACACCACGCTGCACAGCACGTCGTGGGTCAGCTCGACCCGGCGCATGTCCAGGCGTTCCTCGATGCGCAGCAGGCGGCGGTTGACCAGGGTCGCGAGCGAATCCGCCGACGCGCCTTCGGCCGCCAGCGCCTTGATCACGCGCTCCTCGGCCAGGCTTTCGCGGTAGCCGGACTCGGTCAGCAGTTCGTCTTCGATCACCCGGCGCACCCCGGCCGGCTGGTCGGCGAGGGTGCGTTCGTAGAATTCCGACAAAATGGTGTCGCGCGATCCGGCGAGCAGGTCGGCGGAAATCTCGGCGCGGCCCTGCGACTGGCGCACGGTATTGAGTTCGCGGCAGACCAGGCTCAACAGCGACGGCTCGATCTCGGCATTGCCCAGTTCGGAACCGCCGGCGACGAAACGCACGATCGACTCCGCCACTTCCTGCGACACCAGCTTGCCACCGGGCTTGACCACCGCGCTCAGCGCCTGCGCGCCGGTCATGCGCGCCAGGCGCATGCGGTTCTGGGTGATCGAGGGCATGATCGACTTCACGCCTTCCAGGTGTGCCAGGTAATCCTCGCGCAGGGCGATCAGCACGCGGTAATCGGCGCGCGCGAAATCGAAATCCTCGGCGGCGTTGTCGTCCTGTTCGATCCGCGTTTCCAGCGCTGCCGGCGGCCGGTTCTCGACCAGGTCGGCGAGCTGCTCGAGAAACTCGCGCGCCCGGAGCTTTCCGGCGTCGTCGGCTTGCGCCAGGGTGAACACCTCTTCGAATTGATCGAAGATCAACAACGGCATCAGCACGCGGCCGTCGCTGCCCTTGAGCAGGTCGCCACGGTGGTGCAGGAACTCCCACAGCGACTCGCCTTCGATCGCGCTACCGGGTCGCGTCCAGACGCCCGCCGATGCTGCGGACTTCATGATCGCCTGTTTGATCTGTTCGGCGGGGGTGGGTGAATTCGGCGCGTAGACGATGCGCACGTAAATCGGGCAATACCCTTCTGCACGCAGCCGCGGCACGATGCCGGCGCGCAACAGCGAGGTCTTGCCCAGGCCGGACTGGCCGAACAGCACGGTCAGCAGCTTGCGCTGCACGCGCCGGCACAGTTCGGCGGTTTCCTCGTCGCGACCGTGGAAATAGGCGCGGGTTTCCTCCGAGTACGAAAACAGGCCCAGCCAGGGATGCTCAGGATCGATGGTCACTTCGTTGACGCTACTGGCCGGCGAACTCATGCGCGCCTCCCGGCCAGGTCCTGCAGCCGGCGCAGGAACTCCGGCGGTGGTTCGCCGTCGGGCATACGCACGATGTGCAGGGCCTTGAACTGTTCGGGCACCAGCGCCTGCGCTTCCGGGGTGTCGTCGATGCACACCGGCAGGATGAACACGCCGCCGTCGGCGATGTTGCGGGCGCGATCGACCGCATAACTCCATTCGCGCCGGAAATAAGCTTCGTGCCGGCGCTGGGTGGTGGCGGAAATGACCGGCACGAAGAAACTGCAGCGATTGATGTTCGCGCGGATTTTCCGGTCGTAGTCGTCGCCGCCCTCGAGCCGGTCGAGGTCGAACCACGTGGTCAGGCCGGCGGCATCGAGCGATGCTTTCAGGCGCTGCACGGCTGGCAGGTCTTCGCGCGCATAGCTGATGAAGATGGCGTTCTCGGGCATCTCGCGCGCCGGCGGCAGGAATCGCTGCGGTGCGCTGCCGCCATTTTTCGCCGGTGCTGCGGCCGGTTGGCGCGCCATCCAGCGGGCATGCAACTCGGCGACGAAAGCCTCGGCGCCGCCGTAGACGCGGGTGCGCACGCTGACCTGCTGCAGGAACGCGACCAGTCGGCCGTCCTGCATGGTGTGGTCGTCGGCAAACACTTCACTGAAGTCGCGCGGATCCGACAGCCGCTTGCGCTTGGCCATGCGCAGGAACAGCCGCGCCAGCCAGTTGGAGAAATCGCTGCCGATCAGCAGCAGGTGGCTGTGTTCGAGTTCGTGAAAAAGCTTTTCTGGGGTCAGGTGCTCGGACTGCAGCGCGCAGATGAACTCGAGCATGTCCTCGTCGGATACCACATAGGTTGGCGAGGCGGAGAGCCGGCCAAGCAGGTGGTAGACCACCGTGCGCTGCAGCTGGCTGCGCTCGACCGGCAAGTCGGCGACGCGATTGGGCGCGTAGGCGATGACCTCGGCGTCTGGCTGGCCGCCATGGCGCTCGAGGTTGATGGCGTTTTCCAGCAGTGGATCGAAGGTGGTGGTCACGAACAGGTTGAAGTCAGTAATCTGCGCCAGTTGCCGCAGCGCCAACGGCGGCTCGAATTCGACTTCGCGCATGATCGAACGCAGCCGCGTGTAGGCTTCCTCGCGGCGCCCGCGCTGGCCCAGGTAGCAACACAGCACATCGTTGAGAGTCAGCGGCCGGGGCAGCCCGACCGTATCCACCGACAACCGCACCGCGAGTTTTTCCGCCAGCCACTCATACAGTGGCCGCGGCCCGCTCGGCGTGTTCACCCGCAGCAGGTCGGGCCCGATGATCGGGATGACCCGGCGTTCCTCGATGTAATTGAGCAGATCGTCCCAGGCGTCTTCGTCAAAGCCTTGCGCGGTCGGAGTCGGTACGGCCGAAAGATTCATCGCGGAGTCCTGTGGGTCCTGACCGCGTCCGGACGGACGGGTCAGGGGGTCAGCTTGCGGGCGGTGACGATGATCTGGGCGATCGCGGCATCGCCTTTCTGGATGAGTTCGATCGGGGTGAATTCGAAGCCTGATAAGACCATCGCTTCACCCACGCACCACTCACGGTGTGGGTCGGTGAATGGACGTTGGCCAGCCGCCACCGCCAACAGCACGGGGTCGGACGGAGCCGGCCCGGCATCGTCCGGCGGCATCGCCGGACGCTCTGACGTCGTGCGCGGGGATTTCGGCGCCGGCTTGGATTTGGCGGTCTTCAGCCATTCGATCCGGGCCAGCGCGACCGCGACGCGATCTTTGCCGTCGCTCAGTTCGGGCACGGCCATCGCCAAGGCACCGAGCAAGGTGTCGCGTTCGGATTCAAGCGACTTGAAGAATTTTTCCTGCCGGGCCTGTTGGGCTTTCAGGTCGGTCACGGTTTTACCCAGCTCGTTGATTTCGGTCGCCGGATCGACCATGGCCTTGGTCTCGAGCCGTTGCATCACTTTCTTGCTCAGCGAATCGTACAGCGCCGGATCGGAGAATTTGATGTCACGCGCCACCGTCTGCCACGCCAGCGCGACCTGATTGGGCGGCGGCGTCTTTTCCGTTGGCAGTGGCTTCTTGACTGCGGGAGCATCGGCCGAAACATTGGTCGGCGCATTGCCGAGTTG
>JANXRY010000066.1 GCA_025356635.1 Gammaproteobacteria bacterium
AAACTCCGCCCATGGACCGTTACGAGCGCATCCTCGCCCTGCATCGCTTGCTCAAGGCTGCCCGCTATCCGGTGCCGCTGACGCGGCTGATGGATGAACTGAGCTGTTCACGCGCGACCCTGTACCGCGACGTCGCCTTCCTGCGCGATGCCCTAGGCGCGCCGATCGAAAGCGATGCCGCCGGCGAGGGCGACGGCGGTTTCCGCTACGACCAGAAGGACGGCGAGCGCTTCGAGTTGCCCGGCCTGTGGCTGAACTCGGACGAGTTGCACGCCCTGCTCGCCACCCACCAGCTGCTCGACCGCACCGGCTCGGGCGTGCTGTCCTCGGCGCTGGCACCGCTGCGTGGCCGGATCGAATCGTTGCTGGCGCGCCAGGCCGGCGGCAAGCGCTGGCCGATGGAGCGGGTGCGCGTGATCGGCAGCTACGTGCGCCGCCGTGACGAAATCGCCTTTCGCGTGGTCGCTGGCGCGGTGCTCGAACGCAAGAAACTGGCCTTCGACTACTTGGCGCGTTCGACCAACGAGCAGACTCGTCGCAGTGTGTCGCCGCAGCGACTGACGCATTACCGCGACAACTGGTACCTCGACGCCTGGGACCACGAACGCGAAGGCCTGCGCAGTTTTTCGATCGACCGCATCCAGCATGCACGGGTGCAGGACGAGACGGCGCGGGACATCCCGGAGGCCGAACTCGACCAGCACTTTGCCTCCAGCTACGGCATTTTTTCCGGCAGCCCGCGCGGCATGGCGACCATCGTGTTTTCCGCCAAGGCGGCACGCTGGGTGGCCGACGAGCACTGGCATTCCAAGCAGGAAGGCCGCTTCCTGGCCGACGGCCGCTACCAGTTGCGCCTTCCCTACAGCAATGCCAAGGAATTGCTGATGGATGTACTGCGCTACGGCGCCGACGCGCAGATCACCGAGCCGGAAAGCCTGCGCCAGCAGGCCAAGTCGCTGCTGCAACTGGCGTTGTCGGCCTACGAAAACTAGGCGCGACGCGTGTTACTGGAAGCCGGGCTTGCCGGCCTGGTCGGCGAATTGCGCTATGCGCTTGAGCCGGACCGGATCGTAGCCATAGCGGGCGAAGCGGGCGACCAGTTGCGCGTACAAGGCATCGTCCATGTGCGGATCGCGCGCGAACACCCAGGCGTACTTGCGCGAAGGCTGGCCGATCAGCGCCCAGGAATAATCCGGCGCGACTTCCAGCACGAGGTAGTCGGCCTTGAGCAGGCCGCCGAAGAAACCGATTCGCCACTGTGAGTTGTGCGTATCGGGCACGACTGTGGCGATGGCGTGCATGAGCTTTTCTGGCTGGTCGAACGCCTTGCGATAGGCATAGGTGTTGTCGATCCGGCCGTCCGGACGCAGTGCGTAGACATCCGCGGTGGCGACCTTGCCGTTCTCGGCGAAGTAAGGCGTGTTGGCGATCACCCACCAGCGGCCCATGTAGCGGGCGAGGTCGACCTCGGCGGTGGACGTCAGCGGCGGTACCCGCGGTCGCGCTGCCACGCCGAGCGCAACGGCGGCAACCAATACCACGAGGACAATCAGGAACAGGCGCATGTTGGACTCCTTCCGAGGGCTGCCAGCTTCTGTCATGGCGGCTGAAGATGGCGTCAAGAAGCTGTCTCAATCGGTGAGAGGCGCTGACGGCAGGCTGGCGCTCCCGACCCTGGAGCTCGCCATGAATGCCACTGCCGCCCACGCCAATCCCGTTCCCGCCTGGTGTTACACCTCGCTCTGGCAGGCCTGGATGCTCGGCCTGCTGCTGTTCGCGCTGTTCCCCGCGCTGCGCGCGGGGAGTTCATGGCTAGGCGCCGGCAGTTTCTGGTTGGTGCTGGCGCCGCTGGCGTCGTTGTCGGTGCTCTACCGGCGTGCGCTGATCGCAGTGGGGGCCGCTATACTGCGGCCATGAAAACGACCCGCCTCGCCCCGCTCCTGATCGCCCTGGCTGCGCTGTGCCTGCTCTCCGCGTGCGGCAACAAGGGCGACCTCGTGCGTCCCGAAAAGACTCCGGCGTCCGCTTCACACTGAGGCCGGCATGGCCCTGCGTTTTTCCAAGATGCATGGTGCCGGCAACGACTTCGTCGTGCTGGATCTGCGCCATGGCCGTACCGCGCCGGATGCGGCAATGGCGCGAGCACTCGGCGACCGCCATACCGGCGTCGGCTTCGACCAATTGCTGACCATCGAAGATTCTGGCGTGCCCGATTGCGCGGCCCGTTATCGCGTCTGGAACCAGGACGGCAGCACTGCCCAGCAATGCGGCAACGGCGCCCGTTGCGTGGCGGCGTGGCTGTTGCGTGATGGCGCTGCCCGGCCGCCGCTATTCCGGCTCGACAGCCCGGCCGGCGTGATCGAAGTCGAATGCCTGGCCGACGGTCGTTTCGCCTTGCAACTGGGCGTGCCGGAATTTCGCCCGGCGCAGATCCCGTTCAAGTCCGAATGCCAGCAGGCCGAATACGTGGCGAATATTGCCGGCCAGCCGCTGCGCTTCGGCGCGGTTGCCATGGGCAACCCGCATGCGTTGCTCGTGGTTGACGACATCACCGCCGCGCCCGTGGCGCAACTTGGCGCCGCGTTGCAGGCATCGGGGTTGTTTCCGGAAGGGGTGAATGTCGGTTTCGCGCAAATTATTGCCCGCGACCAGTTTCGTCTTCGCGTCTACGAGCGCGGCGCCGGCGAGACGCTGGCCTGCGGCAGCGGCGCCTGCGCGGCGCTAGTGATATTGCTGCGACAGGGCCGGATCGACCACAGCGCGCAGGTCGAACTCCCTGGCGGTATGCTGGAGATCGCCTGGCCGGCCGACGATGCGCCCGTGCGCATGACCGGTCCGGCGGCGTTCGTATTCGAGGGAGAGTGGCTGATGGGGGAGCAGATCCGATGATCGAGGACAAAACAGAACGCCTGGGCGCGCACGAAATCGCGGTGTGGTTGCGTCGGCACCCGAAATTTCTCGCGCAGTTCCCGGACCTCGCAGTCTCGCTTGTGGTGCCGCGCGAAGATGGTCCGGCGGCATCGCTGGCGAGTTACCAACTGGAAGTATTGCGCGAAAAAAATCGCGACCTCAATCGCCGGCTCAATGAATTGTTCGCCATCGCCCAGGACAACGAGCGCCTGACCTTGCGCACGCATCAATTGGCCTTGGCGCTGATGCGTTCCAGTAGCCCGGCCGACACCGTGCGCACCCTGGTGGCGAGCCTGAGCGAGGATTTCCAGGGCGACTCGGTCCGGGTAGTGCTTTTCGCGCCAGTGTCCGGACTCGCCGTTGATTGGATGCAGGTGATTGGCGAACGCGACAAGCGGCTCGCGCCGTTCCTCGATTGCCTCAAGGCCGGCGAGCCGCTCTGCGGTCGTTTGAATCCGGACAAGATGCCGCTGCTGTTCGGCGAGGAGCGCGAGCAGGCGCAATCGGTGGCGCTGATTCCATTGGCCGGAACCGGCCTGGTCGCGGTTGGCAGCAGCGACGGCAACCGTTTTTACCCCGGCATGGGCACCTTGTTCCTGCGCCTGATGGGCGAAACTTTCGTCGCTGCGCTAGGGCGATTCACAGGCCACTGAAACGCATGGCCGTGGTTACGCAGGAAGACTATCTGCGCTACCTGGAGGTCGAGCGCCAGTATTCGCCGCACACCTTGAGCAACTATCGGCGTGATCTGGTCGCCTTTGCCGATTGGATGCACAACGAGGCCCTCACTGAGATCGCGAAAATAACGACCGAGGACTTGCGCCGATTCATCGCTGCCGAACACCGGCGTGGTTTGTCGCCGCGCAGCCTGCAACGGCGGCTGTCGGCCTTGCGCGGCATGCTGAAGTTCCTGTCCGATCGCGGCGCGATCGCCGGCAATGTCGCCCGCGGCCTGCGCGCGCCCAAGGCGGGCAGAAAACTGCCGCAGACACTCGATGCCGACGAGATGACGCGGCTGGTGGAAGTGGCAACCGATGGGCCGCTCGGCTTGCGTGATCGCGCGATGCTGGAATTGCTGTATTCCTCCGGCCTGCGCCTGTCGGAGTTGTGCGGCCTGCGCTGGGATCAGCTCGATCTCGCCGACGGCCTGGTGCGCGTGCTCGGCAAGGGCCGCAAGACCCGGATCGTGCCGGTCGGGCGACCGGCACGCGAGGCGCTGGAACAATGGCAGCAATCGAATTCGCCGGCCAGCGATGCGCCTGTGTTTCCGGGTCGTGGCGGTGCGCCGATCGGCCCGCGCGCGGTGCAATTGCGCCTGCGGCAACTCGCGCAGCAACAGGGGTTATGGAAGCGGGTGTATCCACATTTGCTCCGGCACAGTTTCGCCAGCCACCTGCTCGAATCTTCCGGCGACCTGCGTGGCGTGCAGGAACTGCTCGGCCACGCCGACATCGCCACCACGCAGATCTACACGCATCTGGATTTCCAGCATCTGGCGAAGGTCTACGACGCCGCTCACCCGCGCGCGAGGCGCAAATCATGAGCACGCCCAAGCCGGTCGAAATCATCCTGCATCGCGCCTCGCATGTGCTGGAAGTTTCTTACGACAACGGCGAACGCTACCGCCTGCCCTGCGAATACCTGCGCGTGGAATCGCCGAGCGCCGAGGTGCAGGGCCATGGCCCGGGCCAGCGCGTGCTGGTGCCGGGCAAACGCAACGTCAACATTGCGGCGATCGAACCGGTCGGCAACTACGCCGTGCTGCTGCGCTTCGACGACGGCCACGATACCGGCTTGTATAGCTGGAACCTGCTGCGCGAACTGGGCATGGAATACGAAACGCGTTGGGCCGATTACCTGGCCGAGCTGGAAAAGCGCGGCGTCGGTCGCGACGACTGAACGATCACCGCGTCGTGCAGGCGCCATCGCGGCAAGTCTGCGCGCGATGAGCGGCTCGCTTCGCTGCGAACGTGATCAGCCAACCGTAGAGATTAGTCAGGCCGAGCCGCGACAGCAGCATGCGGTGCCTGGCGACGCGTGGGTATAACCAATCGAAAACGGGGCGCCAGCGGCGATGGCCGAAAGCGCGAGCAGCGCCGTGCAAACCAGCGGCGTGATAGGCCAGAACGAACACATCGATGCCTCGGTACCACTTCCCGGCGCTATCGCGTGCGTGGATTGCAAGCATCAATTCCTGGCGATTTAGTCCGACTTCTGTGACCTGCGTATCGTTGAATTCCAGTGGCGAACAGTCAATCAGGTTTAACCGCGACGCGCGGTCGCAGGCCGCGAGCGTGCCGATCTCGCGCGCGCACAGCGGGCAGGAGGCGTCGTAATAGATCGTCAGCGGCCAGGCGGCGTAGAGGTTCATTTGGTTTGACTAGGGCGCAGCAATTTCTGGATTCGGCTGCCGAGTTTCATCAGCTTCATCAGGGTGCTCGGTTCCAGGCGGAGCATTTCTTCCGCCCAGACCGATAGCGAAGAAGTCAGCGTCAGGGTTTCCTGGATCCGCTTGCGGGTATCGGCGGGCTCGTTCGCGAACGCCGGATCGACTACGCAGTCGCGCAGCATCGCCACGGTCGGGTCGAATTCGCGCGCCTTGCGTTCGCGCACGATGGTCCGGAACAGTTCCCAGACATCGCGCGAAGTTTCGAAGTGGTCGCGGCGATCGCCGAGCAGATGCGCCACCCGCACCAGCGAATAGCCTTGCAGTTCGCGCAAGCTATTGCTGACATTCGAGCGCGCCACCGCCAGGGTCTCGGCTATTTCTTCGGCGTGCATCGGCCGGCCGGAGACAAACAGCAGGGCGTGGATTTGTGCGACGGTGCGATTGACGCCCCAGCGCGAGCCCATCTCGCCCCAGTGCATGACGAAGCGGCGGCTGGTCGCGCTCAGGCCGTCGGCGGGAGGGGTGTCGGCCATGAATCAGAACTCGGATCGGGCTTGCATCCATGCTATATCTGTCATATATTTCTGTCAATACAGAAATAACAGAAAAATGCCATAACGAAATCGGAGCGAACCATGCAAAACCGGCGTCCGCATGTACTGGTGTTGGGTGGTTTCGGATTCATCGGCCGGCACACGGTCGCGGCATTGCGCGCGCAGGGCTGCCGAATCAGTATTGGCAGCCGTTTCCCGGGCCGGCGGCATCGGCAGGCGAATGCTGGCGAGGCAAGTATCGAAGCGCATATGGAGCGCTTGCTCTGTGCCGAACAATGGCGGCCGTTGATCGAAGGCGTCGACGTGGTGGTGAATTGCGTTGGCATCCTGCGCCCGCGCGGCCGGGAGACCTATCGCCGGGTTCATCATCTCGGCCCGGCGGCCCTGGCCGAGGCCTGTGCGTTGAGTGGGCAACGCCTGATCCATGTTTCGGCGCTGGGCCTGGATAGCGATGCACGTAGCCGGTTTCTGGGCTGCAAGCGCGACGGCGAAGCGGCCTTGCGCGCCAGCGGCGCGGATTGCTGCATCGTCCGCCCGTCCTTGCTAGATGACGAGCACGACGGCTTCGGCGCGTGCTGGCTGCGCCGGGTCGCGCGCTGGCCGCTGCATCCGGTCCCGGCCGATGCCCTCAGTCGCATTGCCGTGCTGCACGTGGACGACCTCGCCGAGGCACTGGCGAACCTGGCGCTCGACCAGGGCCACGCGGCGCCGGGCCAGTGCCGCCAGTTCGACCTCGGCGGCGACCAGGACCGCACCCTCGTCGACTATCTCGCCGACCTGCGTCGGCCGGAAGCGGAACGACCGGCGCGAGTAGTGCGGATCCCGTCTTGGCTGGCGCAGCTCGCGAGCCACGCCTGCGACCTGCTGCACGTCACGCCCCTGTCCTATGGGCACATCGAGCTGCTGCGCCGGGACAATTGCCCGGCCCACAACCGGCTTCCCGAATTGCTGGGACGGCCGCCGCGTGCTGTCGGCATCCGCGCTGGCGCGTCGTTGCTGGACACCGGCTGGCGCGAACCGGGGCCGGTGGGTGCGATAATCCCGCCATGAGCGAGCCTTCGGAACCCACCACCCATTTCGGTTTTCGCGATGTTCCCGTCGGCGAGAAGCAGAAACTCGTCGGCGAAGTGTTTTCATCGGTGGCCGGCAACTACGATCTCATGAACGACCTGATGTCGCTGGGCGTGCATCGGCTCTGGAAGCGCTACTTCGTCGGCACCTCGGGCGTGAAGCGCGGCGATCGCGTGCTCGACCTCGCCGGCGGCACCGGCGATATCGCCGCCTTGCTGCACGAACGCGTCGGCGGAAGCGGTGAAGTGGTGCTCGGCGACATCAACGCGGCGATGCTCGGCGTCGGTCGCGACCGCCTCACCGATCGCGGTCTGGTGCGCGGCTTGCGCTATGTGCAATTGAATGCCGAAGCGCTGCCGTTCCCCGGGGCGAGCTTCGATCTGGTCTCGATTGCCTTCGGCCTGCGCAACGTTACCGATAAACCGGCGGCCTTGCGCGAAATGCGCCGCGTGCTCAAGATTGGCGGGCGCGCCCTGATACTGGAGTTTTCCCAGGTCAAGCCCGAGTGGTTCCGGCCGATCTACGATTTCCATTCGTTCAAGGTGCTGCCGCGGCTGGGCAAATTGTTCGCCAACGACGCCGACAGTTACCAGTACCTGGCCGAATCGATCCGCAAGCATCCGGCGCAGGACGTGCTGCAGGCGATGATGGCCGAAGCCGGCTTCGAACGTTGCAGTCATCGCAATTTGAGTGGCGGCATCGTCGCCATCCACTCCGGTTACCGGGTCTAGCGTTCGAACGCGTAAGCGAGCTTCAGGAACAGCGTTCGATCGGCCTGAAACAGCGGTTGTGATTCGTCGCCGAAATAGCCGTCGGCGTAACCAGCGTAGAGCGCGGTGCGCGGATTGACCTTGTAGGAATAGATCAATTGGCTGCTGATCGAGCGCAGCCGCTTCGGCACCGGATGGCTGTACAGGGACGGATCGAAAAGCACATCGCTGCGCACCCAGGCCAAGCGCAGGCGCTGGCGCAGGCTGAACTGCCAGGACAAGCGCAGGTCGGTCAGGTTGGCGACGTAGACATTGCCGCCGTCGCGACTGAGTTGCTCGCGGTTGTGATCCACCGCCAGCGTCAGTGACCGGCCAAGGTTGAGCGTGATGGTCGGCTCGATCGCGGTCAGCTTGGCCAGTCGGGAATTGGCCAGATCAGTACGGTTGCCGTGGCGCGCGAACAAGCTGAAGCTGACGCCGCTCATCGGCTTGAATTCACCGTAGAAACGGTTGATCTTTTCGGGAAAGCGCAGGCCATTCCACTGCCGGTCACGCTCGGTGTGGCCCAGTTCGACGGTGCTTTGTAACGGGCCGCTAAACCCGAGTTCGAGTTCGCGCTTGATTTCCAGCAAAGTACCGTCGAGCGCGCGATCGCTCTTCCAGTTAGCGGTCACATGGATCTGCTTGAGTACGGCCTCTTGGCTGCCATACCAGTTGCGTTGCAGGCTACCGAGGTCTTGCTGATAGCCAACCTGCCCGATGAAGCCAAGATCGGCCCGGAAGCCATCGTCGAAACGGTTGCGACCGAATTCGAAGTTCCAGTCACGCGAGTGATAGCTGTAGTCGGCGCTGTAGGCATCGCCCTGGATGCCGGCCTGGCCCGGATCGCGCGTACGCGTGCTCAGGTATTGGCCTTCGAAGGAATGATTGCCATGTTGCCAGCGGCCATCCACACCCTGCAGGCTGTTGGAATAGTCGCCGCCACGCCGTTCGGTGGCGATCACGCCCACGCTGCTGTTGCCGGCGAAATCGTAGCGGTAGCGCAGGGCGGCATCGGTGCTGGCGAAATCGTACTGCTGCAAATCGGAACCCCGAAGGCCCGGAATCAACAGGTTGGTGACGGTATCGCGGGCGATGAACACGCCATAGGTTTGCTGGCCGTTGCGACTGGTCACGCGCAGGCCGATGTCCGGATCGGTGACGTTGCGGGTATAGACCACTTTGTTCGGTGTGGTGAAGTAGTCTGCGCCCTCGAGGAAGAATGGTCGTTTCTCGGGGTAGAACAACGCAAAGGTGTTGTTGACGCTTAGCTGGGCGCTATCGGCCTCGACCTGCGAGAAATCAGGATTGACCGTCGCATTCAGCGTCAGGTTCGGGCTGGGGCTCCATTTCACATCAACCCCCGGGTCAATGCGCAAGCCGCTGCTGTGGAAGGACGCACCCGGGCCGGGCCGCTCCTGCGAGAAGCGGGTGGTCACGGTCGGTGCAATTTCAAGATTATTGCCGGTTTGCACGCCGGCGAAACCACGCAGCTTGCCCACCCCGCACAGGTAGCAACGGTTGTTGCGATCCATGATGTTGTTCGACATGCGGTAACGATGCTCGCGTGGCCGGAACCGCACGAAATCGGCCGCCCATTGCTGCACGTCGCCGCCACTCTTGAACCGGATGGTGGAGAACGGAACAGCGATCTCCACGACATAGCCGTGCTCACCGATCTGGCCAGCGGCGTCCCACAGGCCATCCCAGGACGGGTCCTCGTCGCCATTGGCCTCCTCGTAGATCACGTCCATCTGTGCGCCAAGCGGATTGACGTAGAACTCGTAGCTGCGGCGCTGGTCGTCGAAGGTATCCAGGTTCATGCCAACGAAGTCGTCATCCCAGGCACTGTCGCGATCGCGCAGGAAGGCGCGGATTTTGGTCGGGTCCGGGTCCTCGGCGACAAACGCGACCAGCAAGTGGCTGCCGTTCTCGCCGATATAGACGGTGGTCTTTACCGAAGCGGGGGTGTTCTCGCCCGGCTCGGTTTCATACTGGAGCTCGAATCGCGAGGCCTGCTGCCAGAGCGGCTCGTCCAGCCGGCCATCCACCTTGACCTCGCCTTGGACCTTCGGCACGGCGGTCGGGTTGGCGGCCTGTGCAGATGGTACCGATGCCAGCAGCAGGCTCAGGGTCAGGCATCGGGCGAAAATCATGCGCATGCGGCACTGGCAGATTCGGGGAGGAGCGCTAGGGTAGGCGCTCGAAGCCGGGTTGTCGTGTGGCATTGGTCACGAACCTTGCCACGCGCGGCGCGCTAAACTCAGCGTTTCCGCCCAGCCCAGAGACCGTCATGCGCCTTGCCACTCCATTCCACTCAGCAATGCTCGCGCTGGTTTTGCTGCCCTTGGCCGCCTGCCAGAAACCGGCCCCGGCAGTGACCGAAATCACGCCCCCAGCCACCGTCAGCGAAACCCCCGCCATGTCCACGCACGATGCGAATTCCTATGCGGAACCCGAGAAGGTCGTGGTCACGCATCTGGCCCTCGACCTGGCCGTAAATTTCAACAAGAAAGTGTTGGCGGGTACGGCGACGCTCGACCTCGACTGGAAAGACAAAACGGCCGCAGCGCTGGTGCTCGATTCCCGCGACCTGAACATCGCCGGGATCGAAGGCGGCGATGGCACGACCTGGCAGGGATTGAAATACGAGCTCGCCCCGCGAGACGCCATCCTTGGCAGCAAGCTGAGCATCGCAATGCCGGGCGCGCTTGCCAAAGTGCGCATCACCTACAGCAGCGTGCCCGAGGCCTCCGGCCTGCAATGGCTGACTCCGGCGATGACGCTAGGCAAGAAAACGCCCTTCATGTTCAGCCAGTCCGAAGCCATCCACGCGCGTAGCTGGGTGCCGCTGCAAGACACGCCCGGCGTACGCTTCACTTACGAGGCACACATCACCACGCCGAAGAACGTGATGGCGGTGATGAGCGCTGACAACGATCCGAAGGCGCCGCGCGACGGCGATTATTCCTTCACCATGCCGCAGGCGATTCCGTCCTACCTGATGGCGATCGCCGCTGGCGATCTGGTGTTCCGCCCGATCAACGAACGCGCCGGCGTCTGGGCGGAACCGGCCATGGCCGACAAGGCCGCGAAGGAATTCGAAGACACCGGCAAGATGATCGACACCGCCGAGCAGTTGTACGGGCCGTATCGCTGGGGCCGCTACGACATCCTTGTGTTGCCGCCGTCGTTCCCGTTTGGCGGCATGGAAAATCCGCGCCTGACCTTCGCCACGCCAACCGTGATCGTCGGCGACAAGTCCTTGGTCAGCCTGATCGCGCACGAATTGGCGCATAGCTGGTCGGGCAACCTGGTCACCAATTCGAGCTGGAAGGACATCTGGCTCAACGAAGGTTTCACCACTTACGTGCAGGACCGCATCGTCGAATCGCTCTATGGCGTCGAGGCGTCCGACATGGAGAAGGTGATCGCCCGGCACGGCCTGGCCGAGGAGATGAAAGACATCAAGCCGGACGACCAGTTGCTGGCGCTGGCGCCGCTGACTGGGCGTGATCCGGACGAGGCGCTGACCAGCGTCGCCTATATCAAGGGCCAGTGGTTCCTGACCTTCCTGGAAGATCGTTACGGCCGCGCGGTGTTCGATCCGTTCCTGCGCAAGTGGTTCGACGACCACGCCTTCACCAGCACCGACAGCGCTGAATTCGAGCGTTTCCTCGATGCCGAGCTGGTGGCGAAAAATCCCGGCAAGGCCACGGCGGCGGAATTGCATGCCTGGTTGCACGAGCCGGGTATTCCGGCTTTCGCCAGCGCGGCGTCGTCGAAACGTTTCGACGCTGTCGACGAGGCGCGCGGGCACTGGCTGGCCGGCCATGCGGCCGCCACCGATCTCGACACTGCGAAGTGGACCACGCAGGAGTGGGTGCATTTCATCGAAGGCATGCCGGAAACGCTCAGCGTTGCCCAGATCCAATCGCTCAACGACGCTTTCCATTTCACCGGCAGCGCCAATGGCGAAATCGCCCAGCGCTGGTATCCGCTCACGATACGCAGCGGCGATCTATCCGCGCGCCCGGCGATCGCGGCGTTCCTCGCGCGCATTGGCCGACGCAAGTTGATCATGCCGACCTACGGTGAACTGGCGAAGACGTCGGATGGCCTGGCCTTCGCCCGCGCGGTGTTCGCCAAGGCGCGTCCGGGGCTGCATCCGATCACCATTGTTTCGGTTGAAGCCGCGCTTGCCGACAAGCCGCCGGCAAAACCGTAATGGCGAACGCATCGGCATGAGCAAGCGTCGCGCCGCGCTGGCGATCTCGCTGGGCGTGGCGCTGACCACGGTCGGCATGGCCGTGGTCATGCCCGAACGCGTGCTGCAGGCCGAATTCGCACGACAGCGTTGGCTGGCCGGCGCCAGCCAGCGATCATTGGAAGCGGCGCAACATCGCTGGAGCTATCTCGAAGCGGGTAGCGGTCCATTGATCGTGCTGGTACATGGATTTACCGGCAGCAAGGAAAACTGGCTGCCGCTGATGCGCGAGTTGGCGAAAACCAATCGGGTGATCGCCCCCGACCTGCCCGGCTGGGGCGAAAGTGAACGCCAGGCCAGTGCCGATTACGGGCCGATTGCGCAGGCGGAACGGTTGGCGGATTTCATCGCGATGCTGAAAGATCGGCCAGTGCTCTTGGTCGGCCATTCGATGGGCGGACAGATTGCCGGGCTATTGCTCGCGCGCCATCCCGATGTCGCCCAGCGACTGGTCTTGATGTCGTCGGCTGGCGTGCGTTTCAGCGGTAACGATTTTGGCCGGCAAGTGCTGGCCGGGCGCAATCCCTTCGAAGTGAAAACCCGTGCTGAACTGCATCGCTATCTCGGCATCGTCTTCGTCGATCCGCCGTTCGTACCGTGGCCGGTGGATCGCGCGCTCGTCGCGCAGCGCCGCGCCGACGTCGCGTTCGAGCAGCAGGTGCTCGATGCCATCGGCCGCGGCCCGGAGGCGTTCGAACTGCAGTCGCAGTTGCCGAACCTCCGCCTGCCGGTATTGCTGCTCTGGTGCCGCGACGACCGCGTGATCGACGTCAGCGCGGCCGACATTTTCCGCGCCGGGTTGCCGCACAGCCAGACCGTGTTGCTGGCCGGCTGTGGCCACATGCCGATGATGGCGCAACCGGCGAACGTGGCCGAGGCGTTGCGGCGGTTCGATGCAGAGCCCTAATTGGGCGATGAGTGTCTGATATTCTTCGTATGCCCTGCCTGTCGCGCAGAACTCCAACGGATCGAGTACCAGCATGAATCATCTTTGCCGTGTTAGCGCCTTTGCCCTAGCTATGCTTGTGTGCGTTTTCGGCATGCTGCCAACGCAGACTCTTGCCGCGGCGGACATTGGGCAGATCACCGTTCAAGGTGTCAAATGTGCCGCCGGTGAAATTTCGGGTGGGACAAATGAGTTCGGGCAGTTGGTCTGTTACACCATGGTCTTCGATACGGGCGCCGGAGGTGCGATCGGCCTCGGTTTTCTTGGTGGGGGCGGTGGAGCTTCCGGCGGGAACAAAGAGCCACTTGACCCCTGTGACATGGGCAGCGGCACGAAGCATGGAGAGGCGGTATTTGCTGGCGACCCGACGGATCTTTCATCCGGACAACAGGTCGAGACCAGGAGGCTCTTCCAAACTGCGGATGCCGTTCCACTGACTCTCGACCTCCAATATCGGAGCTTCAATACCCATGATGGGCTGTTCGGAAGATACTGGGACAGCAATTTCGATTACGCACTAACGCCAAGTGGCGCGACGGATGTCGTCATCAGGGTGCCGGGGCGTGGAAGTTTTCGCTTTGTGCCGGACACGGTGGCAAATACGTGGAAACCCACTACGCCTGGAGTATTGGCGTCTCTGATCAAGGACTCGGATGGCACGTACACGCTGACGTGGGTCAACGATTCCGTGCAGCGTTACAGCGCTACCGGGCAAGTGCTATCGATCAAAGACCCTCAAGGGCTGGGTTACGATTTTACTTACAGGATCGGCGGTGGCATTTACCGCATAACAGCCACCACCGGGCGATATATTGAGTTTGCTTTAGGGGCGCCAGTCGCTTCACTCAAAGACCCTGCAGGAAATTCCTACTTTCGGCTCGTGGATCGGCGGCGACCGCGACGGCAATCCCGGTGTGACCGCCGAGGTGACCGCGCAGGTGCTGCGCATGAACCGTCGCATGGCCATCAAGAAAC
>JANXRY010000093.1 GCA_025356635.1 Gammaproteobacteria bacterium
ACGGCGGCTTCTCCGGCGGCAACACCGAGCGGCCCGGGCTCAAGGCGCTGCTGGCCGACATCGCCTTGGGCCTCATCGACATCGTCGTGGTCTACAAGGTCGATCGCCTGACCCGCTCCCTCGCCGATTTCGCCAAGATCGTCGACGTGTTCGACGCCCAGGGCATCAGCTTCGTCTCCGTCACCCACCAGTCCAACACCACCACCAGCATGGGACGGCTGACGCTCAACATGCTGCTGTCCTTCGCCCAGTTCGAGCGCGAGGTCACCGGCGAGCGCATCCGCGACAAGATCGCCGCCTCCAAGCGCAAGGGCATGTGGATGGGCGGCTACACCCCGCTCGGCTATGTCGTGCGCGACCGCAAGCTGGTGATCGACCCAGCCGAAGCCGCCACTGTGCGGCACGTGTTCCAGAGCTATGTCGCCCTGTGCTCGGTGCGAAAGCTGCGCGATCACCTGGCCGCCGACGGCACGGTCAGCAAGCGCCGCGTGTCGCCCGACGGGAAGGTGACGGGCGGACTGCCGATCACCCGGGGCAATCTGTATCAGCTGCTCGGCAACCGGCTTTATCGCGGCGAGGTGGTGCACAAGGGTGTCTGCCATCCCGGGGAGCACGACGCCATCGTCGCGCCGGAGCTGTGGGATGCGGTGCAGGAACGCCTTGCCGGCAACAGCCAGGAGCGGGAGGACAAATCCCCCGCACCGCGCGCCAGCCTGCTGACCGGGCTGCTGTTCGACGAGGCGGGCCAGCGGCTGGTGCCGACGCATGCGACCAAGGCGGGGCGGCGGTATCGCTACTATGTCTATTGCACATCGACGGACAGTCGCGGATCGGCTTGCAGCGATGCCTTCAGCGTGGCCAGTGCCTTCGTGTTGTCGAGTGCGGCCAGTACCGAACTGAAACCCTGGCGATTGAAAGTGGTTTGGGCCACACCGACGTCGGTCCACAACTCACTGTCGTGTGAGTCGCCGGCATCGAATACGCCGACCACTTTCCATTCCGAACCACGCATCCGGATGGTCTGGCCGAGCTCGGCCCCCTGGAATGCCCGGGCCACGCCGTGGCCGACGATCAGCTCGCGCAGGCCTGGCTGGAACTTGCGGCCGGCAATGATCTTCAATTGCGGTCGCAGGGCGAACGACGCCGGTTCGACGCCGCGCACGGTGATGTTGGCGCCATTGGCTTTGTCGCCCTGGCGCACCAGCTCGGCGATCACCATCATCTCGGCGGCCGCCAACGGCTGGCCGTCGGCGCCCTTGCGGATGCCCGGTGCCAACTTGATGAGGGTCGTGGCGTCACGGCCCATGCCGGAGTTCAACTCGGTATCCGAACCGCCGCGCATCACGATGGCAACATCGGTGCGGCCATTGGCCTTGAGCGTGCTTTCGAAACCTGTGGCCATTGCCAGTAGCGCGGTGAACACCGCAACCACGCCGGCCAAGCCGACGACGATCACCAACGACGGCGCCCAGCGTTGCGGGATGCTCTTCAGGTTCAGACCGGTGATGGCGATGATTTGACTAAACATGTGTCGTCTCCATTAGCGCCCGGCAAGCGCATCAACAATCTTCAGCCGCTGCGCGCGCAAGGCCGGCAACAGGCCCACGGCCAGGCTCATCAGCACGATCGCCAGCAGTCCCGTCGTCCATACCGCGCCGCTCACTTGCAGTGCGAACTGCCCGCCGCTGCCTTTTTCCACGACTGCGCCGAGCAAGGTCGCCAGGGACATGCCGATCAGGCCGCCGATCAGGCACAGGGCGCCGGCCTCGGCCAGCACGAAGCCGAGCACGCTGCCGTCGGAGAAACCGAGCGTCTTGAGCACGGCCAGTTCCGGTACCCGTTCGCGCACGCTCTGCGCCATGGTGTTGCCAACAACCAGCAGCAGGGTGAAGAACACCGCGAACAAAATCCAGCGCACGATCAGGCCGATGTCGCCGATCTGCTTGATGAAGCCGACGTTGAAATCCTTCTCGGTCTGGGTCTTGGTTTCGTCGGGCGAATTCTCGAACATCTTGTCCACCGTCGCCGCGATCGCCGCTGCTTTGTTGCCGTCGGCGAGCTTGAGCACGTAGAAATTGGTGCGACCGCTGCCGAACTGGTTGGCCTCGTCGAAGTAGTCGTGGTTGATGTAGACCAGCGACGCGCGCTTTTTCCAGTCCTCGTCCTTGCCTTCGAAGATGCCGACCAGGTCGAAAGTCCAGGACTTACTGCCGTTTTTCTGCGGATAGATGTTCGAAGCGATCGGGATCTTCTGCCCGACCTTCCAGCCGTACTTGTCAGCCAGCTGCTTGCCGGCAATCATCGCGGTGCGGGTGTTGGCGAACGCCTGCCACTGGGTTTCCGGCATCACCCATTCCGGATAGATGTCGTGGTGCCGCTGCGGGTTGACTGCGAACATGATCAACGGCGTATTTTCCTGCCAGACGCCACCAAACCATTGCGAGTAACCGACCCGGGTCACGCCCGGAATTGCCTCGAGCTTGGGCAGCATCGACAACGGCAGTGGCTGCGTGAACGACACACGTGCCTGGCTGATCAGCCGAGTGGCGCCGAGGAAATCCGGGCCGGCGCTGAAGATGTGGTTGACCGACTGCAAGAGGCCGAATAGCAGGAAGGCCATGATCACCGACAGCAAAGTCAGGATGGTGCGGGTCTTCTTGCGGAACAGGTTGGCGACGACGAATCCGGTCTTGGTCATGGCGCGTTCCTCACGCTGACCCGGATTGATCGGCCAGCCTGCCCTTGTCGAGGTGCAGGATGCGCTTGGCATAACCGGCGGCGAGTGGATCGTGAGTGACCATCACGATGGTCTTGCCGTAGTCGCGATTGAGCGCCTGCAGCAGTTTCAGGATTTCGTCGGCGGTGGCCCGGTCGAGATCGCCGGTGGGTTCGTCGCAGACCAGTAACTGCGGATCGGAAACGATCGCGCGGGCGATGGCCACGCGCTGTTCCTGGCCGCCGGACAGCTCGCGTGGCTTGTGCTTGGCGCGATCGGCCAGGCCGACCAGTTGCAGCGCGACCGCCACGGATCTCTTGCGTTGCGTCGACGATAGTTTGGTCAGCAGCAAGGGCAATTCGACATTGCCTTCGGCAGTGAGCACCGGCATCAGGTTGTAGAACTGGAAGACGAAGCCGACATTGCGGCTGCGCCACTTGGCCAGTTGCCCGCCAGACAGCTTGTCGATGCGCTCACCGCCGACCGAGACTTCGCCCGAGGTTGGCGTATCCAGACCGCCGATCAGGTTGAGCAAGGTGGTCTTGCCCGAGCCCGATGGGCCCATCAGCGCGACGAAATCGCCCTGCGGCACATCTAGCGTGAGGCCATGCAGCACTTCGACCTTCTGCTTGCCGCGCTCGTAGGATTTGGTAACGCTTCGAATCTGAATCATCGATTGGTTGTTGCTCATCACTGGCCTCGTGCGACTCGAAAACAAAGGGTGGGAATTCAGCCATGCGGCGATCTTACTCGTTCGGCTTGAGGGTTACGGCGTCGCCGTCCTTCAGGCCCGCAGGCGCGTCAACAATGGCCTGGTCGCCAACCTGCAGGCCGGACTGCACCTGGCGATTATCGCCGACAGTGGCGCCGAGACGCAGCACGCGCCGTTCGGCCTTGCCGTTGTTCATGACGAAGGCGATGCCTTCGCCGCCCTCTTGGCGGATCGCATTCTTGGCAACGAGGATCTGCGCCGGCGTGGCGACCGCGTCGGGTTTCGCCTCTTCCAAGAAGGACACGCGCACGCCCATGTCCGGCACGATCCGCGTGCCGTGCTGTTTGAGTGCGATGCGTACTTTCACCGTGGCCTTGCTGCGGTCGGCGGTGGGCACGATGGCGATCACCTCAGCCGGAATCTTCCAGTCCGGATAGGCGTTGAGCACGGCCTCAACCGGCATCTTCGGCGTCACCCGGCCGATGTAGGCCTCGTTGACATCGACCTGCACTTCCAGCGAATCCATGTCCACCAAGGTGCCGATGCCGGTGCGGATCGAACCGCCGCCGGCCGAGATCGGCGAGATCATTTCGCCAGGCTGCGCCGCCTTGTCGACGATCACGCCGGTGAACGGCGCGCGGATCACCGTGTTGTCGACGCCATTACTGGCGATCTTGAGTTGATCTTGGGAAACCTGCACCGCGCGCTGCAAGCTGACCAGTTGCGCGGCACGCGAATCGCGCTCGGTCTGGGCAGCATCGAGTGCCGAGGCGGCCACGAGTTTTTGCGCCGCCAGATCTTTCTGCCGGGCGTAATCGTGCTCGGCCCAGCGCAGCATGGCCTGCGCCTGCGCCAACTGCGATTGCGCCGCGGCCAGTTGCGCCTGGCTCAGCGCCTCCTGGGCATTGGCGTCGATGGGATCCAGATAAGCGAGCACTTCGCCTTCGGTAACGTGCTGGCCTTCCTCGATCAGCACTTCCTTGACCCGGCCGGTGACTTTCGACGACACCGTGGCGATGCGTCGGGCGGTGACGTAGCCAGTGGCGTCAAGCACTGAGGCGCCGCTGCCGCCGACTGAAATCACCGGCGTGGTTTGCACTTCCAGGCTCGGCGCGCCGGCAAACTTAGACCACAGCGCCCAGACGAGAATCAGTAGTAGCGGGATCGCTGCGAACACGATCCACAGACCGCGTCGCGAGGGCGGTGGCGTCTCGTCGCGGTTGATGCGCAATTGGCCGAGCAATTCTTCGGGACGGGACATGGTCACTCCAATCTGGGATATCAGCAATTTGCGTAGCGTGCCTTGAGCATTGCATACGCCGCGCGAAGGCCTTGCGCCTCGCCGCCGGCCGGCTTGCCCGGGCGCGCGCTGTCGTTCCAGGCGTATTGGTCCAGATGCGCCCAGGGCAGGCCGTCGGGAACAAAGCGTTCCAGGTACAAGGCGGCGGTGATCGCGCCGCCGAGGCGTGAGTGGCCGGCATTGCCGAGATCGGCAATGGTCGATTTGAGCATGCCCTGGTACGGCTGCCACAGCGGCATTCGCCAGATCGGGTCGCGCATGCGTTCGCCGGCGGCGAGGTAATCGGCGGCGAGTGCTTCATCGTTGCAGAACAGCGCCGGCACGTCCGGGCCGAGCGCGACGCGCGCCGAGCCGGTGAGCGTGGCGAAGTCGAGTAGCAGCGCCGGCTGTTTTTCGGCGGCGTAAGCCAAGGCATCGCACAGCACCAGCCGGCCTTCGGCGTCGGTGTTGTCGATTTCCACGCTCGAGCCCTGCCGCGTCACGATCACCTCGCCCGGACGATAAGCATTGCCAGCGATCGCGTTCTCCACCGCCGGCACCAGCATGATCAAGTGCACCGGCAGCCGCTGCGACATCACCAAGTGGGCAAGGGCGAGCGCGTGCGCGCCGCCGCCCATGTCTTTTTTCATATTGCGCATGCCGTCGCTGCCCTTGATGTCCAGGCCGCCGGTGTCGAAGCACACGCCTTTCCCGACCACCGCGATACGCGGATGCGCCGGGTCGCCCCATTCGAGCTCGATCAGCCGCGGCGCGCGATGGCTGGCGCGACCGACCGCGTGGATGGTCGGGAAATTCTGCGCGAGCAGATCATCGCCGACGATCGCGTTGAGCTTCGCGCCGTGGACATGTGCTAGCTGCCGCGCGGCGCCTTCCAGTTCCGCCGGACCCATGTGCTCGGTCGGTGTGTTAACCAGATCGCGCACCAAGAGCCAGGCAGACAATTCCGCCAAGCTTTCCGACGCCTCGCCAACGTCGGACAGCAGCAAGCGCGCCACCGGCTTGGACTTGGTATAGCGATCGAAGCGATACGCACCCAATCCCCAGCCGAGCAAGGCAAGCGTGGCATCGAGGGGCAACGGCGATGCTGGGTCGAGCCGATACAGGCCATCCGGCAACAGCATCGGCAAGTGCGCGAGTGCCAGCGGGTCGCCGGCATCATCGATGGCGACCACGACGCGGCGCAGTTGCCCGTTACTTTCGGGTAAGGCCAGGACGCTGCCGCCGCTGCCGTCATAGCCGTGGCTATCGAGCCAGGTCTGCACCGAAGCGGTTTGCGCGGCATGCCAGGCCGGATATCGCGGGCGATCGAGCGTGACCAGCATGCGCGCGTCGGCGCTGGCATCGGTGAACTGTGCGTGTTCCTGAAAACAGGCGGGCAGGCTCATGCGGATTCCGTGATGGGGTGGGTTGCATCCAGCCAATCGGCCAGTGCATCCAGCGTGGTGAATTGCAGGTCGGGCGATGGCAAATCGAGCGGCCAAGCTTCGTTGCGGCGATTGATCCAGCAACTACCCAAACCGGCGCGCCGTGCACCGGCGATATCGAGTTCGGGATCATCGCCGATGTGCAGCACTTCGTGCGGTTCGACGCCGAGCTGCCGGCAGGTTGAATGGAAGATCGGTGCATCGGGTTTGGCGTGGCCTTCGTTGCGCGCCGACACAAACACCACAAAGCGATGGGCAATACCGATGCGGGCCAGGTCGGCGTTGCCATTGGTCAGCGCCGCCACCGGGAAGCGCGCAGCCAGGCGATCCAGCGCCGGCAAGGCATCAGGATAGAACTCGATTTTATTGCGGGCGTCGTAGAAGGCGTGGAAGGCGTCCTCGGCGTGCGCCTCGTCGTCGCCGGCATCACGCAGCGCATGTTGCAGCGAGAGCAACCTCTGCCGGGTGAAGTCGTGCGCATGCTGCGGATGTTCGCTGGCAATGCGGTCGCGCAGGGCGCGCATGGTCAATACCGGGTACAACTCGGCGGTGCGCGGGGCGCGTTCGCGCAGGAAAGCATCGAGCGCGGCTTCGGCGCGCTCGATCACCGGCCAGATCGGCCAGAGCGTGTCGTCGAGGTCGAGGCTGAGGGCGCGCGGAGCAGGAATCACGCGCCTAGTTTACCGCGCCCGGCTCGGTTCGATGATGACCCGCTCACTCGATCGCTTTCGCCCAGCCCTGCCAGCGTTCGACCCGCTCGGCGACGATCTTGCAGCTGGTCAGCATCGGTACCGCCAGTAGCAGACCGGCAATTCCCCACAACCAGCCCCAGAGCATCAGCCAGAGCAGAACGATCAGCGGCGAGACCGCCATCCGCCGACCGAGCACCAGTGGCGTGACCAGCTGCGATTCGAGCACGTGCAGGCCCAGGTACAGCAGCGGCGGGACGATCATCTTGCCCGGTTGGTCGAACGCGACCACGCCAACCAGTGCCAGCGCAATCACGCCGGTCAGCGGGCCGACGTAAGGCACGAAATTGAGCAGGGCCGCGACCGTGCCCCAGAGCAGGGCATCGCTGAGGTCGAGCCCCAACCACCAGAGCGCGCCGGTCAGCAACAGGCCCAGGATCGTGTTGATCGCGCAGATGGTCAGCACATAGCTCGACACTTCCGATTCGATCGTGCGCAGGATGTCGATGGTCAGGGCTTTCTTGCGCGGGTCCGAGGTTTGCGCGATCGCCTGCCGTTGCAGGCCTTCGCCGTAGACCAGGAAGGAATAACTGAGCAGTACCACCACCACGACCAGAGCCAGCATGCGTGGCGTTCCGGAAATCAGTGCCCACAGATTGGGCGCATGCGGCTTGTCGATGTCGGCAGCGACTACTGTGGCCGGCGTGCTGGCACCGGTGGCTTTGACGATGGAGGCCGCAGTCTTGTTGACCTGTTCGACTTGCCGGGTGAGGCTTTTTAGTTTCGGCGCCAGGTGGCGCAGCTCGGTGGGAGCCTGCACGATCCAGTCGCTGGCTGGCCCCACCAACAAACTGGCCATGAACATGCCAGCGGCCAAGCCACCGAAGACCACGCCGAGCGCGCCGAGCCAGCGCGGGATCCACCACTTGTGCAAGCGCGTGACCATCGGGTTGGCGATCAGCGCCAGGAACATCGCCAGCATCACCGGGATCAGCAGGTCGCGGGCCGCCCAGCACACGCCGAAGAAAGCCAGTACCGCCAGCAGGGTCAGCGCGCCCGATTTCGATTGGGAACTCACTTCATTTCCAGCTCGCCGCGTGCGCTGCCGCGTTGCAGGACCAGCGCCAGTTGCGCTGGCCGCGCACCGAGCTGGGCGCGAAAGGCGTTCAGATCCTCGATCTGGCGCCGATTCACCGCCAGCACCAGGTCGCCGGCAGCGAGCTGGTTTTGCTCGGCGCGGCTTGCGTGCGCGATCTTGCTGATCACCACGCCGCGCAAGCCTTGTTGCCGGTAGCGTTCGGGCAGGTCGCTGAAACTGGCACCGGCAAGGCGGGCGTCGATTTGCGCGCCATCCACTTCCTTCGGTTGCGCCTTGAGCGTGGTTGCCGCCACCAGCGCTTGCCCGTCGCGCAGGAATTGCAGGCGCACCGGCTGCCCGACCGGCAGCAGGCCTTCGAGGTTGTGCAGGGCTTCGCTGGTGTCGATGCGCTGGCCATTGGCGGCGGTCACCAGGTCGCCGGGCTTGATCCCGGCCTGCTCCGCCGGCGAGCCGCGATAGACGCGCACGACCAGCGCGCCTCGACTATTGCTGAGACCGTATTGCTTGGCGAGGTCCGGGGTCACGTCGCGGCTGTCGAGCCCGAGCGAACCGCGCCGCACTTCGCCGTAGGCCATCAGCTGGCGCATCACTTCGCGCGCCAGGTTCACCGGGATCGCGAAGCCGAGGCCGATGTTGCCGGCGGCACTGCCGTGCGGGTTGTAGCTGGCGGCATTGATGCCCACCAATTCACCGCGCAGGTTGACCAGCGCACCGCCGGAATTACCCGGGTTGATCGAAGCATCGGTCTGGATGAAGTTCTGGTAGCCGAAACCAGTCAGGCCGTTGCGGCCAACCGCAGAAACAATGCCGCTGGTGACGGTCTGGCCGAGGCCGAACGGGTTGCCGACCGCGACCACGAAGTCACCGACCCGCAAGCTGTCGGAATCGGCCAGCGGCAGGGAATTCAGGCCAGTGGCATTGATGCGGATCACCGCCACATCGGTGTCGGCATCGGCGCCGACCGGCTGGGCCTCGAAGGTTCGCCCATCCGACAAGGTCACCGAGACCGCGTCGGCGCCCTCGATGACATGGTTGTTGGTCAGGATCAGGCCGCGCGTCGCATCGACAATGACACCCGAGCCCAGCGCTTGCTGCACGCGTTCCTGGGGGAAACCGCCGCCACCGAAGAATTCGGCAATGGGGTTTTGGACGCGAACGACCTGGCGGGTATAGATGTTCACCACCGCCGGTGTGACTTTTTCCAGCATCGGCGCCAGCGAGGGCAGGGGGGCGCCACCGGCTTGCGCCGGCAGGGTCGCCCAAGCCGCCTGCGGCAGGGCAGCGGACACGGCCTGATCAGCCAGGGCCGCGCCGGGGGTCTGGTCAATCCGGGCCTCGCCGGGCACGGCGGTGAGCAAACGGGCGGTCACGCCGCCGCCAAGGGCGGCCAGCAACAGGCAGGCGAACAAAGAGGAGGGGCGCATGGGCATGGTTATATGGGCGGGGAGCCAGATTAACAAACGCTGCTGACCCTGCCCTGTCCGCAAGGTTCCCGGACAATTGTTTTATTCGTGCTGCACTGCGCAAACCCTTGCCGGGAAAGGATTTGTCCGCTGAAACCGCGGTATGACAGGCGGTTGACAGTCTCCAGGCTCCGGCGTAGTTTTGACCTCCGGCCCCACACAAGATGTTGGGTGGGTGCCGGGGGGAGGCCCCTATCCATGGGGTTTTTGCAGGCCTGTACGACGCCATGGGCGAGACGGCATGGACGATTACCAGCGGAACACGTCAGCGCGTCGGGGCTTTGCCCTGCAGGCGCGTGCTCCCGACGTTTTCGTATTTTGCTGCGACGGCGGTCACAACAATTATTGAATCTGCGCCTGGTAACCAGGCGTTGGTGGAGGAAGCAAGAACAATGAGTACGGTTCGCCTGGAAGCGGTCAAGAATCAAGTCGGCATGGAAGCGGCGCAGGGCATCGCCATGCAACCGGCGTCCTACGATATCTGGGACAAGAAGTATCGCCTCAAGACCAAGCAGGGCGACCCGGTCGATGCCAGCATCGACCATACCTACCAGCGCGTGGCCAAG
>JANXRY010000108.1 GCA_025356635.1 Gammaproteobacteria bacterium
CTTGGCCAGACCGCGGTAGTCGAGGATAAGGCGCGGCAGTTCGTGCTGATCGGCGATTGCTTCGAGCGCTTCCTCGTTGGTGGAAGGCGCGCCGGTCGGTGTTTTCACCAGCGCCGGCAGTTTCAATTCGTCGAACAACAATGCGCCGATCTGTTTCGGTGAATCGAGGTTGAAGGTCCGGCCCGCCAGCTCGGTGGCGCGTTGCTGGGCTGCGAGCATGCGTTGCGAAAGATCGACACTCTGTCGGCGCAATTCGACGGCATCGATCATCACGCCATTGGCTTCCATGCATTCGAGCACTGGCACCAGCGGCATTTCGATCTCGCGGTAGACGCGTTCCAGTGAAGGCGCGGCGTGCAATTTTTCCGACAACACGCGATGCAAGCGCAAGGTCACGTCGGCATCTTCGGCCGCGTACCGGGTAGCGTCATCGAGCGCCACCTGCGAGAACAGGATCTGCTTGGCGCCCTTGCCGGCGACGTCCTCGTACTTGATGGTCGCATAGCCGAGGTGGCGCGCGGCCAGCGTATCCATGTCGTGGCGCTGCAATCCGGCATCGAGCACGAAGGATTCGAGCATGGTGTCGTCGCGGTAGCCACGCACCTCGATCCCATGGCGATTGAGGATATGCAGGTCGTACTTGCCGTGCTGGCCGACCTTGGCTTTGTTCGGATCCTCAAGCAAGGATTGCAATGCCGCCAGCGTCGCAGCGCGCGGCAATTGTGTCGGCACGCCGGGGTAGTCGTGGGCGAGCGGGATATAACACGCTTGCCTTGGTTCGATGCAAAAACTCAGGCCGACGAGATTGGCGCGCATCGGATCGAGCGCATCGGTTTCAGTATCGAAGGCGAATTCGTCGGCCGCACGCAGACGAGCGATCCAGGCCGACAGTTGCGATTCGGTAGTTACGCACTCGTATTCGCCTGGGGCAGCGAGCTCCGTGGAAATAGGGGTGGAAATAGGGGTCAGATCCCTTTTCTGATTTTCAGAAAAGGGATCTGACTCCTTTTCCAATTCGCGCAGCGCGGCATTGAAGCCATAGCGCGCATACAGTTGTTTCAAGTCTTCGAAGTGTTTTGGCCTCAGCTTGAGGTCGCTGGCACCGACCTCAAGCGGCACGTCCGTCTTGATCGTCACCAGCTGCTCGTTGAGCGGCAGTCGATGCAACGCGGCGCGCAGGTTCTCGCCGATCTTGCCGGAGATCTTGTCCGCATTCGCCATCACTGCGGCCAAGGTACCGTATTCGCCCAGCCATTTCGCCGCCGTCTTTGGGCCGCATTTGTCCACGCCGGGCACGTTGTCCACGGCATCGCCCATCAATGCGAGATAATCGACGATCTGCACGGGCTTGACGCCAAATTTTTCGACGACGCCGGCTTCGTCGAGCACGCTGCCGGTCATGGTGTTGGTCAGGGTGATGCCAGGGCGCACGAGCTGGGCGAAATCCTTGTCACCGGTCGAGATCGTCACCGGTATGCCCTGCGCCGAAGCTTGCAGCGCCAATGTGCCGATCACGTCGTCGGCTTCGACGCCGGACACGCGCAGGATTGGAAAACCGAGCGCTTCGACGATCTTCATCATCGGCTCGACTTGCGCTTTCAGATCCGGCGGCGTCGGCGGCCGATGAGCCTTGTATTCGGGATAGAGCGCATCGCGGAAGGTCGGCCCGGAGGCATCGACCACGAAAGCGGTGTAGTCGGGATTTTCCTTGAGCGTTGCGCGCAGCATGTTGACCACGCCGAACAGCGCGCCGGTTGGAGAACCGTCCGGGCCGGTCAGTGGCGGCAACGCGTGGAACGCCCGATACAGGTAGGAAGAGCCGTCGATCAGGACTAGGCGGGACATGGGCTGGGTTCCGGACGACAGGCGTACATTGTACGATTCCCTTTCAAGGAGAAGCCCATGTCGTTACCCGCAATGCTTCTGGCCCTGGCCGCCGCCGCATCCACCGCCGCGCCGGCGCCCGCAACGAAGGATGCGCCCATTCCCGAGAAAATTCCCTCGCCGCCGTCCACCGAAGCGGCGCCGACGGTGAGCATTCACACCGCTGACAATGGCGATGTCGTCGAGGAGTACCGGCTCGCCGGACAATTGACCATGGTTCGAATCACGCCGCTGCACGGCAAGCCGTATTACCTCTACGATGACAACGGCAACGGCCGGCTCGATCGTACCGATGCCGATCGCGGCGGCGTGGCGCCGGTGTACTGGGAAATCTATTCCTGGGATTGAGCCCCGCCTTCCGGCGAGGCGCGTGGACATCTAGCGCTTGACCGGGGTGTGCACCGACGGAACGGTGTGCAGGTAGACATAGAGCGCATCAATCTCGGTATCGCTGAGCTTGGCAAAGGTTCGCCAAGGCATGAAGTCCTTGAGGGCGCTGCCGTCCGGCCGCTTGCCGGTACGCAGTGCACGCCGGAAATCTTCGTTGCTCCAGGTGCCGAGATTGGCCGGCGTCAGGTTCTGTGCGTCCGGGAACTCCGGCGGCGTGCCTGGCACATGCTGCCCGGCGAAATCATGGCCATGGCAGCCGGTGCAGCCCTGTGCGAGGTACTGGCCGTATTCGGCAGTGGCGGCGACTGCCGGCGCGGAACGCGCACGCGGCGCGTGGTCGATCGTTTCCGCCGGCAGCAACGGGAACTTGCCAAACAGATAGAGCACGCGGCCGAGCGGACGGATTTCCGTCGGACCCGGGTCATTGCCCGACGCGACCAGCGTTTGCATGTAGGCGACCAGCGCGGCGGTATCGGCATCGCTGAAGTTCTTGAAGTCATTTGAAGGCATGAACAGCATCGGGTGCCCATCGGGCTTGACCCCATGCCGGATCGCCGCGGCGATCTGGTCGCCGCTGATTCCCTTGACCACGCCACCAGGAGTGATGTTCGGTGCAACCAGCCTGATCACCGGACCGGCGTCGAATACCAACTTGCCAGCGCCGTCGGCGCCATGGCAGTCGGCGCAGCCACGCGTGGCGAACAGGTGCGCGCCGCGCGCCATTGTTTCCGGATCGCGGGCGAGGGTCAGCGGCGGATCGTTGACCACGTAGGTGCGCGCCAGGCCCTGCGCGGTTTTCCACCATGCGATCGCCACCAGGCCGACCGCCGCCAGAACCAACGCGGCGAACAGCATTGCCAAACGCTTCAGCCATTTCTTCATGTCAAATCCTCCCGGGAATTGGCCCGCGATTATTTCCTGGCGCGGTTGCTGTCGCATCCTACGCCAGTCACGGTGAGCGTTGGCCCGGGCGACTATCCTGCCAGGGGCGTCGGCGCTACCATCGGCACAGACACCGGAGCGGCGCGGATGAAGACGCATATCGGGCATTACGAAGTCGTGGCCGAACTGGGCCGAGGCGGCATGGGTGTGGTCTACAAAGGCTACGAACCAGGATTGGCGCGCTTCGTGGCGATCAAGGAATTGTCGCCGGTGCTGGCGCACGATCCGTCCCTGGTTGAGCGCTTCCTGCGCGAAGCCCGTTCGATGGCGGCGCTCAACGACCCGCATATCCTGCAGATCCACTTCATCGGCGAAGATAACGGCCAGCCGTTTTTCGCAATGGAATTCGTTGACGGCGAATCGCTGTCCTCCGTGCTCCTGCGCGAGCACCGACTGCGCGTGGCCGATGCCCTGAAGGTTTTGTTTCAGACCGCGCAAGGCTTGGCGGTGGCGCACGACCACGGCGTGATCCATCGCGACATCAAGCCGGCCAACCTGCTGCTCACGCAACGCGGGCAAGTGAAGATCGCCGACTTCGGCATTGCCTTGGCCAACCAGGAGTTCGACAGCAAGCTCACCGGGACCGGCCAACTGGTCGGCACGCCCGGTTACCTTTCGCCGGAAGTGTGTCTGGGCAAGCCGGTGGATGCGCGCTCGGACATCTTCGCGCTCGGCATTGTGCTGTTCGAAATGCTCACCGGGCGCACGCCGTTCTCCGACGAAAGCCCGCTCAAGCTGATGCTTGATGTAGTGCAGTCGGAAATTCCCGACGTGCGCAGCCTCAACGAAGAAGTCGATGCCGAGGTCGCCGCGTTGCTGGCGAAGATGCTGGCCAAAGATCCGGCGACGCGTTATCAAGACGTGCATGCGCTGATCGCCGACCTCCAGGTTCATCCGCTTGTCGGTCAGGGCGGCGCGCTCACGTTCAAGACGCTGCCGGCGCTCGGGGCGGCGGCAACGCAGATGCTGCCGGCCACGCCAGGCGCTTCACGGCCGCCTTCCCCCTTGCCGGGGGCTTCAGCCACGCCGCATGTTTCGACCCGGCCGGGCCAGGCAACACCTGCGGTGGTTACTGCGCCGGGCGTGGCAACCAGGCGTTGGCCGCTGTGGGCCGGGCTAGTCGCGATACTTGTGGTGGCAGGGGTGTTCGCCGGGCGCGGATTGCTGCTGCCGAAGCCGGAACCGATCGCAGTCGCGGCGGTCACCACCAACGCAATCGTGACGCCGCCCGTGCCAACGCCTGCTGCTGCCGCGAGCATTGCAATGGCTGCGACGGCGACGGTGCCCGCGCCACTTGCGATCGCCCCCGTTGCGCCGACACCGCCAGCCATGGCCGCCGCCGAAAAACCGAAACCTGCGCCGGGCGCCAGCGAGCCGGCTTCGGACGAACCGGTGTTCGTGCAGGTGCCAACGCTACCGGCCAACCTGCGTCAGCAAGCGAAATTCGAGCGTCGTGCCGGGCAACATTCGATCGCCGTCATCAGCGAAGGCGATTCGACGTTATCTGGCCCGGCGAAACAAATGGTCGAACAACACCTACGCAATTCCGGCGCGACCGTGGTGGACAGCCCGGCGCAAGCCGACATCCTCGTTCGTGTGAATGCCGAGGTGCTGGGCTCGCAGGAATTACCTTTCATTGATGGCGCAGCCACGACCGCCACCTCGGCGATGCTGACTATCCAGGCCTTCGGCGCCGGCGGCCGGGCGTTGGGCCCGGGCGTGCATCAGCGCATCGAATACACGCCGGGCGATGTCGACGACAAACTGTCGCAGCTCGTGAGTGGCTCATCCGGCCGCCTAGTCGAACTGCTGAACCGGCAGCACTAGATTCGGCACGCTACTTTTTCGTATACAGCCCGTCGAAGGCGGTGCTCCATACGCCCTTTGCGTCGGCGGTTTCCCAGTGCTGACGAACGCTGCCATCGACATTCGGCGTCCAGGTGATCCGTTGCTTGGTGACCACTCTCTTGTCGTCGGCGAGTTCACCTTGCAGCACCATCTTGCCGTCGACCAGGCCACCTTCGAGCAGCAGCAGTGTGCCGCTGTTGTCGACCCAGGTCTGGTGCCAGACCTTGCGCGTGGCGTCGTAGCTGTTCAGGCTCTCGCCGCTGTAGCCGCGGCCGGTGGTGTAGTGCTCGTGGATCACGCAGCCGTCGTACTGGCGTTCGACCCGATTGACGCCGGCAAATTTGCCTTCCGGCGTATGCACCTGCCATTCCCCGATCCAGAAATCGAACTGGCGGTACGCCGGGTCACTGCAGGCGGCGGGCGTTGCGCTCACTTGCGTGGCGACCAGCAGGGCAAGCCCACAAAACAGGGAACGAAGCATCGTTGGCGTGTGCATGGCAACTCCACGTTGGCAGGATTCATTGGCATTGCTCAGATCGGCGCGCCGGGCGGAATCTCGGCGGCGCCGTGGCGCGGTACCGACTTGGGATCGGCGAGGTATTTGCGCAGATAGTCGGCGGCTTCCTTGCGACTGGCTGCCACCGCCGCGCTACCCGGATTGTTCGCTAGCCAGGTTTGCCATTGCGCCAGCGCCTGGCGCACCTGCGCCTTGACCGGGTCGTGCAACTGGTTGCCATCGAGGACATCGAGCAGGCAGTTCAGGTTTGCCCAATTCGCTGCCAGCTGAACTGCGTCGCCAGCGATGATGTTCTTGTCGATGGCGTCGCGCTGCCAGGTGCCTTTGAACACTGCTGCGAGCACGCTGGCCACGCCCGGTTGCGCCGGATCGCGCGCCTGTTGCCAGGCCAGCCGGTTCATTCGCGCCGGCGAATACAGGAACTGGCTCGCCAGCGTGGCGCCGGCTTCGACGGCGGCGAGCGCATCAAACAGCGGTGCACTGCGGGTGCTGAAATATTCGCGGGTGCGCGCGTAGTCCACTCCCGGCGGCGTCATCAGGTCGAGCACATTCGCGGGCAGTGCGAGTTCCTCGGCACTGAGTGTGCGCACCAGCCGTTGCAGGGCTGCCTGCTGCACGTTCGCGGCCACCGGCGTGGTGCCGGCATGGCCTTCGCCGGCTTCGCCGTATTGATAACTTGCGCCGGCCAGTTGCCTGGCGACCGCTTCGGTCTGGTAACGATGCAACAGGTAGATCGGCACCAGGCGCGCTTCCAGTTCACCGGTCTGGCGCTCCGGGCCGAGCACGCCGACCGAGAAATTCGCCAACGCATTATGCCGCGCCTTCATCAGCAGGTCGAAAGTTTGCCCGGTGTCGCCACCGAAATCCCAAAGCAGGCCATCGGGATGGCTGGAGCCGGGCGCACGGGAATCATCATCGCTGATGTATTCGAAGCCGGCGGCGGCGATCTTCGCGCGCAAGGCGGCCAGCGACGACATTTCCTGCCCGGCCGGAAATTGCTCATAGGCGTGCGCGACCAGGAAATCGTCCCAGCCACCGACACCCACGCCGTAGGCCTGGTTGAGATCGATGCCGCCGTTGTCGTCGAGCGTGAGCAGCGGATGCGGATAGTCCATTACCGAGCCGTTGCCTTGGCGGCTGGCGGCGAAGTTGTGCGAAAAACCGATCGAGTGCCCGACCTCATGCGCGGCCAGCTGGCGCAAGCGTGCCAGCGCCATCTGTTCGGCCAGCGCTTTCTTCTGCGCCTCATCGGATTTTCCGTAAGGCGCGAGCAGACTTTCGGCAATCAGGATGTCCTGGCGCACGCGCTGCGAGCCGAGCGTGACCGCGCCCTTGATGATCTCGCCGGTACGCGGATCGACGATCGCCGAGCCATATGACCAGCCGCGCGTGGCACGATGCGCCCAGGTGATGGTGTTGTAGCGGCTGTCCAGAGGATCGGCGCCGGCCGGCAGCAGCTCGACCCGGAAGGCATCCTTGAAACCGGCTTTCTCGAACGCCGTGCGCCACCAGTTGGCGCCATCGAGCAGGGCCGAACGCACCGGCTCGGGCGTGCCCGGATCGAGGTAGAACACGATCGGTTTTTTCACCGGGCTGAGCGCCGCCCTCGGATCGGTCTTGTCGAGCCGGAAACGAATCTGGTAACGCACGTCGAGGCTTTGCGACAGCGGCTGGGAAAAATCGAAGCTGCCGGTATCGATGCCACCGGAGGCCGGATGATAGCGGCGCGGCGTGAAACCCGCTGGCGGCAAGCGCACCAGGCTGATGCGCTGGCGCAGGCTCAGGCTCTTCGGGTCCATGGCAACGTCGCGCACGAACGCGCCCTTGCCCGGGCCACTGAAGGTGAGAAGGGCCTCCATCTCGACGTTGTCCGGGAACGCCTTGGCATCGCCCGCCAGCACGGCGCTGCGCGTGGCATCGACGCTGTAGGCGCCCTGCTCGGTTGCTTCGAGTTGCTGGGCGATGCCGTGGCGATCGCCGGCCAGGTAGGACGAAAAATCGATCAGCACCACGCCGTTTTCTTCAGCGAGCACGTCGCCGGCCCACAGCACCGACTCGGCGAAAGCCTCGCGTGCACTGGCGCGTTCAAGCGGGTCGGGCGAACTGGCCTCGAACCGGGTATTGCGTTCGACCAGCAGCAGGCGATGATCGGCGCGGCGGAATTCCACCATGTGCGCGCCGCCGACCTGGCCGCGATCCAGGCCGACATCGTTCGAGCCCAGTCCGTAGGGCAGCGACGTCACCAGCAGGAAGGGTGTATCGAACGAATTCACACCGAGCAGCACGCGCCCTTTGGCGCTGTCGCGATACAGATCGAACAAACCCGATTGCTTCGCCAGGCCATGGGTGGCTGTCGCGAATGGCGAGCCCTTGGCATCGGATCGTGCGGCGCTGCCCGCCACCGGCGCCAGCAACAACAAAAACAGCGAGAGTCCGGCGAGCAGGCGCGAACGGGTCATTGCGAATTCCGGTCAGGGCAGGAAGCCGCCAACATAATCGAATTCCCGCGACGGCGCACTCAACGCAACAGGGCGAAAAACGATTCGCGCTGTTCCGGGCTGAACGCCGGTACTGCGGATTCGGTTGCCGGCTCCGCCTGCACTACATCCTCGCCTTGGCGACGTCGACGATCTTCCTGGCGGTCGCGGGTTCATCGTCGAAGCCGAATAACACCAGGACCAGCAGGTCCTTGCCCTGCCGGATCTGCACGGCCGGAGAGACCACCACCGCGTCGTCGCCGACGCCGGCAAATTTCTTGTCGGCCTCGACGTCGTGGTTCTTCATTTCCCGATCCATCTTCAGGGTCGATTCGCCATCGCCATACATCACGGTGAAGTCCACGCTCGATCCCTTGCCGCTGGCCGGAGCGTAGGCGCAGTTGGTCACGGTGCTGAAGTTGCTGTCGTCATGCGGCGT
>JANXRY010000003.1 GCA_025356635.1 Gammaproteobacteria bacterium
AACGGTGATACGCCTCGGCATCGCGCTTGGAATGCCGCGCCATTTCGCGGCGCTTGGCATCGGGATTGCGATAAGCGGCGTAGTGGTCGCCATTGCTCATCATGGTCGCGCCGCCTTCGTACGGGATGATCTGCAATCCGTGCTTCGGCAGTTCCAGCTGGCGCATGATTTCCGGCCGCAGCAGGCTGCAGACGTACGAGCAGTTGGAATAGGTGATGTCCTGGTAAATCTGCCGACTGACCGCGGCACCGCCGACCTTGTCGCTGCGCTCGAGCACCAGCACCTTCAGTCCACTGCGCGCGAGATAGCAGGCAGTGACCAGCCCGTTGTGGCCGGCACCGACCACGATCACGTCATAAGCTGCTTGCGACATCGAATTTCTCCCCGCCCATAGCGTCCGGCGCCGGGCATCGGGTCCGGCGTTTTGTTATTGTACGTTCGTTTAGTAGTGAAAAAGCAAGCGCCGGTCGCAATTGCCTGACTCAGGGGCCGGGGACGTCCAGGGTATAGACCAGGAACAGGTCATCACGGACATAGCCGAGTCGTTCGTAGAGTCGTTGCGCGATGGTGTTATCGCGTGCGGTTTGCAGGAACAGCTCGCAGGCGCCGGTATCGACCGCCAGTTGCCGCGCTGCTGCCATCAGCGCCGAGGCGGCGCCATAGCCGCGCGCTTCCGGCAACACGAAGAGATCGTTGAGGATCCAGTTCGGTTTCAGCGACAGGCTGGCGTACGCAGGATAGAGCTGGGTGAACCCGACAGCCTTGCCCTCGACATGGGCGAGGAACACCACTGATTGGCTATTGCCCAGTCGGGCGTCGAGGAATTCGCGAACGGCACTTGTTGCCGCTTCGCGATGATAGAACTCGAGGTAGTTCTGGAACAGCGGTACCAGCGCATCGAGGTCGTTGGTGGTGGCGCGGGCAATCGAGAGCGACATGGGCTTTTCTCGCTACGGGGTTGCCGATGTTAGCGCCGATGCCCGGAGATCGGCGAGCAGGCCGCGCTGGGCCAGGAATTGCCGCGCGTCCTCGGAGTCTTCGTCGAACCAGCGCCGGGCCGAGCCAAGCCGGAACGTATAGCCCCAGGCATCCATGTCGGCCAGCAAGCGGTCGCGGCCGACGCCCGGCAATTCGTCCGCGAGCAGGATTTGCAGATAACAAGTGCCGTCTTCTTCGGCGATTGAATCGCTGGCGTTGGTGTGTACCGACGCGCGCCGTTCCGGCGCCATCACGATCAGGTGGCAGGCTTCGTGCAGCAGCGAATGCACGGGTGTGTCGGGGCGGGCGAATACGGTTGCGCCGATCAGCCCGGCTTCGCGTTCGCCCCAGAAGCTGCCGGGGATTTCTTTGCCGTCCGGCGTTTGCTCGAGTGCCAGCCCGTAACGTGCCAGCAAGGCGCGCGCGGCATCGAAACCGGTATCTGCGAGCGTCAACACATCGGCGTTCACGTCGCGCCGACGGCCTTGTCCGGTAGCGCCACGGAGATATCGAGCACGTCGTTGTCGCCGTCCTTGATCAAGTCGACCTTCACTGCGTCGACATCGACATTCACGTACTTGCGGATCACTTCCAGCAGTTCGCGCTGCAACAGCGGCAGATAATCGGGGGCGCCACGCAGGCTGCGTTCCTGGGCAACGATGATGCGCAGCCGGTCGCGCGCCAGGTTGGCGGTGTTCTTGCTGCGGGCGCTGAGGAAATCGAAAATGCCCATGGTTCAGCTCCCGAAGATCCGCGAGAAGAAGCCTTTCTTCTCGACGGTGGTGAAGCGCATCGGCCGATCCTCGCCGAGGATGCGGGCGACTGCGTCGGTGTAGGCGATTCCTGCCGGCGAAGCTTCGTCGAGGATCACTGGAATGCCGGCATTCGAGCTCTGCAGAACGTCCGGCGATTCCGGGATCACGCCGATCACCTTCAGGCCGAGGATTTCCTCGACGTCACTGATCGAAAGCATCTCGCCCTTCTCGACGCGTTCTGGGTTGTAGCGGGTCAGTAACAGGTGTTCGGTCACGCGTTCGCCGGCTTCGGCTTTTTTCGTCTTCGAAGCGAGCAGGCCGAGGATGCGGTCGGAGTCGCGTACCGAGGACACTTCCGGATTCACCACCACCACTGCGCGGTCGGCGAAATACATCGCCAGATACGCGCCTTTTTCGATTCCGGCGGGCGAATCGCACAGGATGTATTCGAAGCCCTCGTCGGCCAGGCCCTTGAGCACTTTCTCGACACCTTCGCGGGTCAGCGCGTCCTTGTCGCGGGTCTGCGACGCGGCCAGCACGTGCAGGTTGTCGAAGCGCTTGTCGCGGATCAGCGCCTGCTTGAGGCTGGCCTCGCCGAGCAGCACGTTGACGAAGTCGTACACCACGCGCCGCTCGCAACCCATGATCAGGTCGAGGTTGCGCAGGCCGACGTCGAAGTCGATGACGGCGGTCTTCTTGCCGGCGCGCGCCAAGCCGCAGGCGAGGCTGGCGCTGGTGGTGGTCTTGCCGACGCCGCCCTTGCCGGAAGTTACTACGATGATTTCAGCCAATCTTGTTCTCCATGTTTCAGTGGACGCGATCGGGGGCTCGCGTCGTTGCCGGCTTCATGCCAATGCTTTTTTCAAGACAACGCTTCGATGTGCAATTGATCGTCTTCGAGCCAGATCTGCACGGCCTGGCCGTGCAAGGCTTTCGGGATTTCCTCGAGCACCTTGTAGACGCCGGCGATGGCAACCAGTTCGGCGTGGAATTCACGGCAGAAAATCCGCGCCTGACTCCAGCCACCGGCACCAGCGAGGGCGCGGCCACGCAAGGCGCCATAGATGTGGATGCAACCGTCGGCGATGGTTTCGGCGCCGGCACCGACGGTGGCGCAAACAACGAGGTCGCGATTCTGCGCGTAGACCTGCTGGCCGGATCGCACCGGCTTCAGGTGAACCATTCCAGGCTCGGATACTTTTGTAGGAGCGATGGAAGTCGCGACTGCGTTCGCAGGAGCGGACTCATCCGCGACGCTCGCGCCCTGCGGTACCGCTTCGGTCGCGGCTGAGTCCGCTCCTTTGCGTTCGTATGACGCGCGGAACTTCGCCAGCAAGGGCAGCCCGACCTCGCGTGCCAGCGTTTCGATGGCGCTGGTGCCGTAGGCGATCGCAACCGGCAGCACGCCGGCGTCGCGCAGGCGTTGGTCGAGTTCTTGCACGCTGGCGGCATCGGGGAGTTCGGACAATCCGCCGAGGTCGACGATCACCGCCGCGCGAGCGAACAATTTCGGCGCCAACTCGACGCGCTCGCGCATTTCTTGTGTCAGGCGCTCAACGTCGAATCGCCGCACGCGCAAATTTGCGATGCCGACTTGTCCGATCTTGAGTTCGCCGGCGGGTTCATGGTCCGGTTTTGTGGCCGCCACGCTCAGGTTCCGGTCGCGAGCTGCGGCTTGCGGCCAGGCAGGGAGCGTGCGGACAGCCAGGGCTGGTCGGGCAGGGACCGGCCATAGGCGTGATTGACGAAGGAATAGCTGCACAATTCCTTGACCAGCATCGCGGCGCGCAGTCCGGTGCCGGGCATCACCTGCTGGCCGACTTCGCGGAAACCGAAGCTGCCATGGAAAAGCAACGCCGGGTGGCTGCTGCTTTCCAGGAATACTTCCGCGGCCAATTGCGGTACGTGCATCTCCGCATAACTTTGCACATCGGCGTAGAAGACCCGGCCGACGCCAGTGCCGCGCCGGGTGCTGGCGACGACGATCCGGTCGATATACAGGAATTGCGCGTAGCGTTCGGCGAACCAGCGGAAGTTCGGGCTGTCGTGCGCGGATTCGTGCGACAGGGCGACCAGGAAACCGGCCAGCAGCCCGTCTTTCTCGGCGACCCGGAAGTAATCGGCGTGCTCCCAGAAGATGCGCAACTTGGCCGCATCCATCGGCAGGATGCCCGGGCCGGCGGCGTTGTTGAGGGCAAGAACCAGATCCAGCTCGTGCTCGCGCACGTCGCGGATGACAATCGACATGTGTTCAGTGACTCCCGGTTCCGGAGACCAAGCCATCCTGGCAAGGTCACGATTCGGGGCAGGATTATCGCATGCGGGCCAGCCCGGGCGACAGTTGCCGCAGTCATGACTTTCGGGCCCCCCGTCCGGAGCCGCACTCCCCTAAGATGGGCGCATGCCGATGCGACTCTCCCATACCCAGCTATTGCGCTATGCGGGCCTGTTCACATGGGCGATGGTGGGGATACCGCTCGTCCTGAGCACGTGGTACTTCCCAGTCGGCGAGCCTGGCGAGTTGCTGGCGCCGGCGCCTGACCTGATGGGCTCGACCATCGCCTACTTCATCTTCGGCGTTGCCTACTGGTTGGTGACGCGTGAACTTGGCACGCGCCGGCCACGTTGGTACGACGTCGTCCTGCTCGCCTTCCTGACAGCGTCGGCGATCGCGGTCAGCCAGCTAACCGGCACCGGTCTCGGCAGCATCCTGTTGATGATCGTCGCCGGCGTGATCCCGTGGCTGATGCCGTTGTCGGCGGGCATCGTCTGGATGATCCTGCAGCACGTCGCCCTGGTGCCGGTATTCATCGAAGGCCAGCAATTCACCCTGGTCGCAGCGGTGCTGCAGGCGTTGCTTTACATCGGCTACTCCAGCTTCACCTTCGTCACCGGACTGGTGGCCAAGCACCAGGTCGAAGCCCGCGACGAACAGCGCCGGCTCAATTCCGAATTGCGGGCGACCCGCGCCTTGCTGGCGCAGAGCTCGCGCATGAGCGAGCGCCTGCGGATTTCCCGCGAGCTGCACGATCTGCTCGGCCACCACCTGACCGCTCTGAGCCTGAATCTGGAAGTGGCCGGGCACCTGACCGAAGGCAAGGCGCTGGAACACGTGCGCCAGAGCCACACGCTGGCCAAGCTATTGCTCACCGACGTGCGCGAGGCGGTCAGCGAAATGCGCGAGGAGCGCGGCATCGACCTCGGCGCCGCCGTGCGCGTGCTGGCCGAAGGCGTGCCCGCGCTCGATGTCGAACTCGACCTGCCGGAGCGCCTGCAAATCGACGATCCCGAACAGGCGCAGGTCATGCTGCGCTGCACCCAGGAAATCATCACCAACGCCGTGCGCCATGCGGGCGCCGGGCGCCTGCGCCTGGAGTTCACCCAGGATTCGGGCGGGCTGCGGCTGCGGGCCGAGGACGACGGTCGCGGTTGCGATGCGCCAGTCGCCGGAAACGGCTTGCGCGGCATGCGCGAGCGGCTTTCCGCTTGCGGTGGCAGACTGGATATCACCACCGCGCCGGGACAGGGCTTTGCCCTGGATGTGCGCATACCGCTGGAGACCGCCCCATGATTCGAGTCTGCCTGGTCGACGACCAGACCCTGGTGCGTCAGGGCGTGCGTTCGCTGCTCGAGCTGGCCGAGGGCATTGAGGTGGTTGCCGAAGCCGGCGACGGTCTCCAGGCGGTCGAACTGATTCCGCGGATCAAGCCCGATGTCGTGCTGCTGGACATGCGCATGCCGATCATGTCCGGCCTCGAGGCCCTGCAGGCGCTGACGGCGGCCGGGCAATTGCCTCCGACCATCATCCTGACCACGTTCGATGACGACCAGTTGGTACTGGCTGGCATCCGGGCGGGCGCACGCGGTTATCTGCTCAAGGATGTAACCCTCGAGCAACTGGTATCGGCGATCCAGACCGTCGCCGCCGGCGGCTCACTGGTGCAGCCGGCCGTCACCCAGCGACTGCTGTCCGGTCTCGAAGGGCTGACCAATGATTTCGTCAGCCTGGAACAGCCAGACCCGCTGACCGAACGAGAAACAGAGATCCTGCGCTTGATGGCGGGTGGTTTTTCGAACAAGGAAATCGCCAATTCGCTGGGCGTGGCCGAGGGCACAGTGAAGAATCACGTGTCCAACATCCTGTCGAAACTGGGCGTGCGTGACCGGACTAGGGCAGTGCTCAAGGCCTTCGAGCTGAAGCTGGTTTAGCAATCTGGCGGCCCGGAAACGCGACGGAGCACCCGGTTGTAACAGGCCCCTGCCGGGCGGCAAGGGGACCTGTTATCCTCTCGCCTTCCTGCGGTCGGGCGGCGCCCCGACCAGCGGCCGTGCCTGGAGAGCCCACGAATGTCCCGAGTTATCGAGTTCCTGATTTCCCTGCTGATCGTTGCTGCCCTGTTCGTGCTGGTCGGTTTGTTCCTGCCTTCGAAGCGCAGCTTCAATTACAGCGTCGAGACCAACCGTCCGATGGCGACGGTATACGACCTGTTCAACGGCTTCAGCCGCTTCCGGGACTGGAATCCGATGGTGCGCTACGATCCCCGCATGGAAAGCAACTTGTCCGGCCCGGAAATGGGCGTCGGAGCCAAGTTCAACTTCCATTCGCGCGATGCCGTGGTCGGCTCCGGTAGCTGGGAGATCGTCGAGAGCGTGCCGGGCGAGATGGTCCGTTACCGGCTGGCCAACGATGCCCGCGGTGCCGACAAGACCATGACCATCCGCTTCGAACGGACCGGCCAGATGAACCACAACGTCAAGATCACCCAGGAATACCGGGTCAACTATGGCTTCGACCTGCTCGGTCGTTACGCCGGCCTGTATGTCACCCGCAATGTCGGCGACGACATCAAGCGTGGACTCGACAAGTTCAGCAGCCTGTTGGCGACGATTCCCAAGTTCGACTACACCCAGCATCCGAATCCGTTCAGCATGGTCGACATGCCGGCGCAGGACGTGCTTCTGGTCAGCACCGCCACCAAGCGCAGCAATGACCTGATCGCCATCGCCATGGAGAACCAGGTCAGTTGGATCAACAAGGTCATGGCCGCCAACGGCCTGGTTGCCGATGGCCCGCTGCGCATCGTCACCAACGAGTTCACCGCCGACAGTTTTGGCTTCGACGTGCTCCAGCCGGTGCGCCGTTCCTCGACGCCGGCCGGCACTCCGGCGGGCGAGCGCATGTCCCTGCTGCTCGAAGGCCCGGTCAACTACGACCAGATTGCGGCACGCAAAGTGGCCACCACCGACTTCACCGGCCCATCGCCGGGCTTGGCACGGGTGCGCGACATGGTCCGCGCCTGGTCCATTACCCATGGCCACGACACTACCGACCGACCGTACGATGAATACCTTGGCGGCGTTTCGACCATGCTCGACGAAGATGCCAAGTTCAAGGTCTATTGGCCGGTGAAGTAACCGGTCGATGATTGAAGCGACCGGTCTGCAAAAACGCTACGGACGGCTGACCGCCGTTGATGGCATCGGGTTTCGGGTGGAGCCGGGCGAAGTGCTCGGCTTCCTCGGCCCTAACGGTGCCGGCAAATCCACGACCATGCGGATGATCGCCGGTTTCCTGGTGCCGAGCGCCGGTACGGCGCGCGTCTGCGGCCATGATGTCCAGAGCGATGCCCTGGCAGCGCGGCGGGCATTGGGTTACCTGCCGGAGGGTGCTCCGTTATACGGTGAAATGACCCCGCGCGGCCTGCTTGCTTTCGTCGCCGACGTGCGTGCAATCCCTTCAGGCCAGCGCCGGCAGCGGCGCGACTTCGTGATCGCCAGGCTCAACCTGCAGTCGGTATTGAACCAGCCGATCGACACACTTTCCAAGGGTTTCCGTCGTCGCGTCGGGCTGGCTGCCGCAATCCTGCACGATCCGGCGGCGCTGATCATGGACGAACCCACCGATGGTCTGGACCCGAACCAGAAGCACGAAGTGCGCGGGCTGATCACCGAGCTCGCGCGCGAACGCACAGTGCTGTTGTCCACGCATATCCTCGAAGAAGTGGAATCGGTCTGCACCCGCGCGATCATCATTGCTCGCGGTCGCTTGCTCGCCGATGCCACGCCGGCCGAGTTGCTGGCCCGTTCGCGTTACCACAACGCCATTTCCCTGAATCCGGCCGACAGCATCGCCGCCCGCGCGGCGCTCGATGGCATGCCGGGTGTCAGCGGTTTTGAACACGATGAGCGCGATGCCCGTCTTTATGTGTTCGCGCAGGGTAAGGCGAAGCTGTCCGAACCGGTCTCCGAGCGCCTGCGCCAGCGTGGCGTCGGCTTCGACGGCCTGCGCCTGGAACGCGGACGCCTGGACGAAGTATTCCGCAGCATCACCTCCGCCGAGTCGATCGCGTGAGTGCCGTGACCGCAATCCTGAAGCGAGAACTGGCGAGTTATTTCGCCACGCCGCTGGCCGCCGTGTTCATCGTGATCTTTCTGATGCTGGCCGGTGCATTCACCTTTTACCTGGGCGATTTCTTCGAGATCGGCCAGGCCGACCTGCAAGTGTTTTTCCGCTTCCATCCCTGGTTGTACCTGCTGCTGGCGCCAGCGATGGCGATGCGGCTATGGGCAGAGGAGCGGAAGAGCGGCACGCTTGAACTGCTGCTCACCCAGCCGGTGACGCTATGGCAGGCTGTGCTCGGGAAATTCCTCGCCGCCTGGCTTTTCCTGGGGCTGGCGCTGGTACTGACGTTTCCGATCTGGATTACGGTCAACTGGCTTGGCTCGCCTGACAATGGCGTGATCCTGGCCGGCTATCTCGGCAGCTGGTTGATGGCCGGCGCGTTCCTGGCGGTCGGCAGTTGCCTGTCAGCGCTGACCCGCAGCCAGGTACTGGCTTTCATCCTGACCGTGCTGGTTTGCTTGTTACTGCTGTTGGCAGGGTTCCCGCTGGCGCTGGACCTGGTGCGGGCGGTGCTGCCGCAATCGGTGGTGGATGCGGTCAGCGGCTTGAGTTTCCTCACCCATTTCCAGTCGATCACGCGCGGGTTGCTTGACCTTCGCGACGTGTTTTTCTTCCTGTTCTCGATTGCCGCCTGGCTGCTCGCCACGGTGCTGGTGATCGAGATCAAGAAATCCGACAACCGCCGCGCCCGGATCCTGCTGCTGCCTTCGCTGGCACTGCTGTTCGTCGCCCTGGTTGCGCTGTCGTCTTACGTGTTGCGGGGTGTCCGCCTGGACCTGACCGAGCACAAGCAGTACACCTTGTCCGAAGGTACGCGGCACATCCTCGAGCGGATCAGGGAGCCGGTCCGGCTGCAACTTTTCTACTCGGAAAAAACCGCCGAATCATTGCCGCAGTTCCGGGTCTTCGCACAGCGCGTGCGCGAGTTGCTGGAAGAAGCTGCTGCCCGTTCACATGGCAAGGTCGTGCTGGACATCATCGATCCGGAGCCGTTCTCCGACGCTGAGGACAAGGCTGCGGCCTATGGCTTGCAGGCGGTGCCGGTAGGTACTAGCGGCGACAGCCTGTACTTCGGCCTGGTTGGCACCAATACGACGGACGGCGAGACGACGATGCCGTTCATCCAGCCGGACAAGGAAGCTTTCCTCGAATACGACCTGGCCAAGCTGGTCACCACGCTCACCGAGGACCAGAAGCCGGTGCTCGCGGTGCTCAGTGGTCTTCCGACCGGCCCCGGTGTGGATCCCGCCAGTGGCCAGCCGAGCCTGGGTTGGGTGGTGGATCGCAAGCTCTCCGAACTGTTCGAGATGCGCCGCCTGCAGGCGAATCCGACCTCGATCGGCGCTGACGTCAAGTTGTTGCTGGTGGTGCATCCCAAGGACATCAGCGACGACGCGCAGTACGCGATCGACCAGTTCGTCCTGCGTGGCGGCCATCTGCTGCTGTTCGTGGATCCGGATGCGGAATCCGATCCGACTGCCGCCGGACTTGAGGTCGGTTCACCCGACTCCGGTCGCAGTTCCGATTTGCCGCGACTGTTCAAGGCCTGGGGTCTGGCCTTCGATCCGAACAAGGTCGTGCTCGACGCCCAGAATGCACTGCAGGTGCAGCCCGATCCGAACCAGCCGCCGGTATTGCATCCGGGCATCCTAGGGCTGGGCCGCAGCCTGATGGACCAGAAAGACGTGGTGACTGCCGATCTGGAGACGGTGAACTTTTCCAGTGCCGGCGCGCTGGCGCTCGCGCCCGGCTCGCCGTTGCGGTTGGAACCGCTGATCCAGAGTTCGGCCAACGCCACGCTTGGTGACGCCGCCATCGTCCGCGCCGCTGCCAGTGCACCGGGCTTGCTGGCGCAGAAATATCCGCCGGGCACGGCCGGGCCGTTCGTGCTTGCCGGACGCCTGACCGGAAAGCTCAAGACTGCGTTTCCGGAACGCACGGAAGCCGGACACCTGGCCGCCAGCCAGGAGACCGCCAACCTCCTGGTTGTCGCCGATACCGATGTGCTCGCCGATCGCCTTTGGGTGCAGGTACAGAATTTCCTCGGCCAGCCGGTTTACAACCCGTTCGCCAACAACGGCGATTTCGTCTTCAATGCGGTCGACAACCTGGTTGGCAACAACGATCTGATCGCCGTGCGCACGCGCGTTGACAGCAACCGCCCGTTTGAGAAAGTACAGGTCATGCGCCGTGCCGCCGAGGCGCGCTTCCAGGCGCGCGAGCTGGAACTGCAGAAACAGCTCGACGGGCTCGAGCAGAAACTCAGCCAGCTGCAACCCGCGAACAGCGGCCAGGCACAGGCGCTCAATCGTGAACAACAGGCGCAATTGCTGCAGTTCCAGCAACAGAAGCTGGCCACGCGCAAAGAGTTGCGCGACGTTCAGCGGCAGTTGAACGCACGCATCGACACGCTTGGCAAACAGCTCAAGCTGGTCAATATCCTCGGCATGCCATTGCTGGTGGTGCTGGCCGCGCTGGTGTTGGCGTTGCGCCGACGCCTTTCGCGCCAGGAGTCGGGAGCCTGATCGGCATGCGGCGCCTGTTCGTCGCATTCGCGGCGTTGCTCGCCCTGATTTCGTTGGCGGGCTGCGCAGACAAGCCGCAGGCACCGGCAACCAAGGCCTTGGCCTTGCCCGCACTGGCCGCACGGATCGACCGGATCGACGAAATCCGCCTTCGTGGCGCCGGCAATCGGGTGCTGGTAACGCTGCGCAAGCGCGCTGGCGTCTGGCACGTGGTCGAGCGCGGCGACTGGCCAGCACTGCCTGGCCTGGTCGATACCGCGCTGTTCGCGCTGTCGCGTGCGCACCTGGCCGAAGCCAAGACCGATCAGGCAAGGCTGTACCCGCGGTTGGGCGTGGAGGATGTTGCAACAGCGGGTGCGCAAGGCATTGAAGTCCGTTTGTCTGGCGGCGGCCAGCCGCTCACTCTCATCATCGGTCACGAACATCCCAAGCTCGATGGCAACTACGTGCGTGTCGAAGGTCGAGCGCAATCCTGGCTCACCGATGTCGCGCTTAGTTTCGAACGCGAGCCGGTCGGCTGGATTGATCGCAACCTGGTGGACCTGCCCCTGGCCCGTGTTGACGAAGTCCGCATCGAACCATCGCCAGGCAAACCTTTCGTACTGAAGCGCCGCGGCGACCGTTTCTGGCCCGTGGGCGCGCCTGACCCCAGCGTCATTTCTTCGCGCGCGGGCGACGCGCTGGCCGGCGTGCTCGATCACCTCGAGTTCGAGGAAGTCGCTGCCGATTCTGCGCAAATCCAAGCAATTGATCGCCGCCTGCGCTTTGTTGCCGTAGACGGCCGTGTCGTCGAACTCAAGGCCTGGCGCGTGGATGGGAAAATCTGGGCGGCGCTGTCGGTCACGCTCGATCCCGGTCGTGCTGCCGCCTGGCAGGCGCAGGCACCGGATGCGACCACGAAGGCGACAATCGAGAAGGATCTCGGTGAATGGCAGCAACGCTTCGCCGGCCATGCCTTCCAGCTGCCGGCCTACCAGGCATCGATCCTGTACACCAGCCACGACCAGATCCTGACGGGGCCGCCGTGAACCGCGCAATCGCGCCGTTCGCCGCGCTTGCCTGCGCTGCATCGGTCGCCCTTGCCGCTTATGCGAGCCACGCTGCGCAAGCGCAGGAGCAACAACGCCTGGCGATCGCCTCAGCGTTCGCCTTCGGCCACGGTCTGGCCTTGCTGGCCTTGCCGGTGCGGAACGGAGGTTGGGCGCAGTCCTCGCGAATCGCATTCGTGCTCGGCATCGTGCTGTTCAGCGGCTCGCTCGCGCTGGCGGCATTTTTCGAAACATCGACGATGCTGGCGCCGGCTGGCGGCAGCTTGTTCATCCTCGGCTGGGCGATGCTTTCGATCGACCACCTACGCCACCCTTGAGGTGCACCAGCATGGCCAGGCACGCGCGCGGATTCGATGTTGACGAGGCGCAGGCGCATTTGTGCAAGGTCGACAGGAAGCTCGCGGCCTGGATGGACAAGATCGGACACTTGCAGGCCGATCCGCGCTGGAAAAAACCCTTCGACGTTTCCGATGCCTTGGCCCGCGCCATCCTCTACCAGCAGCTGAGCGGCAAGGCGGCAGCGACCATCGTTGGCCGGGTCGAGGCGGCGATCGGTTCGGACAAACTGCATGCCGACGCGCTGGGTCGCGTTGACGACGCGACCATCCGTGCCTGTGGTGTGTCCGGCAACAAGCTGCTGGCGTTGCGTGATTTGTCGGCGCGCGCCGAACGTGGCGAGATCCCGGATGCGCGCGGCTTGGCGACAATGGATAACGACGCGATCGTCGCCACGCTGGTGCCGGTGCGCGGCATCGGCCGCTGGACGGTCGAAATGATGCTGATGTTCCGCCTCGGCCGCCCGGACGTGTTGCCGGTGGACGACCTCGGCATCCGCAAGGGCGCGCAGCGCGTCGACAAGTGCGTGGAAATGCTCGCGCCCAAGGCGCTGGCCGAGCGCGGCGAACGCTGGGGCCCGTTCCGTACCTACGCCAGCCTGTACCTGTGGCGCATCGCCGATTTCACCGCGGCGCCAAAGCCGGCAGTCAAACGCTCCCAGAGTTAGCCAGACGCCAATGCCATGGCTCGTAGGTGATCCCGTGCGGATTGCTGCGCGGATAGCTCATCACGAAGCCGAAGCCGCGGGCATGGCATTCAAGCCAGGCAAATGCCAGCGTTTTCTCGAAGGATTCCTCCGCCGCCGGTTCGCCCGGCGTGCCGATGTCGAGCGCGCTGCCGGCATGGTGTTCGGAAAATCCAGGCGCAGCATTGACCATCAGGATTTCTTCCACGGTCTGGCCGCGCGCCAGCTTGCGCCGGAAGATTCCCAGTTGGTAGTCATGGCTGCGGTAGCCGGAAATCGCCTCGAGTACGACGCCATCGGTCATCGCTGCCGCGCGCATCCGTTGCCAGGCGCGCGCGGTTTCACGCGTCAGCCATAGCTGGCGCTGGTAGCGATCGCGTCCAGCATTGGCAAGCGTGCTCGGCTCAGGCACCAGCACCAGACCGGTTTCTTCGGAGTAGCTGACTTCATCCAGGCCGAGTTCGTGCAGGCGTTCGACCAGGCCGCTCAGCGGGCGCGGTGCTTCTGCCATGGCATCGGCATCGGCGAGCGCGGCGGCGTCGGCGAGCAGCATCGGCGTGAGTGCGCCGCGTTGCAGTTCGCGCACGACAGCGCCGCGTCGCAGCGCCAGGAAACGCCCGTCGGACTTGCGTCGCAGCAGCCAATCGTTTTGCGCGAGCGCTCGGGCGGTGGCATTGCCGCGGGCACGTGCCAGCACCGCCGGCAGGGCTTCCAGGAATTCGCCGTTGATCAGCCGCCAGTCGGAAGGGTGCATGCGGCCAGACTAGCGGGCACTTCCGGCCTTGTCATCCACCGTGCGGCGCAGTGCCTCAAGCAGGGCTTCCGGGCGTTCGACGCCGAGCAGGATCAATCCGCCGTCGCGCTTGGCCAGCAGCAACACGCGCCGCGAATCCATCAGCACCACGTAGGCGCGTTTGCGGTTGCGCAGCCAGAACCAGCCGGATCGATAACCGGGCATCGCGGTTCCGGCGAGCCGCAAGACTGGCTGCAACTCTCGTTCCACGTCCAGATTGACGATGCGCGAGGCAGCGAGGTCCAGCGCCCGCACGGAAATACGGCGCCAGGGCGTGAAGCCGTAGCGGAGCACGCCGTCCTCGAGGTGCACCTTCCGGCGATGCATCGCCGTGGCCATGATCGCGGCCGCCACTGGCAGGAAAACCAGTGCAGGCACGACTGCCAGCCAGGCATGGTTGACATTGTACGTGGCGACGATCACGCCGATCAGGATAATAGGCACGACCAGGCCGATCACCAACGGGAACAACTGGGCGAACTTTCCCAGCGGTGGAAAATTGAATTCCTGTGTACTCACGCGGCAGCTCCCGAGATTAGTGGCGCGGCGACATGCAGGATGAGGTCGGCGGAAAAGTGCCCGAGCATCGCTGACTCGAAACCGCGCTTCCAGTAAAGCCAACCGAACACCAGGCCGCCGAGCCCGTTCAGCACCACCGTGCGGGCGATGACCACAGCATCCAGCGGCCAGATCGCTGCCGCCGCCGGCAGATGGCCGGCGCCGAACAACAACGCCGCGATCACGATCGCCAACCAGAACACGGCGGGCGAGGGCGCGCGCTTGACGAGTTTCGCGAACGTCCACACGATCAGCGTCATCAGGAACAAACGTAGTTCCAGTTCCTCGCTGATGCCGCCGTAGAACGAAGCGAGGAAGCCAGTCCAGGATGCGTCGTTGGCCGATGTGGCTGGCAGCGGGTGGAGGGGCGTGGGCATCTGCGCGTCGAACAATGGCGCCAGTCCCGCCATCACCAAGGCCGCGAACAGGCCGAGCGCGATTGCCTGCCACCAGGCCTGGCTCGGCCTTGGGCGGCGAAACACTAACGCGCGCAGCCAGGGGCTTTCCAGGCCAAGCGCATGGCCCATGCGCAAGCCGGCGAAGGCCAATAACCCAAGCAGGACGAACCCCTGCAGCGATTGCACCAGTACCAGCGCCGGCAATGGGATCTTCGCTTTCGCCAGCACCTGCGGCATGGTTGCGAGCAGGTACGGAAACAGCAGCGCGATGGCGATGGCTGCCAGGATGCCGTAAACGAGCGCGAGCTTGAGGTCTTCGGCGACGGGTGGAGTTGTTGTTTGTTCGCGGTTCACCTGGATTTCCCCTTGGCGTGGCTGTCCTGATCGGGAGATTTCAGCCGTCCGGCCTTGCGCAGGGCGTCGCGCAGCACGTATTCGATCTGGGCATTGAGCGAGCGCAACTCGTCGTCGGACCAGCGCTGGACGGCGTCCAGAACATCGGCGTTGATCCGCAGCGGGTAGGCTTTTTTCTCGCTCACATCAGTAGATCGAGCCTGTGTTGACGATCGGCTGCGTGCCACGCTCGCCGCAGAGCACCACCAGCAGGTTGCTGACCATCGCCGCGCGTCGTTCCGGGTCGAGATCGACGACATTGCGCTTGCTCAGTTCGTTCAGCGCCATCTCGACCATACTGACCGCGCCTTCGACGATGCGGGTGCGGGCAGCGATGATCGCACCGGCCTGCTGGCGCTGCAGCATGGCCTGGGCGATTTCCGGCGAATAAGCCAGGTGGCTGATCCGCGCCTCCATGATCTGCACGCCAGCCTGGGTCAGGCGCTCGCCGATTTCTTCGGTCAGGTGCTTGGCGATCTCCGCGGTGCTGCCGCGCAGCGAGAGCACGTCGGCCTCGTGAGTGTCGTAGGGATAGCTGGTAGCCATCGCGCGGACGGCCGATTCGGTCTGGATATGCACGAAACTTTCGTAGTCGTCGACGTTGTACACGGCTTCGGCCGAGTCCACGACCTGCCATACCACCACGGCGGCAATCTCGATCGGGTTGCCGTCGAGATCGTTGACCTTGAGCTTGCTTGACTCGAAGTTGCGAGTGCGCAGCGAGATCTTCCTGCTGGCGTAGAAGGGGTTGTTCCAGCGCAGGCCCTGATCCTTGGCGGTGCCGACGTACTTGCCGAACAGGCTGAGCACCGCGGCCTGGTTGGGCTCGATCATGTAAAAGCCTCCGAGCGAGACGACCAGCATCAGGAAAGCGGGGATGACTGCAGTCAGGAAGCCGAGTTGCTGGCTGGCGACGGCCATCAGGAACAGGAAGGCGCAGGCGACGAATCCGACGAGGATCAACAGGATCATCGGGATGCCTGAAAACGAATTGACTGGTGACTCTTTCATGACGGTTCTCCTCATTGACGGATTAAAAGATATCAAAAAGATATCAATATGTCAAGAGCCAGGCGTGTTCACGGCTGCAGTCGCTGGAGAACTCCAACACCAGCGGTAGGCAGATTCGCAATAAACAATATGGGCGGGAAACTTTATCGCTTGACCGGCACTGTACCGAACTGAAACCGCACCAACGGCGACGGTATCTGCTCGCCGCCGACCAGCAGGCTGCTGCCGTCAAGCGACCAGGCGATGGCTTCGGCCTGCGGCAGCCAGGGCAGGGCGAGGTTGATCGGTGCGCGTGCCTTGAATGCCGCCGGCCAGGTTTCGTTTGTCGCGCGTGAATACAGATAGACACTGCCGTAGGTAAGCACGGCGAGTTGCCGGCCATCCGTGCTGAGGTCGGCGCCAGTGATTTGCGCGCGATAACGGCCTTGCGGAGTTTTTTCCTGTTGGTCGGCGATGTTGGGCTGCACGATGCCCGGCAGCGCGGCGACGAGTTGCGCCACCGGCACATCGGCTTGTGGTCGTAAGGGCAGGCGATACAGCTCTGCCGGCACGCGCTTTTTCGAGATCAGCAGAATCTCGCCGCGCTTTCCGTCCACTGCCACTGCTTCGCAATCGCGCGGGCCGTCCGGCCAGCGGAACAGGATCGTGCGGGCGATGCGCACGTGGTCGTCGTCGCGCAGCACGGCCGGTTCTTCGATCACGTACAGCGTCAAGCGCTGGCGCAGGCCGCCGTTGTCTCCGGTGTCGGCTACCAGCAAATAGTGGTGGCCGTTCTGGTCGAAGCTGGCGATGTCTTCCCAGTCGAGATTGCTGGCGCCAATGATGCGGACACTGGCAACACGCGTGCCGTCCGCGCGGATCGCGAACAACGCGGCGCCATTGCCGCTGTCGTTGTTCGCCCAGTAAATGCCCGGATGGGCATGTGATACCGCCAGGCCGCTCAGTTCGTCGAGGTGGGTATCGGTTTGCATGCCGGCGTATTCCGGCGCGCTCCAGCCCGGGGCGGTGGCAGCGAGCGCAGCCAGCATCAGAGAATAGGTCGGCATGTACACTATGGTATCGCCAACACCGCCTCTTGCCATGAACAATTCAAACTACGATTCAACCAACGATTCAACCAACGATGCCAACACTGATTCGCCGAGCCACGTGTCTCTCGGTACACCGCTCGCCGCCAGCGCCACCCGCGTACTCCTGCTCGGCTCCGGCGAACTCGGCAAGGAAGTGGCGATCGAATTGCAGCGGCTCGGCGTGGAAGTCATCGCCGCCGATCGCTACGACAACGCGCCGGCCATGCAGGTGGCGCATCGCTGCCACACCCTGAACATGCTCGATCCAGCCGCGCTGCGCGATTTAATCGCACACGAAAAGCCGCATCTGGTGGTTCCCGAGATCGAGGCCATCCACACCCAGACTCTGGTTGAACTTGAGCGCGACCACGGGCAACGCGCTGATTCAATTCGAATCATCCCCACTGCTCGCGCCGCCCGCCTGACCATGGATCGCGAAGGCATCCGCCGGCTGGCGGTGGAAACGCTGGGCTTGCCGACGTCGCCGTATCGCTTCGTCGATAGCCGCGAGGAATACCACGCCGCCATTGCCGCGATTGGCATGCCCTGCGTGGTCAAGCCGGTGATGTCGTCCTCCGGCAAGGGCCAGAGTACGGTGCGCAGCGAGTCGGATATCGACAAGGCCTGGGAGGTTGCACAAACCGGCGGCCGCGCCGGCCAGGGCCGCTGCATTGTCGAAGGCTTTATCAATTTCGACTATGAGATCACCCTGCTGACTCTGCGCCACCGCGACGGCACATCATTTTGCGAACCGATCGGCCACCTGCAGATCGACGGTGACTACCGCGAGAGCTGGATGCCGCAGGCCATGAGCCCGCTGGCGCTGGAGCGTGCGAAGTCGATCGCGTCAGCGGTGACCGCGAATCTCGGCGGTTGGGGCATCTTCGGCGTCGAATTGTTCGTCAAGGATGACGAGGTCTGGTTCAGCGAAGTCTCGCCGCGCCCGCACGATACCGGCCTGGTTACGCTGATCGGCCAGGATCTTTCCGAATTCGCATTGCATGCCCGCGCGATCATCGGGCTGCCGATTCCCAACATCGCCAGCCATGGTCCGGCGGCGTCCTGCGCGGTGCTGGCGCACGGCCATGGCGTGCCGCGTTTCGGCAATGTCGAAGCTGCGCTGGTCGAGCCCGACACCTCATTGCGCCTGTTCGGAAAGCCGAAGGTGGAAGGTCATCGTCGCGTCGCGGTGACGCTGGCGCGTGGATCTTCGATTGATGAAGCCCGCGCCAAGGCGCGCCGCGCCGCCGAAGCGTTGCGCGTAGATCTCGACTAAGTCAGCGCCAGGGCAGGGCACCGATCGGTTTCAATTCCTTGCCGGCGCCACCGCGAGCCGACTCGTCGAGATTGCCGGCGAGATCGATCCGGAGTTCGAAGTTCCTGCTGTCGGTGCGATACAGATAATGATGTCGAACCCGGTCGCCCTCGATCAGTGAGGAAGTGAGCCCATCGTCGGCAACTTCCCAGCCCATGATCGATTTCGGGCACTTTCCGAAATGCTGGCACTGGCCCTGGATCGAAGCAGCGAGGCCGTTGATGCGCAAGCGCGCGACATTGCGTTCGCCAGAAAAATATACCAGGGCTAGCACCGACATCAGCACAGCCAGCGTCGGCTGCAACAGCCGACCGCGCTCGCGCTTGTTTCGCGATAGCCTCCAACCCAGGCTTGCCAGCGACATCAGCGCGACGACGATGGCGCAACCGGCACCGAGGTATAGCCAGTTGTCGTTACGCGCCAGCAGTGGCCAGAGCACGGCGAGCGGAGGCAGGAACTGGCCAGCCAAGGCGGAGGGGCGGTTGAGTTCGGAGTGTCGCGAGCGCATGGGGCGTTCCGGATTTCGTTGGCTGCCAGCATAATCGAGTTCGAACCCGGACTGACACTCTATGCGGCTGAACAAGTACATCAGCGAAACCGGAATCTGTTCGCGCCGCGAGGCCGACCAGTGGATCGCCGCCGGGCGTGTTCGCGTCAATGGCCAGCCGGCCGAACTCGGCACGAAAGTCGACGCCGGCGATCGCGTCGAGGTCGACGGCAAGCCGGTCGGCGCGCCGACCAAGCACGTTTATCTGGCGCTGAACAAGCCGGTCGGCATTACCTGCACCACCGAACGGCACATCGCCGGCAACATCGTCGACTTCATCAGGCACCGCGAGCGAATTTTCCCGATCGGCCGACTTGACAAGGATTCCGACGGCCTGATCCTGCTCACCAACAACGGTGACATCGTCAACGAGATCCTGCGTGCCGAGCACGGCCACGAAAAAGAATATGTGGTCACCATCGATCGCCCGGTCAGCAACGAGTTCCTGTTCGGCATGGCGCACGGCGTCGATATCCTGGACACGCGCACCCAGCCCTGTCAGGTTCGGCTGATCGGCAAGAACGTGTTCGGGATCATCCTGACCCAGGGCCTGAACCGGCAGATCCGCCGCATGTGCGCAGTGTTCGGTGTCAACGTGCGGCGATTGCAGCGCGTGCGCATCATCAATATTCGTCTCGGTGACCTGAAGATCGGCCAGTGGCGCGATCTCACTCAGGACGAATTGCGCGGTCTGTTGCCGGATCGCGAGGACTGGTGAACGTGCGCCAGTGACTTGCATCGAAGTACTGCAGCGGTCGGTACTCGCGCTTGTAGTCCATCTTTGGATGCGCCTCAAGCCAGAAGCCAAGATAAAGATGTTCACGCCCCGTTTGCCGAGCCTGCTCGATCTGGCGGAGGATCGCGTAGCGGCCCAAGCTGCGTGCCGCGTGTTCGGGCGCGTAGAAAGTGTAGACCGCTGACAATGCGTCGGGCAGAACATCGGTGGCGGCGACGGCGAGCAATTCGCCGTCATGTCGGAACTCCAGGAATTGCGTCGGGCTCCAGCTGCAGGCGAGGAAACGATCGAAGTCCTCGGGCGTGGGCGAGTCCATTCCGCCGTCGCGATGGCGTGCGCCCAGGTAACGTTGGTAGAGCAAGAAATTTTCATCGCTGCGAACGGCCGGGCGCCACTCGACGCTGAGATCGGCATTGCCCGCCAGGCAGCGGCGTTGCGAACGGCTCGGCATGAAGGCAGCAACCGGCACGCGCACCGGTGTGCAGGCGCGGCAGGCATCGCAATGTGGCCGGTAGACATGGCCGCCGGAACGGCGAAAGCCCATCGCCAGGGCTCCGGCGTACAGGCTCGGCAGGGTTGCGTCTTCCGGGTCGAGCACAAGATCGCGGGCGAGCCGGTCCGGCCAGTAGCCGCAGGCGTGTTCGCTCGAATGGAACATGCGAATGCCCGGGCGGTTACCCACCTCAGCCGCCCACTTCAGTGAACCAGACCCAGGCGTTGTCCAAGCCGAACAGGTGCTTCGTTGTCGAATCGATCCAGTGCGACGCGATCTTTGGGCAGCAGTACGATCACGGTTGAGCCGTAGTTGAAGCGTGCCATCTCGGCGAAGCGTTCGAGGCGGATGTTCTGGCCGCGAAAATCCAGGCGCTCGGGGCGCGAGGCGTATTTCGGAATGTTCACGCCATTCCAGACGGTTTCCACACCCGACACCAGAAGCGCGCCGACCATCACCACGCACATCGGCCCGAAATTGCTGTCGAAGTGGCAGACCACGCGTTCGTTGCGGGCGAACAGGCGCGGGATTTCCCGCACCGCCCACGGCGCGACACTGAACAGCCGGCCAGGGACATGCAAGGTTTCCACCAGGATGCCGGACCACGGCAGATGGACACGGTGGTAATCACGCGGCGACAGATAAACGTTGGCGAACCAGCCATCGGCATACGGCACGGCGGCAGCTTCGTCGCCGAGCAATTCGGCGGCGGAAAATGCCTGGCCCTTGGCCTGGAAAATCCGGCCGGACTCGATCCGGCCGACCTGGCTGATCTTGCCGTCGGCGGGCATTAGCAAGGAATTCGGGTCGGCATCGGCGACGCGCGCGCCGGGTTTCAGCGCGCGGGTGAAGAAAGCATTGAAGCTGGGATAATTTGCGGCAACAGGATCGGCCGCCTCGGCCATGTCCACGCCGAATTTGTCGATCACCACGGCGATGAACCTGCGCTTCCACCAGTCCCACTCGCAGCGCGCCGCCCACAAGGCCAGGCGCGAGAGCAGGCGGTGCGGCAACAGGTATTGCAGCGCAACGCCCGGGCTCAAGGCCGACGCTCCGCGAGCAGGGTGATATCGGCGGCGATGTCTTTCGCTTGCAGCGGCGGCCTTACCAGCCCGGCCTGCCGGCCCTGCGGGTCAAGCAAGACCAGCGTCGCGGAATGATCCATCTCGTAATCGCCGTTGGCCTGCGGCACTTTCATGTAAACCAGGCCGAGCGCCTTGGCGAATTCGCCGAGCACAGGCTCGTTCGCGGTCGCAGCGATGGTGGCTGGATGGAAAAAATGCGCGTAGTCACCGAGTGCCTTTGGCGTGTCGCGCTCGGGATCCACCGAGACGAACAACAGGCGCGGGCGATGGTCCTCGGGAACCGATTCCCAAGTCTTCTGCGCCTGCGCCAGGCTGGCCAGCGTGGTCGGGCAAACATCCGGGCAATGGCTGAAGCCGATGAACACCAGGGTCCAGTGGCCGCGCAGTTGCGTCGCAGTGAGCACACTGCCGTCGGAACGCGTGAGCTGGAAGTCGGCAATCGGACGCGCCGGCTCGATCAGCCGGACCGATTTCAGGGCCAACGGCGCCGGAACGGCAAGCGTCGGGGAAAACACCCGTTGCGCGAGCACCAGCCCCAGGCCACCGGCGAGGGCGGCGATGAGTACGAAGACGATGGGGCGGCTGGCGAAGCCACGGTAGCGAGCAGGATTCATCCGGCGATTATAGCGGCGGGGCCGCTATACTGACCGTCTTTGCAATGCATGGGCAGGCATGGGCGCGGAACTGAACACGATCATCGACTTCATCCGCTACGGCGCCAGCCGCTTTGGCGCTGCCGGCCTGTGCTTTGGTCATAGTTACGACAACGCCCTCGACGAAGCCACGCAACTGGTGCTGCATGCCCTGCACCTGCCGCACGACCTCGGCCCGGCGTACGGCCAGGCCGCGTTGGTGGCGGCAGAAAAAGCGCAGATCCTGGCGCTATTTGAGCGCCGCATCGTCGAGCGCATTCCGGCCTGCTACCTCACCGGCGAGGCCTGGTTTGCCGGCCTGAGCTTCAAGACCGATCCGCGCGCGCTGGTGCCGCGTTCGCCTATCGCCGAACTGATCGAAACCGGTTTCGAGCCTTGGCTCGGTGGCCGCGAGGTCGCTCGCGTGCTCGATCTGTGCACCGGCTCGGGTTGTATCGCCATCGCTACTGCGCACTACCACCCTGACTGGCTGGTGGACGCCGCCGACTTCAGCGAAGACGCGCTGGCGCTGGCTACGGAAAACATTCAGCGCCTGGCAACTGCGAACGTGCGGCTGGTGCAGTCCGACTTGTTCGGTGGCTTGAAGGGCGAGGTCTATGACCTGATCGTGACCAATCCGCCCTACGTGACCCATGCCGAGACCGACGCACTTCCGAAGGAATATGCGCACGAGCCCGTTCTGGGGCTGCGCGCTGGCGACGATGGCCTGGACCTGGCGCTGGAAATCCTGCGCGATGCACCCGACCACTTGCATGAGCAGGGCCTGCTGATCTGCGAAGTCGGCGAGAGCGAACGCGCGTTGGTCAAGCTGTTGCCGGAAGTGCCGTTCGCCTGGGTCGAATTCAAGGTCGGGCAAATGGGTATCTTCGTTATCGATCGCGCTGATCTGCTGCCGCACCGCACCCGGATCAAGGCCTTGGCGGACGCGCGCCGTTGAACAGCTTCGGGCAACTTTTCCGTGTCACCACTTTCGGCGAGTCGCATGGCCCGGCGATCGGTTGCGTGATCGATGGCTGCCCGCCGGGGATTTCTATTGCCGCCGAAGACTTCGTCCATGACTTGGCGCGGCGCGCCACCGGCACATCGCGGCATACCTCGCAACGGCACGAGGCTGATGTGGTGGAAATACTGAGTGGCGTCTACGAAGGCAAGAGCACCGGCACGCCGATTGCCCTGCTGGTGCGCAACACCGACGCGCGCAGCAAGGACTACGACAAGATCGTCGAGCAATTCCGCCCCGGCCATGCCGACTACACTTATTGGCAGAAGTACGGTATCCGCGACCCGCGCGGCGGTGGCCGCAGTTCGGCGCGCGAAACGACCATGCGCGTCGCCGCGGCGGTGATCGCGAAAAAGTGGCTGGCGGACAGCCACGGCATCCGCGTGCGCGGCCATGTCGCCCAGATCGCCGACATTCTTCCCTGTGGCTTCGACTGGAACGCGGTCGAAGGCAATGCGTTCTTCTGGCCCGATGCCGCGCAGGTTTCAGAACTCGAGGCCTTCGTGGACGCGCTGCGCAAGTCTGGCGATTCGGTCGGTGCGCGCATCAATGTCGTTGCCGACAACGTGCCGCCTGGCTGGGGCGAGCCGGTTTACGGCAAGCTCGATGCCGAATTGACTGCAGCGATGATGTCGATCAATGCAGTCAAGGGCGTGGAGATCGGCGCCGGTTTCGCCAGCGTCACCCAGAAAGGCAGCGAGCATCGCGACGAAATCACCCGCGCCGGTTTCCTGAGCAACAACGCCGGCGGCATCCTCGGCGGCATCAGCACCGGCCAGGCCGTGACTTGTTCGATCGCGTTCAAGCCCACGTCCAGCCTGCGCTTGCCTGGCCGCAGCGTGGATGCGGCGGGCAGCGAGGTCGAAGTGATCACGACCGGCCGCCACGATCCTTGCGTCGGCCTGCGCGCCACGCCGATCTGCGAGGCCATGATGGCCCTGGTGCTGATTGACCAGGCCCTGCGTCATCGCGCCCAGTGCGGCGACGTCGGCGATGTGTTTCCGAAAATCCCAGCCAGCCCCGAGAGCAAAGCCAAGCCATGAGCAAGCCAGTTACTGTCGCAGTCGTTGGCGCCACCGGTGCCGTCGGTGAAGTCATGCTGTCGGTCCTGCGCGAACGCAAATTCCCGATTCGCGAATTGATTCCGCTGGCCAGCGAACGCTCGGCCGGTGGAACCGTCGATTTCGGCAATCAGAAAATCGTCGTGCGCGACCTCGCTACGTTCGATCCGAAAGGCGTGGACATAGCCCTGTTCTCGGCCGGCGGTTCGGTTTCGAAGGAATATGCGCCGAAGTTTGCCGCCGCCGACGCGCTGGTGATCGACAACAGCTCGGCGTTCCGCAACGATGACGACGTTCCGCTGGTGGTGGCCGAGGTCAACCCGGAGCACTTGCGCAGCATCCCGCGCGGGATCATCGCCAACCCGAACTGTTCGACCATGCAGATGCTGGTGGCGCTGGCGCCGATCCATCGCGCGGTCGGGATCGTCCGCATCAACGTCGCCACCTACCAGTCGGTGTCCGGTAGCGGCCAACGCGCCCTGCGTGAGCTTGGCCGGCAGACGGCAGCAATCCTGAACTTCCAGAGTCCGTTGCCCGAGGTCTACCCGGTCCAGATCGCTTTCAACGTGATCCCGCATGGTGGCGACTTCCTCGACAACGGTTACACCAGCGAAGAGATGAAGCTGGTCTGGGAAACCCGGAAGATCCTGTCGGCGCCGGAAATCCTGGTTAACGCCACAGTGGTCCGGGTGCCGGTCTTCTTCGGCCACTCCGAGGCCGTGCACATCGAGACCCGCGACAAGATCAGTGCCGCCGAGGCGCGGGCGCTGCTGGCGAATGCACCCGGTGTGGAGGTGGTGGACGACCCTGTGCCTGGCGGCTACCCGACTCCGGTAACCCATGCCTCGGGCAGGGACCCGGTGTTCGTGGGCCGCATCCGCGAGGACATTTCGCACCCGCGCGGGCTGAATTTATGGGTGGTTTCGGACAATATCCGCAAGGGCGCCGCCCTCAACGCGGTGCAGTTGGCTGAGCTTTGGTTGAAAAACCGCGCGTAAACGGTTATTCAGCATAGGGAAACAGGCCCCGGTCCGGCCCCGCCGTACCGATACGGCCCACGATAAGGGAGGGATTCACTTGAACACCCGGCTTTCAACGCTTTCCATGGCAATGGCCATCGCCTTTGCCTCTCCCGCCGCACTGGCCCTTGGTTTGGGGCAGATGCAGGTCAAATCCGGCCTCAACCAGCCATTGCTGGCGGAGATCCCGATTGTTTCGGCCGCTCCCGCCGAATTGAACGAACTGGACGTGCGCCTGGCCTCGCCCGAGGCGTTCGCCGCGGTCGGCCTGGACCGCCCCTATGGGCTTTCGGCCAATCTGCAATTCAGCATCGGCAAGAACGCCAGTGGCCAGCCAGTGGTCCGGATCACGACGGCGGGGCGCTTCAATGAGCCGGTGCTCAGTTTCCTGATGGAGGCTAAATGGGCCACCGGCACGGTGACCCGTGAATACACGGCGTTGATCGATCCTCCGTACATCGCGCCGGCCGTGGTCAAGCCGATGTCGGCTCCCGCCATTGCCGAAGCCCCCGCGCCTGAACCGCCCATGGCAACCGCTCCGGAAGCCAGTGCTCCGACGCCACCACCCATCCCGGCTCAGACGGAACCGGCCAGCGAGCCAGCGCCCGCGATGGCCAGTCCGTTGCCAAGCCCGGTCGTGCAACAGCCCGCGGCGCCAGCGCCCGTAGCCGTCGCTCCGGCACCCAAGCCTTCGCACCAGACCCCGGCCGCGCCAGCACCGAAGCCGGTGGCAGCGCCGAAGCCGGCGGCGCCGCCAAAACCGGTCGTTGCGGCTCCCAAACCAGCTCCTGCTCCCGCCGCGGCCGGTGATTTCGGCCCGGTGGCCGATGGCAAGACGCTGTGGTCCATCGCCAACCAAGTCAGGCCTGACGCCAGCGTTTCCGTCAATCAGGTCATGCTGGCCCTGCTACGCGTCAATCCCGAGGCCTTTACCGACAGCAATATCAACCGGCTCAAGAGCGGCGCGGTCTTGCGCATTCCGAATCGGGACGAAATTGCCACGCTGACGCCGGACGACGCTGCGGCGCTGGTGCGTGAACAGGCCGCTGCCTGGAAGACACCGCTGCAGGCCACACCGCAGCCGGCGCAAGGCGTCGCCGAATCCGTTGCCCCGGCGCCGGTGGCTTCCGCGCCCGCCCGTGCTCCGTCGGCCCGGCTCGAAATCGTGCCGCCGTCCGGCAAGGCCAGCGCGCGTGGTACCCAGTCGGGAGCCACCGCCGGTGGTGGTAGCGAGTTGCGTGCCGAATTGCTGCAGACCAATGAAGAATTGGCCGCGCGCACGGCAGAAGTCACCGAGCTCAAATCGCGGGTTTCCGACCTCGAAAAACAGGAAGCCGATCGCCAGCACTTGATCGACCTGCAAAACAGCCAGCTCAAAGACCTCCAGACCCGACTGCAGGAAAAAGAAGCGGCTCCAGCGGCAGCAGCGCCGGCGACCAGTCCCGAGGTTGCCTCTGCTGACGACGTGGTCAAGGAAACGCCGATCTACTTCAATCCCTGGGTTCTTGGCGGCGGCGGCCTGATCCTCGTTGGCGGGCTGGTGTTCGCCATGCGTCGCAAACCTGCAGTAATCGGGGCCGAGGACACGACATCACGCCGGATTTCGGATGACGAGGCCCTGCGCGCGAGCCTGGCCAAGACCCGCGCCGCCATCATCAGGCCAGGAGCCACGCCAGCCGCACCAGCGCCGGCTCCCGAACCAGTTGTGGCGCCCGTTCCTGCTGAGCCGATCGGCGATTCCGAACTTGACGCACTCGTGCATGCCGTGCAGCAAAACCCGCGTGATACCGAGGCGCACCTGAATCTATTGCGCCTGTACCACGCCCGCGGCAATGCGGTCGAATACGAAGAGGCCGCACAGGCGATGCGAGGCCAGATTGCAACCACCCTGGATCCGCGTTGGCGGGAAGCGGTGATCATGGGAGCGTCGCTGTTGCCGGGCCACGCCTTGTTCAACCAGGCGGGCTGGAACACCCCCCGGTTTGGCGTTCCGGATCCAGTAGCCAGCCCAGTCACGGACAGCATGCCGGAAGTCGCTCCGGTGCCAGCAATCGAGGCTGCCGTGCCAATGTCGGCAAGCGGTGTGTTCGATCTGCCCGAGCATGAGGACAGCGAGCCGGCGATGTCCGCCGAAGCCGCTCATCCTGATGAATCCAGCCATGCCGAAGCCAGTCATGTCGATGAGATGCATGAATTCGGCGAAGGCGAGTTGGACCTGATCGATGCCCCCGGTGACCTTGCCAATGCGATTCCCGGCAGCAACGACATCCACCGCAGCGAGTCGCAGGTCCAGGAAGAGGACGAAGCCAGCGCTACGCGGATCGAGCTGGCCAAGGCTTACCTTGATATCGGTGATCTTGACGGCGCCCGCAGCATGCTCGAGGAAGTGTTGGCCGAGGGCGGTCCTGCGGCCAAGGCTGAGGCGGAGCGCATCCTGCGCGAGATCGGCTGACGTGTGCGTTACGCGCTAGGTATCGAATACGACGGCAGCGAATTCCTCGGCTGGCAGCGGCACAGCAACGGACCGACCGTGCAGGCGGCCGTCGAAGCGGCGCTGTCGTTCGTGGCCCACGCGCCCGTAACCGTGGTCTGCTCGGGACGCACCGACAGCGGCGTGCACGCTGCCTGCCAGGTTGTGCATTTCGAGAGCGAGGCGACGCGCACTGACCGCGCCTGGGTCCTGGGCACAAATACTCGTTTGCCGGGCGGCATCCGCGTGCTCTGGTGCCAGGCGGTCGCGAATGAATTTCACGCTCGCTACTCGGCGCGCGCGCGATCCTATCGGTATCGAATCCTCAACCGGACAATTCCGCCAGCGATGCAACGCCATTACCTGAGCTGGGAACGCCTGCCGCTCAATGCGCCGGCCATGGATCGCGCGGCGCAAGCCCTGGTCGGCGAGCATGATTTCAGCGCGTTTCGCACCGCCCAATGCCAGGCGAAACATCCGATGCGCAACCTGCAAGGAATTTCCGTGCGCCGGGAAGACGAAGTGCTGACCATCAACGTGCAAGCCAACGCCTTCCTGCATCACATGGTTCGCAATATCGTTGGCAGCCTGATTGAAGTCGGGCGCGGCGAACGGGCAGAGGCCTGGCTTGGCGAATTGCTTGCTGGCCGCGACCGGACCGTCGCCGGCCCAACCGCACCGGCCGAAGGCCTGGTGTTCCTGGGTCCGAAATATCCGGCCGAGTGGGGCCTGCCACAGGAATTGAGTTTGTGAATCGAACCCGCATCAAATTTTGTGGCCTGACCCGGCCGGGTGATGTCCGGCTGGCCTCGGAGTTCGGCGTGGATGCACTTGGCTTCGTGTTCGCGGCAGAAAGCCCGCGCTGTCTTGGCCTGGCCCAGGTGGAAGGCTTGCGTGCCGCGGTGCCGCCACTGGTGGATGTGGTGGCGTTGTTCATGAACGCGCCCGGCAGCGTGGTGGTCGAGGTCGTCCGTGCGCTGCGGCCGAACCTGCTGCAATTCCATGGTAGCGAGTCAGACGCTTTTTGCCGTGGCTTCGGGCTGCCGTTCATCAAGACCCTGCCGATGGGCCACAGCGCCGCCGACGCGCCGGGCGAGACAAAACGCTATCCTTCCGCCAGTGCCTTCCTGCTGGACGGCCACGGCCCAGGCGCCCAAGGTGGCCAGGGCCAACGCTTCGACTGGACCCAGACCCCGATCCTGAACCGGCCGATTTTCCTGGCGGGCGGCTTGACTACCGATAATGTCGGCCAAGCCATCCGTGCGGCACGACCGTTCGCGGTTGACGTGTCCAGCGGCATCGAATCGGCGCCGGGCATCAAGGACGGCGCCAAAATGCAGCAATTCGTTGACGAGGTAAGACGTGCAGATCGCAGCGCAGGACATTGATACCGGCATCGCCGACTACAACGCTTTTCCCGATGCCGCCGGGCATTTCGGAATTTTCGGCGGCAGCTTCGTCTCGGAGACTTTGATCGAACCGCTGCGTGAACTCGCGGCGGCCTACGATCGTTATCGCGTCGATCCGCAATTCCTCGCCGAACTGCAGAAAGACTACCGCCACTACGTCGGTCGCCCGAGCCCGATCTACGAGGCCGAGCGGCTGAGCAAGCATGTTGGCGGCGCGCGCATCCTGCTCAAACGCGAAGATCTCAACCACACCGGCGCGCACAAGATCAACAACACGGTCGGCCAGGCGATGCTGGCCAAGCGCATGGGCAAGACCCGGATCATCGCCGAGACCGGCGCTGGTCAACATGGTGTGGCCAGCGCGACCGTCGCCGCGCGGCTCGGGCTCAAGTGCGTGGTCTACATGGGTGCGGTGGACATCGAACGCCAGGCGATCAACGTGTTCCGGATGAAACTGCTCGGCGCCGAAGTGGTGCCGGTGCATTCGGGTTCGAAGACGCTCAAGGATGCGCTCAACGAAGCGATGCGCGACTGGGTCAGCAACGTGCGCGACACTTTCTACATCATTGGCACGGTCGCCGGGCCCAGCCCATATCCACGCATGGTCCGCGATTTCAACGCCGTGGTCGGGCGCGAAGCGCGCGCGCAGATGCTCGAGGAGTACGGCCGGCTCCCGGATGCGATCACCGCCTGCGTCGGCGGCGGGTCGAACGCGATCGGCATTTTCCACGCCTTCCTCAACGACCGTTCGGTCGCGCTCTGGGGCGCCGAAGCGGCAGGCGAGGGCATCGCCAGCGGCAAGCACGCGGCCTCGCTCGTGGCCGGGCGCCCCGGCGTGCTGCATGGCAATCGCACCTACGTGATCTGCGACGACGACGGCCAGATCACCGAGACGCATTCTATTTCCGCCGGGCTCGATTACCCCGGCGTCGGTCCCGAGCACGCTTTCCTCAAGGATTCCGGTCGTGCCAACTACGTGGGCGTGACCGATGCCGAGTGCATGGAAGCCTTCCACCTGCTCGCGCGCACGGAAGGCATCCTGGCCGCGCTCGAGTCCAGCCACGCCATCGCCCAAGGCATGAAATTGGCGCGCGACTTGCCGAAAGAATCCTTGGTCCTTGTCAACCTGTCCGGGCGCGGCGACAAGGACATCTACACCATCGCCCAACGCGAAGGCATTTCCCTGTGAGTGGTCGGATCGCGGCGCGCTTCGCGGCACTGAAGAACGCCGGCCGCAAGGCGCTGGTGCCGTTCATCACTGCCGGCGATCCGGCGCGCGACGCGACCGTCCCGGTCATGCACGCGCTGGCGGCGGCGGGCGCCGACCTGATCGAACTGGGCGTGCCGTTTTCGGACCCGATGGCCGACGGCCCAGTGATCCAGCGCAGCTCCGAGCGCGCCCTGGCGCGCGGCGTCGGCACCGATTTCGTTTTCGCTTGCGTTCGCGAGTTCCGCCAGCGCGACGCTGCGACGCCGGTCGTGCTCATGGGCTACCTCAATCCGGTGGAAATGCGCGGTGGCGATCGCTACGCGCGCGAAGCCGTCGCAGCAGGCGTGGATGGCGTCCTGCTGGTGGACCTGCCGCCCGAGGAAGCCGGTCCCTTGCGGGCTGACTTCAATCGCCACGGCCTGGCCCTGATTTCGTTGGCCGCACCCACGACATCTCCCGAGCGACTGACTCGATTGGCCGCCGAGGCGCAGGGCTATGTCTACTACGTCAGTTTCGCCGGCGTGACCGGCGCCGATCGCATCGACGCCGGCGACGTCGCGATCCGGGTCGGCAAGCTGCGCTCGCTGGCGACCGTGCCAGTGCTGATTGGTTTCGGTATCCGCGACGCCGTCTCTGCTGCCACCATGAGCCGGCTGGCCGATGGCGTGGTGGTCGGCAGCGCACTGGTCGAAGCGATCGCCGCCGCACGCAGTCCCGACGATGCCGCGAAGCTCGCCGCTGAATTCATTGCGCCCCTGAGGCTGGCCCTGGAGTCACCGTGAACGATGCAGGCGCCCGCCGGAGTGGGCTAAACTGATTTTCCCGAGGATAGGACGAGCCGCCCGATGAGCTGGTTGACCAAACTCATGCCCGCACGCATCCGTACCCAGGGCGGCGGCAAACAACGCGGCGTCCCTGAAGGTCTGTGGGAAAAATGCGACCGCTGCGGCGCCGCCCTGTACGGCCCGGAACTCGAGAAGAACCTGCGCGTTTGCCCGAAGTGTTCCTTCCACATGGCGATCGACGCTCGCGAACGGCTGGCGGCGTTCCTCGACGAAGGCGGCGACATCTTCGAGATCGGCGCCGAACTCGGCCCAGTCGATGCCCTGCATTTTCGCGATCAGAAAAAATACTCCGACCGGATCAAGGCTTCGCAGAAGTCGGTTGGCGAGCGGGATGCGTTGATCTCGCTGCAAGGTCATTTGCACGGTCGCCCGATCTGCGCCAGCGCATTCGAATTCCGCTTCATGGGTGGCTCGATGGGCTCGGTGGTCGGCGAACGTTTTGCGCTTGCCGCCGAACGCGCCCTGGAGCTGCGTTGTCCATTCGTGTGCTTCTCGGCCTCGGGTGGCGCGCGCATGCAAGAAAGCCTGTTCTCGCTGATGCAGATGGCCAAGACTTCTGCGGCGCTCGGTCGCCTGCGCGCGGCCGGACTGCCGTACATTTCGGTGATGACTCACCCGACCACCGGCGGCGTCACCGCCTCGCTGGCCATGCTCGGCGACTTGAACGTGGCCGAACCGGAAGCCTTGATCGGTTTCGCCGGGCCACGCGTGATCGAACAGACCGTGCGCGAAACCCTGCCGGAAGGTTTCCAGCGTTCGGAATTCCTGCGCGACCACGGCACCGTTGACCTGATCATCGATCGCCGGGAGATGCGCGATAAACTCGCTAATCTTCTGGCGTTGATGGCCAACCAGCCTGCGCCGGTTGCAGTCGATGCCTGAGCCGATGGCAGCACGGCGTTATTTCGGCACCGATGGTATCCGTGGCCGGGTCGGTGTGGGCCCGATCTCGGCGGATTTCATGTTGCGCCTGGGCAATGCGGCCGGCCGAGTGCTGGCGCGGGGTGGATCGCATGCCAGCGTGGTGATCGGCAAAGACACGCGCATTTCGGGCTACATGTTTGAAGCAGCGCTGGAAGCGGGCCTGGTCGCCGCGGGAGCGGATGTGCGCATGCTGGGGCCCATGCCGACGCCGGCCGTGGCTTACCTCACGCGTTCGTTGCGCGCCGATGCCGGCATCGTGATCTCGGCTTCGCACAATCCGCACGAAGACAACGGCATCAAGTTCTTCTCGGCCCAGGGCGAGAAGCTCGCCGACGACGTGGAACTGACGATCGAGGCGGAACTGGACCGGCCGTTCGCGACCGTCGCTTCGGACAAGCTCGGCAAAGCCGCGAGGGTCGCCGATGCGCTCACCCGGTATGCCGAATTCTGCAAGACCAGTGTGCCGGACGATTTCAGTTTGCGCGGCATGACCATCGCCCTGGACTGCGCGCATGGCGCGACCTATCAAGTTGCGCCGAAAGTGTTCGCGGAGTTGGGTGCGGAGCTGTCGTGCATCGGCGTGCAGCCGGATGGCCTGAACATCAACCACGACGTCGGCTCGATGCATCCCGAGGCGATCATCGCGCAAGTGTGTGCCAGCGGCGCCGGGATCGGCATCAGTTTCGACGGCGATGGCGACCGCCTGCAAATGGTGGATGGTAATGGCCATTTGCACGATGGCGATGCCTTGATCCACTTGCTGGCGATGGATTGGAAAAAGACCGGGCGTCTGCGTGAGCCGGTGGTGGGCACACTGATGACCAATTACGCGCTGGAGCGCGTGCTCGCCGACCATGGCATCGCCTTCCGGCGGGTCAATGTCGGTGATCGCTTTGTGCACCAGGCGCTGGTCGAGGGGCAGGGCACGCTTGGTGGCGAAGCTTCCGGCCACCTGTTGTGCCTGGATCGCGCCAGCACTGGCGATGCCATCGTTGCCGCGCTGCAGGTACTCGAAGTATTGCAGCGGCGCGGCTTGACGCTGGCGCAGGCCTTGGTCGATTACCGGCCATTGCCGCAGAAAACCGTGAACGTGCGCATCACCCCCGGGAGCAATCCTCTGGATTTGCCGTCCGTGCAAAGCGCGCGCCGCGAGGCCGAAGCGGCCTTGGCTGGACGCGGTCGTCTGGTCTTGCGCCCCTCGGGTACCGAGCCGCTGGTGCGCGTCACCGTCGAAGCGGCCGATGCCGACCTCATGCAGCAAGTGCTGGATCGTCTTTCGGACACCGTGCGCGCGGCGGTATGACTACAGGCCGCATCCCGAGTCTGGATATCGGCCGTCTTGAAACCGACCGTGCTGCGTTCGTGGCCGAACTCGGTACTGCCTATCGCGAATGGGGCTTCTGCGGCATTCGCGGCCACGGTATTCCCGACCCGCTGATCGAAGAATCCTATCGCGCGTTTGGCGATTTCTTCGCGTTGCCGGAAGCGACCAAGCGCAAATACCACATCGCCGGTACCGGCGGCGCGCGCGGCTATACGCCGTTCGGCATCGAGACCGCGAAGGGCGCCGATCATTTCGACCTGAAGGAGTTCTGGCACGTCGGCCGGGACATTGCCCGCGATTCGAAATACGCGCCCTTGATGCCGGCAAATGTGTGGCCGCAGGAAGTGCCGGCATTCCGCCGTTGCGCTCTCAACCTGTACCGTGCCCTCGATCAGCTTGGTTCGCACGTGCTGTCGGCGCTGGCGCTGAACCTCGGGCTGTCCGAAGACTGGTTCGCCGACAAGACCGACGCCGGCAATTCGATCCTGCGCCCGATCCATTACCCGCCAATCACCAGCGCGAACATTCCGAACGTGCGCGCCGGCGCCCACGAGGACATCAACCTGATCACGCTGCTGGTTGGTGCCAGCGCCGAGGGCCTTGAAGTCCTGTCGCGAAAAGGCGAGTGGGTGCCGTTCACTGCCGACGCCGACACCATCGTGGTCAACATCGGCGACATGCTGCAACGCCTGAGCAATCACGTGTATCCGTCGACGACCCATCGCGTGGTCAATCCGCCCGGTGACAAGTCACGTATGGCGCGCTATTCGACGCCGTTCTTCCTGCATCCGAACCCGGATTTCCTGATCAGGACATTGCCGGGTTGCAATACTGCGGAAAATCCGGATCGCTACCCTGAACCGATCACTGCCTACGATTATCTGATGCAGCGCTTACGCGAGATAAAATTAATCTGATTGGCTTCAAGCCATCCAGAAAAAAACTGCGGCCATGCGCTTTTCGGCCAGGTCGAAGCCCCAATACGAAGTTGCGCTGTGAATGAGATTGGCGCGGTAGATCAGCAGACGGTTGAAGCGGTGGTCAATGCGTAGATCTTCGGCGAATGAGTTCGCCGGCACAAAACGCGTGCCCAGCGCCTCGACCAGATTGGCATGCGGCGGCGATACGAAATTCCCGCCGAGTTGCCCGTTCGGCAGGCGTTGACGGTAGAAGCTGGTGCCGCAGTCGTCGGGCACGTCCGGGTTGAGGTAAAGCACGGCGGCGTATTTGCACAGGCGCAGCGAATCGGTATGCGGGCGCGATTGGCATTCCTCCTCACCCACCACCTGCACGCAGTTGTGATTGAGGTGGGCGCCATCGGGCGCGGTCTCGACCCACACCTTCTCCACGCTGGTGGTTCGGAGGACGTGCTGCTCGATCGTCGCGAGTTCGCCGGGTTCCAGCCCGGGGATGATGCGCATGCCCGGCCAGGATTCGGGTTTGCGCGGGAAGCCTTCGATCCAGTCAGTGCGGGTGAGTGCGCGCTCGCGCACGGCACGCGCATTCACTAGAGCATCGTCGACCAGCCAAAAGTCGCGGCCTTCGACCGGTTTGCGGTAGGGCAGAATGCGCGGCGCCGTCGGTGCGTTGGGTTTCATGGCCATGGCATCATTCGGCGTCGTGGAACTTGCGGGAATTTCTCGCGACCAGTGCCTGCGTCAGGAAATCGGGCAGATACTTGAATACGGTGGCAATGATGCGGTTGACGCCGCCGGCCACCACGCGAGTCCGGCCGGCTTCAACCGCATCGATGCCGATCCTCGCGACCTCCTCGCTGGAGGTCCACAACCACTTGGGCACGGCCGAGACTCTGGCACGCATGCCGTTGACGTCATGGAACTCGGAATAGGTGAAACCGGGGCACAGTGCGGTCACGTTTACGCCGCGCGGACCAGACTCCATTGCCAGGCTTTCGGAAAACAGGATCAGCCAGGCCTTGGTCGCGCCGTACAGGGTGTGGCCGGCGGAGGCTGGCACGAGTCCAGCCAGGGAAGCGATATTGAGGATGCGTCCGCGTCCGGCCGCTTCCATCGCCGGCAGGTAGAGATGGGTCAGTTTGGCGACCGCCACGATCATCACTTGCAGGAAGTCTGCGTGCACTTGCCAATCGCGCGACAGATAGCGGCCAGGAACCCCGTAACCCGCGTTGTTGATCAGAGTATCGACGAACAGGCCGCGCGCCTGCGTCTCGGCGTACAGCTGCCGCGGCGCATCCGCCAGGGCGAGGTCGGCGACGATGATTTCACAGGGCACTTGCTGCCCAAGTTCCTGTGCCAGTGCCTGCAACCGGTCCGATCGTCGTGCCGTCAGGATCAAGGGCTTGCCACGGCGGGCGTATTCGCGGGCGATAGCGGCGCCGATGCCGCTGGACGCGCCGGTGATCAGGGCATAGCCGGGTGGGGTCATGGCGTTATTCTCGGCCGGGCGGGCGTTTTTGGCGAACTTCGATTGCCCCTGCGGGCCGTGACTGGCTATTCTGTCGGTTCGACGGGGCCTGCCCCATCAGGAGCATGCCATGCGAGCGCGCATCGTAGCCGGAAACTGGAAATTGCACGGCGACCGCGCGATGGCGCGTGCGCTGCTGGATGAGATCGCCGCCGCGATGCCGGCCGGCGTTACCCTGGCAATCCTGCCGCCCTTGCCCTTCCTGTCGGAATTGATCGAACGTTACGGGGCGAAAGGGCTCCAGTTCGGCGCCCAGGACATGGATGTGAACGAGCAGGGCGCCTATACCGGGGAAGTATCCGGGCGGATGCTCCATGACATCGGTTGCCGCTACGTCCTGGTCGGCCATTCGGAACGGCGTGAATACCATCAGGAAAGCAGCGAGCGCGTTGCCGAGAAGTTCGTCGCGGCGAAGAAAGCAGGACTGGTCCCGGTGCTCTGCGTAGGTGAAACCCTGCACCAGCGCGAGTCGGGCCAGACTGAATGGGCGATCGAACGCCAGCTCGAGCCAGTATTCGCCCTTGCCGGGGACCAGGCCTTTGAAGGCGCAGTCCTGGCCTATGAGCCGGTCTGGGCAATCGGCACCGGTCGTACCGCATCACCGGCCCAGGCCCAGGAAGTGCATGCCTTCCTGCGTGGCGAACTGCGGGCCCGGAATGCTAGAATTGCGGATTCGCTGCCGATTTTGTACGGCGGTAGCGTCAAGCCCGCCAATGCCGCTGAACTGTTTTCCCAGTCTGACGTGGACGGTGGCCTGATCGGGGGCGCCTCATTGGTGGCCCGTGATTTCCTCGCCATCGCGAAAGCGGCGGCCCGCTGAATCGAAACTGCTGGTCCATAGCCATGATCCATACCTTGCTAAATGTTCTTTTTGTCCTGATCGCGATCACGATGATCGTGTTCATCCTGCTGCAACGCGGCGCAGGTGCACAGGCCGGTTCCGGTTTTGGTGCTGGCGCTTCCGGGACCGTGTTCGGTGCGCGTGGTTCGGCCAACTTCCTGACCAGCGCCACCAAGTGGTTGGCCGCGGCCTTCTTTTCGCTCACGTTGTTCATGGCTTGGCAGGCCAGCCACGAGGCGAAGAAGCCCGACGCCCAGGCGGCCGACCTCGGGATCATGTCCCAGTTGCCTGTGTCTACAACTCCCGCCGCCAGCAGACCCGCCTTGCCCGCCGCTGCTCCGTCAGCCGCACCCGCGGCGCCGGTCATTGCGCCGGCTCCGGCGTCGACTGCGCCAGCCACTCCCGCACCGGCCGGGGGCAACAAGGGCGGCTGATCCGCTGCTACAATTTACCGGTTGATCCGGAAACGGAACGACGTTGCCCAGATGGCGGAATTGGTAGACGCACTACCTTGAGGTGGTAGCGACTTAGGTCGTGGGGGTTCGAGTCCCCCTTTGGGCACCAACTATTGGAATTCGTGGCCATCGCTGTTACCAGCGACGGTGTTGGCGCCCAACGGTGCCGAAGGCAAGGGAGTCGCGCGTGCTGGGCGAATATGTGCCGATCCTGATGTTCCTCGCGGTCGCGACGGCGGTCGGCGTGGTCCTGCTGATCGTGGGAACGCTTTTCGGCAGGCTGTTCAATCGCCTGCAATCGTCCGACGACAAGGTTGCTCCCTACGAATGCGGCTTCGAGGCCTTCGAAGACGCGCGCATGCAGTTTGACGTGCGCTACTACCTCATCGCCATTTTGTTCATCGCCTTCGATCTGGAAATCGCCTTCGTGTTTCCTTGGGCGGTTATTTTCCGCGGCCTCGGCATGACCGGCCTGGTCGAGATGGGCATCTTCCTCGGCCTGCTGGTGCTGGGCTACATCTACGTCTGGAAGAAGGGCGCGCTCGAATGGGAGTGAT
>JANXRY010000020.1 GCA_025356635.1 Gammaproteobacteria bacterium
TCGCTATTTCGGAAGTAAGGCGGGACAAAACAATTCGCTATAAATTCAAGGTTGGAAGACACCCTCTCCGCCATAAACAAAACGGCCACCTGCTCGGTGGCCGTTTTGTTTGCGAGATCGGTTGTTACAGCTTCCGGTTCACCCAGATGTCGCCATTGGTTTGCGTGCCATCGCCTTCGCCCATGACAGCCACCGGTTTGCCCAGGTAATTGATAGTGGCCATGTCGTAATCGCCGTAGGGCAGGCCGAAGCCGTTGGCGGTCTTGTAGCTCGCGCCGCTGGTGGCATCGGAAACCTTGGTATCGGCGCTCCAGTTCAAACCGCCGTCGGTAGACTCGCGTTCCCAGACATTCCAGCCGCCACCGCGCTTGTCCATCCAGGTAATCGCAAACAGTCCAGCCTTGCCCGCGGCCGCAACCGAGGTGGCGTCGGCGCCGCCGGCAGAGACCGTCATTTCCGCGCGCGCGCTCCAACTGGCGCCGGAATCGGTCGAACGACGCACATAGACCTTGCCGTTCGCGCCCACCGCCAGCGTTCCGCTGTAAACCAGCAGAAGATTCGTGCCATCCGAAGCGACCGTGGTGACCGAGCCGGTCGCGTAGGTAGCGCCGGTGTTGAGCGTATCGACCGCCGTGCGCGTCCATGACACGCCGCCATTGCTGGTTCGAAAAGCCACGATCGGAATCGGGCCGGTATTGCTGGTGTTGTTGCCTTTTTCCGGATATTCCGAAGCCACGAACACCGCGGTGCCGTTGTTCAGGACAATGGCGCCGTTCGAGTAGTAGTAGATGCCGGTTTCATTGGTGATCTTCAGCGGTGCCGAAAAGCTCGTGCCGCCATTGTGCGAGGCGACGGCGTAAGCATTGCCGCGCGTCGTCCACGTGATATAGACGTCGTTGCCATTCGGGCTGACCGCGATCCATGGCTTGTCGGCCCAGGTGCCGCCGGACACGGTGATCGGTGCGGTCCAGGAAACGGCATGATCCACCGACTTGGTGAAACTGATCTTGTTGCCTTGCATGTAGGTGGCGAAGACAGCGCCGCTGGTCGACGTGGCCAGCACGATGTCGTATTGACCGGTGCCGGTGCCGCAGGACGGGCAGATCGTCTGAGCCGCGCCGAACGTTGAGCCGCCATCGCTGGAGGTTGCGATCTTGATCAGGATCTTGCTGCCCACGTACTGCATCCAGGCCGCGTAGACATAGGGCGCGGACGGATCGGCGGCGATCGCCGGCTCCCAGCCATTGCCGGATGCGACGACCGAGACGATGTGCTCGCCGGTCCAGCCCGCCGTCGGGCTTGTTTGGACGACTTTCGCGGCGGAGAAACCCGCGCCAGCGACCAGAAGCGTGATCAGGGAAAATATTGCTTGTGCGCTTAGCGCCCGGAATTTGTTGCGAGTGCGAAAGACCATGACGTGCCCCTCACGCGAGTGTACGCGGACGCTATGCGCCTTGGGGCGCCGAGTCAATCAATGGCGCTTGCCGTTTTTCTGCTTGCCCAGCCGGTACATGGTCACTGCCGCGCGCATGGTTTGCGAGTCGAGCGTCGAGAGATCGGCGACTTCGTTGACGGTGTGGCCGCCAGAGCCCATCAGGCCGATACCGTCAATCGCCATGCCGATCTTGTCGGCGACGAAGGAGATATCGGCGGCGCCGGCGTTGCGCGGATTGTTGGCGGCGACCGCGCCGAAGCCAAGGTCGCGGCTGGAGCTGTCGTAGATCGCCAGCAACTTCGCGTTGCCTGCGCTCGGCGCCATCGGCGGATAACCGTCGTCAAAGGTGATCGTGGCGTCGGTATGCGATAGGTGTGCGGCAACGATCTTGAGCATGGTCTGGCGCGCCAATTCCAGCTGCTCGCGCGACATTGCACGCAAGTCGCCATTGACCTTCACCGACTGGGCGATCACGTTGTCCTTGCCGAAGGCGGTGCCGCGCGAACTGTCGTTGTCGAGCGCGACGTCGGTGCCGCCGACGATCACGCCGGGATTGAAAGTCAGATTGGTCTCGCCGGACAGTGCCGTGCGGAAACCATCAAGGATGCGTGCCGCTTCGTAGATCGCGCCGTCGCCGACCTCGGGTTGGAAAATCTGCGAGGAATGCGCCGGCTTGCCGCTCACCAGCAGTTGCCAGCTGCTGGCGCCGCGCCGCGAAATGGAGGCCACCCTGGGGTCACCGGCGCCGTCCTCGAAACCCAGCGCGACATCGGCCCAATCGCCTGCCGTCAACAACGCCTGTCTGGCCAGGGCGAGTGGCTCGCCGCTGTTTTCTTCATCGCCCATCAGCACCACGCGCACGCTGATCTTGTCGAGCTGGCCGGAATCCTTCAATGCACGCAGCGCGTGGATCATGATGACGTCGCCGCCCTTCATGTCGGTGCTGCCCGGGCCGCTGCCCGCATGCGGGCCAGTCAGTTGCAAAGTCTGGAACGGGCTGTCCTCGGCGAACACGGTATCCATGTGCCCGATCAGTAACAGGTGCGGGCCACGTTTGCCGCGGCTGGCGACCAGGTGGCCGGCACGGTTGAAGCCGGCGCCGTCGATCCATTGCGTGGTGAAGCCAAGATCCTTTAACTCATGATCGAAAATCGCGCCGACCTTGCGCACACCCGCGAAGTTCATGGTGCCGCTGTTGATGTCGACGGTTTGCTTGAGCAGGGCCAACGAACGCTCGTGGTCGCGCTGCACGTGCTGCACGATTGCAGTCTCGACGCGATCCAGGGCGAGGACCTCGGTGCTCGTCGCGGACAGCACGGCCAAAAACAGTGCGGAAACGATCAGGCGGGTCATCGGCGGCTCCGTTGCTTTCGGGGCCGCCATTGTATGCCTGCCTAACGTCGCTTTACGGTCAACGTTGCCGTCTTGCTAATGCCGGCGTAGCTGGCGGTGATCGTCACCGTTGCGTTCCTCTTGGTCGCGAAGGTGGTCACGGTGAAGGTCGCCGTCGTGCTGCCGGCTGGAACCAGGATACTCGCGGGGACTTTCGCCAACGCTGTATTGGACGAAGTGAGCGTTACCGTTGCGCCACCGGACGGCGCCGTCGAAGTGAGCGTGATCGTGCCGGTGGACGCGGTGCCGCCCACGACCGCGCCAGGGTTGAGAGTGACCGACGACAACGCCGCCGCCGGCACCGGGTTCACCGTGAGCGTGGTGGTCTTGGTCACGCCGCTGTAACTGGCCGACAACGTGCCCGCATTGGTGTTGGTCACCACCGACGTGCTGATAGGGAACGTCGCGCTGCTCGCGCCTGCCGGAACGGTGACCGAGGCCGGCACCGAGAATGCTGGACTCGCGCTGGACAAGGCCACGCTGACACCACCGGCCGGCGCCGCGGAAGTCACTCCGGCCGTGCCGGTCGACGCATTGCCGCCCACGACCGGATTCGGATTTGCGCTGACCGAGCTCAAGGAAGTCGTGCTGGGCGGCGGGGGGCTCCAGCCCAGCACGACAACCTCGAAATCGCTCGCCGTGAGCGACGAGAAGGCGGGATTCAGTGAGTCGTTGTTCCAGCGGACATCGAAGGTGCCGGAGATGTACATGTCCGAGCCGTTGTCGGCAACGATCAGCCCGTACTTCTGCATCGCCCGGAAGATCTTCTGCGCGATCGGATCGCTGGTGCGCGTCGCCGGGTCTACGCTCGCCTTCAATCGCAATCGTGCGCCCATTGGCAAAGCGCCCGTCGTGGTGCCGGCATTGTGCGAAGCCGGGAAGACGTAGCCGTTGGTCGCGCGCACCGTTACCCGGAAGGCGTGCCCGATGTCGATCACCGCAGGATTGCCGGCATCGTCGTAGCGTACCAGTCCCGGGAAGATCGCCAGGCCGGCGGCATCGGCCGAGGTCCAGCCATCGGGCCGGCGGTTGTTGGTATTCATGTCGAAGAACGCGCCGGAACCGGCGTACCACTTCGCCTGCGTGGGGTTGTAGTAAACGTTGTAAAGCTCGTAGAGGCCGCGGTTCGTGCAATCGATCACCAGCAGGTGGCGATCGCTGGAATTGCGCTGGTCGACATTGGCCGGCGCGCCGCCTTCGACCCAGTGATTCTGGGTGATTGCCTGCGCCGGAATCGGATAGAACGGAATTCCCTGGCCAGTGTTGTAATCAACGCCGTCGCTTTCGTCCCAATACTGGAAGCTCACCGCCTGCTTGGCCTGGCTGCCATCGACAATGGCATAGGGGAAACCGTAGATATCGACGCTGCCGGGCGAGGCTTCGCCGCCGAAGTCCGGATGCAGGTGGCGACTGCCACCATTGTTGATGAAGGCGATGTAGGTGGCCGAGTTTGGATCCACCGGAGCGAGCCGGATATCCAGGTTCCACCAGTTGTCGGTCGGGAACACCGGCAATGGCGCCGGTGGCGGCGCACCCTGTACCGGCACCGAGGCTGGACATTGCGCGAGAACCACAGAACCCGCCATGGCGAGTGCGGCGGTCAGGAAAACTCGTGTGATGATGCGCAGCATGGAATCTCCCCGGAAAAGCCGACGACGTAGTTCTAGTCTCAGCGACCAGAAAGAATTGTTAACGGCATACCCAAATCCGAATGATAGTGCGGACCTCTGGCCGGCGCTGACCGGCTTGCGCGGTTTGGCTGCGATGGCGATTTTGCTTTTGCATGCCTACACGCTGGGTGGGCAACCGGGCTCGCTGCCCGGCCCCGTTGCCTGGCTGTTCCGCATGGGTTGGTCGGGAGTGGATGCTTTCTTCGTGCTATCTGCTTTCCTGCTCAGTCTGCCGTTCCTGCGGGCGCAGACCAACGGACAGCAGATTTCCTTGCGGCGTTACGCCTGGCGCCGGGTTTTGCGCATCTTGCCGGCATACTACGCGCAGATCGTGATCCTGCTGGTCGCAGGAGTCTTGGGTGCAGGCTGGGCCTGGCGCGATCCGAGCCTGCCGACGTTATTGGCGCATGCGCTGCTCTGGCTCAACGCCTGGCCGCTGGTGCATCCGCAACTGCCGCCGTGGTGGACCTTGCCGGTGGAGGCAGGCTTCTACTTGTTGCTGCCATTGTTTGCACGACTGCTGCGGCCTGAGCGCTGGCCATGGTTACTGGTGTTTATTGCCCTCAGCCAGGCATGGCGTATCACGTTGATGCATGCGGGTTTGACAAGGGGTGAAGAAATCGCATGGGTTGAACATCTGCCTGGTCGGCTGGACCAGTTTCTGGTCGGCATGTTGGCGGCGTATTTCTGGACGCGGCGCGCGCACGCCGGAGCTTTGCCTTCCGGCAAACAAGCCGATGTGCTGGCGATCATGGCGACGATCGTGTTCCTGGCACTGCCGGGGGTCGGGCTGATCGTGGGCGACAGGCCGTTCGCCGGCGCGCCGGTGGCATCGCCCTGGTTGCTGACCTGGCATGTGTACGCGGCGCTGGCTGTGGCAGCCTTGTTGTTCGCCCTGGCTTCCGGCGCGCCGCAGCTGGGCAGACTGTTGTCCGCCACACCCCTGCAATTCCTTGGCACGATCAGTTTCAGCCTGTACCTGTGGCATTACCCGGTCCTGCTGGCCTTGCGCGAAGCGGCGGGTGGTTACGGGGCGGTGCAAGCGGATTTCTGGCCTTACTTCTGGCCGGGCCTGCTGTTTTCCATCTTGGCCGCGACCGTATCCTGGTGGTGCGTGGAGCGTCCCGCGCAGCAGTGGGGGCGTCGGGTTAAACTTGTGGTCTGACTCCAAGGCGCCCTTATGTCCGAACTCCTGGTCCCCGTTTCCTACGGCGAATTGCTCGACAAGATCGCCATTCTCGAAATCAAGTCCGAACGCATGACCGACGCCGCAAAATTGGCGAACGTGCGCAAGGAGCTCGATGCTGCCAACCGCACCTGGTCGGCGCACCCTGCCTCGAAAACCGATATCGCCGAACTGCGCACCGCGCTCAAGGCGGTCAACGAACGTCTCTGGGTGATCGAGGACGACATCCGCCTGAAAGAAAAAGCGCAGGCGTTTGATGCCGAGTTCGTTCGCCTCGCTCGCGCCGTGTATTTCGAAAACGACGATCGCGCCCGGATCAAGAAAGACATCAACCTCGCGCTTGGTTCGAGTTACGTCGAGGAAAAAAGTTACCAGGACTACCGCTCGACGCCTGCGTCCTAGACCAAGCCAGCGTCGAGGCAAAACGACTCAAAGCGCTCGATCACTTCAGCGACTGTCACCAAATCCATCGTGCCCGGGAATTCGACGCGCTTGCCCCATCGCAGCGTCGCGCCTGGTTTGCCGAGGAATCGGCGTGCCGCTTCATCATAATGATTTACCGACCAGCGTAGATCGGAGTACGGACCGCAGCGTTCGCGATCCGTGCAAGCGAACAAGCCCAAGACTTTCGTGCCCATCGCATTGGCCATGTGCGCGGGGCCGGAATCGGGCGAGAGCACCAGGCTCGCGCGTCCGAGCAAGGCCAGGAATTGCTTGAACGTATCCTTGCCGATCAGATCCAGTGCTGGCGAGCGCATCGCGCTCAAGATGGCGTCGCCGGTTTCGCGCTCCAGTGCACTACGACCGCCGCAGAGCAGCACGCGCCAGCCACGCGACGCGGCATGGTCGGCGACGGCGGCGATGCGTTCCGGTCGCCAGTTGCGCAGCATGTGGCTGGAGCAGGGCGAGACCAGCAGCGTCGGCGGACCTTCGGGCAGCTGTTCTGCGGCCCATTCGCGCGCTGCTGACGGTACCGGCAGATTCCATTCCACGCGGTCCTGCGTGAGGCCCAGCGGTTCGCAGAATTTCCCGAAGACATCCAGCACATGCAGGCTACCCGCGGGAATGCGTTCGTTGATGAACAGTGAATGCCCTTCCTTGCTGCGCTCGCGGTCGTAGCCAATGCGCCGATCGGCGCGGATCAGGCCGGAGATCAGGTTGGCACGCAGGGCAAGCTGCATCTGGAACAGAACATCGAAGCGGCGCCCGGACAGCTTGCGGCGCAGGTCGGCCAGTCCGGCCAGCCCGCTGGTCTTGTCGAAGACCATGAGTTCGACGTCTTCGAGGCCTTCCAGAAGCTTCGCCTCGGCCTTGCCGATGATCCACGTGATCGAAACGTCCGGCCAGGCACGGCGCAAGGTGCGCAGCAAGGGAACCACATGGGTGGCGTCGCCCAAAGCCGAGAGCCGTAAAAGACAGATCGAACGCGGCGCGGTGGGCGTGCTCACTTGCTAGACTTGCCTCCGATGGAAGCGAACGATGACAGCCTGGGTCGACAGCTGTTCCGCGATGCCGGCGGACAAGGGGAGATTGTGTTCGACCCGATGCGCTTGTCGCAAGCCGGGCCAGCCCTGTTTTCGCCCAATACCTACGGCGACAGTGCGCGCATGGTGTTGGGGCAGGGCGGGCGCGGCTCGGCCTGGTTCGTGCGTGGCGAATTCGGCGCCGGTGTGCTCCGGCACTACCGGCGCGGTGGCTGGATGGCGCGCCTTAGTGACGACGCATTCCTGTGGCGCGGCCAAGCCCATGTCCGCAGCTTCAACGAGTTCGCATTGCTCACGGAATTGACCCGCGCCGGCTTGCCGGTGCCGGCACCGATAGCGGCCTACTACCGAAAAGCCAGCGGCCGTTATCGCGCCGCCATCCTGGTCACGCGCATTTATGCGGTGGCCAACTTCGTCGCATCCGTCGCACAGTCGCCGCGTTCGGCGCCCTGGTCTGCCGCGGGCAAGGCGATCGCCCAGTGTCATCGCGCGCGTGCCCACCACGCTGACCTCAACGGCCACAACCTGCTCGTGGACGGTGCCGGGGCGGTGCACGTGATCGATTGGGACAAGGGCCGGATCGAACCCACCGTCGGCAATTGGTGCCGGCGCAGCCTCGACCGCCTCGAACGATCATTGCACAAGCATTGCCCGCAGGTGCCAACCGAGCGCATCGCCGAGGGTATGGTTGAATTACGCGGCAGGCATGACGTGGAGCTGCGGTCGTGAGCTGGGCCCTGCGTTTCCTGGGTGTGGGCAATGCCCACGCGGTAGAACTGGGCTCGGCTTCGGCGGTGATCGAACGCGATGGCCAGCCTTGGCTGCTGATCGATTGCGGCCAGGAGGCGCTCAGTGCTTACCTCGAACAATACGGCGAGGCACCGCATGCACTTTTCATCACCCATACGCACATGGACCACGTCGCTGGATTGGAGCGACTGTTCATCAAGACCTGGTTCGACGAGGCACAGCGCGGCAAGATCCGCCTGTATGTACCGGCGACCGTCGTTCCATATCTGCAATCGCGTGTGGCCGACTATCCTGGCGTACTCGCCGAAGGTGGCGTGAATTGGTGGGATGCGTTCCAGTTGGTGCCGGTGTCGCGTGGTTTCTGGCACCAGGGATCCTGGCTTGACGTGTTTCCGGTGCGGCATCATCTTCCGGATACGGCATTTGGCCTGCGCCTGCCCGGCAGCATGGTCTGGACCGGCGACACCCGGCCGATTCCCGAGATGCTGGCCAAGTTCGCCGCTGCCGGCGAACTGATCGCGCACGATTGCGCGCTGCACGGCAATCCCTCGCATAGCGGCATCGAGGATCTGGAACGCGAATATCCTGCCGAACTGCTGGCGCGTTGTCTGCTATACCACTACGCCTCGGTCGAAGATGCCGCTGCGCTGCGCGCGCGCGGCCGGCGCGTGGCCGAACCGGGGCAAGTCGTTGCGTTGGCGGAACCGAACCCCGGCCCGGTGCTTGCGCCATGAACGCCGTGCTGGAAAATCCGCGCGATCCACGCCCGCTCGATACGCTGGGCCGACCACTGCGCGATCTGCGCGTATCGGTGATCGAGACCTGCAATTATCGTTGCCCGTATTGCATGCCAACGGACTTTACGCTCGAGGAAACTGCCCTGGATCGTGCCCGGCGCCTGTCTTTCGATGAAATCGAGACCACCGTACGCGCCTTCGTGCGCGTCGGCGTCAGCAAGATTCGGTTGACCGGTGGCGAACCTTTGTTGCGCAAACGTCTGCCTGATCTGATCGCGCGATTGGTTGCCATTCCTGGTGTCGAGGATTTGGCGTTGACTACCAATGGTTCCCTGCTCGCGGCGCAGGTGTTGGCCTTGAAACAGGCCGGATTGCATCGCCTCACGGTCAGCCTCGATGCACTTGATGCAGGATTGTTTCGGGCACTGTCTGGCGGTCGTGGCGACGTATCCGATGTGCTTGCCGGCATCACTGCCGCCGAGGATGCTGGGTTTTCGGCGATCAAATTCAATTGTGTGGTCCAACGCGGCGTGAATGAGAGTCAGGTGCTGCCTTTGGTCGAACGCTTTCGTGGAACCAGGCACGTGCTGCGCTTTATCGAATACATGGACGTTGGCAGCTGCAACGGTTGGCGACGCGAAGCTGTAGTGTCTTCGCGCGAATTGCGTGACACGATCTCGGCGCGTTGGCCTCTGCGACCGGTGTCGCCGAGCTATCGCGGCGAAGTCGCCACGCGCCATGCCTTCGTCGATGGCGCCGGTGAGGTCGGTTTCATCAGCTCGGTCAGCGAACCGTTCTGCGGCGATTGCCACCGCGCCCGGCTCTCGGCCGACGGCCAGTTGTTCACCTGCCTATTCGCCTCGCGCGGGCAGGACCTGCGTTCAGCACTTTCCAGCGGCGAAGACGCATTGGCCGAGCGCATCGCCACACTCTGGCAGGGTCGGGAAGATCGCTATAGCGAACAGCGCAACGCGCCGGTGCCGGAGGCAAAACCCGGCAAGAAGATCGAGATGTATTTCATTGGCGGCTAGGTGTCGTCCTTGCTGACGAAGCGATAGGCGAATGCGCCGATGATTGCGCCGGCGATGGGCGCGACCCAGAACATCCATAGCTGTTGCAAGGCCCAGCCGCCGACGATCAGCGCCGGGCCAGTGCTGCGGGCGGGATTCACCGAAGTGTTGGTCACCGGAATGCTGACCAGATGGATCAGGGTCAGACACAGGCCGATGGCGATCGGCGCGAAGCCCGCAGGTACGCGACTATCGGTGGCGCCGAGAATCACGAACAGGAACATCGCCGTCATCACCATTTCGGTGATCAGGCCGGCTTGCAGGCTGTACAGGCCTGGCGAATGTTCGGCGAAGCCATTCGCGGCCAAACCGCCGGCTAGATCGAATCCGGGTTTGCCACTGGCGATGCAGTACAGGATCCACGCCGCTGCCGTGGCGCCCAGCACTTGCGCGATCACGTAAGGAAGTACATCGCCGGCCTTGAACCGGCCAGCGACGGTCAGGCCCACGGTCACGGCAGGATTCAAATGGCAGCCCGAGATGTGTCCGATCGCGTAGGCCATGGTCAGCACGGTCAGGCCGAAAGCCAGCGAAACGCCGACTAGGCCGATACCGACATCGGGAAAAGCCGCCGCCAGCACGGCGCTACCGCAGCCGCCCAGAACCAGCCAGAACGTACCGATGAATTCGGCCGTCGCGCGTTTTGTCATGGACATGCGATTTCCCTCCCAGGAATGCGGATGCTCCGCCGGGCTACTCTAGCCCAGACATTCACTTAGGAGGAGGGTGGCAGCCCCTGCCGGCTGGCCTCGGCACCCGAATCAGTCAATACCGTTGCTGCCTTCCGGCCCTGGCGGGGTTTTCAACCTATCGTCGCGAGGGGCCGACAAGGGCCACCATAGAAAAGTGCAGCGTACTCGGTGAAGTGGCGGAGAGAGAGGGATTCGAACCCTCGGTACGGGGTTAAGCCGTACACACACTTTCCAGGCGTGCTCCTTAAACCACTCGGACATCTCTCCGCAGAGATAACCGCCTGAAACAAGAACGAAAAGTTTACCCGAACCGACCAGTCCGGACAACCGAGACCGCTTGCTGCTTGGCCGGACGCGGCCCACTAGGCACAATGGGTGGGTACCTTCCGAGCGCCGCCATGTCCTATCTCGTCCTCGCCCGCAAGTGGCGCCCCAAGCGCTTTTCCGAACTGGTCGGGCAGGAACACGTGGTGCGCGCGCTGACCAATGCCCTCGACAGCGGCCGCGTCCACCATGCCCTCCTGTTCACCGGTACCCGCGGCGTCGGCAAGACCACCATCGCCCGTATCTTTGCCAAGAGCCTGAATTGCGAACGCGGCACTTCGGCCGAACCCTGTGGTGAATGCAGTGCCTGCCGCGACATCGACGCCGGCCGCTTCGTCGACCTGCTCGAGATCGACGCCGCCAGCAACACCGGTGTGGATGACGTGCGCGCGCTGATCGACAATGCCCAGTACATGCCGGCGCGTGGCCGCACCAAGGTCTACCTGATCGACGAAGTACACATGTTGTCCAAGCCGGCCTTCAACGCGCTGCTGAAGACGCTGGAAGAACCACCCGGCCACGTGAAATTCCTGCTCGCCACCACCGATCCGCAGAAACTGCCGGTGACCGTGCTCTCGCGTTGCCTGCAATTCAATTTGCGTCGACTGGAACCGGCGCAGATTTCCGGCCAGATCACCCGCATCCTGCAGGCCGAAGGCATCGCCGCCGAGCCGGCGGCGATCGAGCTGCTGGCGCGCGCCGCCGACGGCAGTTTGCGCGACGGCCTGTCCCTGCTCGATCAAGCGATCGCCTACACCGGCAGCAGTGCTGAAGGCGGCAAGTTGGACGAACTCGGCGTGAACACGATGCTTGGCACGGTCGAGCGCGCGCGCATCGGCGAAGTGCTTGCGGCACTGGCAGACGGTGATGGCACGCGCTTGATGGCCGAGATCGAAAACATGGCGCAGTACTCGCCGGATTTCGGCCAGGTGCTGGAAGACCTTGCTGTGGAATTGCATCGCATCCAGCTGCACCAGATGGTGCCGGGTTTCGAGAGCGAAACTTCGCGCGTGGATGCGCCGGGCCTGGCTAAACAGGTTTCGCCCGAACGCGTGCAGCTCTGGTACCAGATGGCGTTGCTGGGGCGTCGCGACCTTGGCCTGGCACCAAGCCAGCGCAGTGGTTTCGAGATGGCCTTGCTGCGCATGTTGGCGTTTGTGCCGGCTCTGGCGTCGAGCGTCGCGCTGCCGGCCCCGGTCGCGAAGGCCGCGGCACCGGCGACGGCCGCACCATTGCAACGCTCCACGCCTGCAAGCTCGGAGACGCCGGCACAACGGCTGTCATTGCGGACCCCCGAGGAATGGCTTGCCTTGGTCGGCAATGCCGGTTTGAAAGGACCAGTGCGCGAGCTGGCTTCGCATTGCGCTTTCCTCGGTTACGACGCGGGCGTGCTCCGGCTCAGCCTTCCCGATTCCTGCGCGCACTTGCGTTCGGACAGCCTCGTGCGCCGCCTGTCCGACGAGTTGGCGAGCGGCTTGGGTAGCGCGCCGCAAATCAAATTCGAAAAAGCCACTGCCGATGGCGACACCTTGCATTCGCGTCAGCAGCGTGAACGCAGCGAGCGCCAGTCCGGCGCTGAGGCGGCTTTTTTCGCTGATCCGGTGGTCGGACAACTGCTCGAGCAGGGCGGTAATGTCGTGCCTGACTCGATCCGCCCCATCCGTCCCATCGACTGAAAGAGAAAACATATGCGCGGCAATATCGCCCAGATGATGCAACAGGCCCAACGTGCGCAGGAAAACCTCAAGCGCGTTGAGCAAGAACTGGCCGAACTCGAAGTCACTGGCCAGTCTGGCGGCGGCGTGGTCAGCGTCACCATTACTTGCAAGTTCGAAACCCGACGCGTGCATATCGATCCGTCGGTGCTGGCCGATTCCGAAATGCTCGAAGACCTGGTGGCCGCCGCCTTCAACGACGCCGTCGCGAAGGCCAATGCCGAGAGCGCCAAGCGCATGTCGGCCGCCACCGCTGGCATGCAGTTGCCGCCCGGGATGAAGCTGCCATTTTGAGCGCGTCCACTTGAGTACTTCCCCACTCCTCGAGCAATTGATCGAAGCCTTGCGCGGCCTGCCCGGGGTCGGGCCGAAGTCGGCGCAGCGCATGGCTTACCACCTGCTTGAACGCAATCGCGAAGGCGGGGTGCGCCTTGCCCAGGCGTTGCAGGAAGCGGTCGCGCGGGTGGGACATTGCGAGCGATGCCGTGACTTCAGCGAGGATAAGCTCTGCGCCACCTGTGCCAGTAGCGCACGCGAATGGCATCTGCTGTGCGTGGTCGAAAGCCCGGCGGATCGTAGGGTGATCGAACATGCGACCGGTTACCGCGGCCTGTATTTCGTGTTGCAGGGCCGGCTCTCGCCGCTGGACGGCATCGGCCCGCGTGAGCTTGGCCTGGACCGCCTCGCCACGCGACTGGCCGAAGGCGAAGTCAAGGAACTGATCATCGCCACCAACCCGACGGTAGAAGGCGAAGCCACCGCGCATTATCTGGCGCAACTGGCCCGGCAATTCGACGTGCGGCCCAGTCGCCTCGCGCACGGCGTGCCCCTGGGCGGTGAGCTGGAATACGTCGACCGCGGCACCCTGGCGATGGCCTTTGGATCCCGACAGGAAGTAATCAGCTAGAGTGCGTGATCGGGCGGGCAGTCCCAAGGCGTGGCACGATGTCCTCGCCATGCCCGCAGTCTGCATTCGCCGGTGGTGGGTGTAGGGCGCGACCCGATCGGCGCCCAGCGACTTCAGGAAACATCATGAAGACTCACAATGGGCATCGCCCCGGTGCCCACAATTGGCTATTACTGTCCTTGATCGTGTTGCTGGGCACCGCAGCGGCGCAGGCGTCGTCCTCTGGTTCGGGCAGCAAGGATGCAAAACCGGTCGCGCCAGCAATGGCTGAAACGCCGGCAATGGCGGATCGCAAGGCTTCGATGGATGCCGGAGTGTCGTTACTGGGTCCTGCGGAAGTGTTCACGGCAACACTGCTGGATTCCCAGGGACGCACGGTGAAACTCGAGAGCACCAATACCAAGGGTGATTGCCCGTCCGGCGCCACCAAGATAGAGAGCTGCTCCGGTGTCTATCCGAACGGAAACAGCTGGAGCATCGCTCCCTGCTGCCGGACCGTCACCGAATAGCGGAGCAGTGCAGCTCCACCTGTGGCCAGGGGCACTGCGCCTGGCCACTGTAAAAAGGCCGGAAACGCGAGGTGGATTGTCAATGTCAGAATCATTGTTCAGCAAGATCATCCGCCGGGAAATCCCCGCCGACATCGTCCATGAAGACGAACACCTGATCGCCTTCCGCGACATCCACCCGCAAGCACCGGTGCACGTGTTGTTCGTGCCGAAACAGCCGCATGCGACGCTCAACGACGTGCCGGAAAACGAAGCCGAACTGCTCGGGCGGTTACTGCTCGCCGCGGCCGCCTACGCCAAGCGCGAGGGTTTCGCCGAAAACGGCTACCGAGTCTTGATGAACTGCAACCGCGACGGCGGCCAGACGGTTTTCCATCTACATCTGCATCTGCTCGCCGGCCGAGCGCTGGACGCGCACTTCGGGTAAATCATCGACACTCGCTACCGCCCCGGCAGGGGTGGTAGCGAGCAGGATGCATCACCAGAAGTAGGGCACGTGCTCGACGATCACGCGCGTGTCCTGGCGAACCGGCCAAAGGTAGACCACTTCCGCTGCGACCTGTGGGTAGCGGTAGTCGTAGTCACCGATCTTGCGAGATTCGAAACCGGTGATGCTGCCAGTCACGGTGAGCTCGCGCCCGGCGCTGAACACTTCCGGATCGTAAAAGCCCTTGCGACAGGCGATGAACCGGCCCTCGCTCTTGTCGAGCCGTTCCGGGCGACCGTCGGAGCCAGTCTTGGTGCCGACGATTTCAAAGCAACTGTGGTCGCTGTGGGTATCTACCTTGACGATGGTGCCACCCCATCGGATGCGTTCGCCGCTGGCGTTGCGCTCGCCGGACTCCGCCGGCAAGAGGACCGAGAACTGGCCTTGCAATGGCGTCGGCATGGTCACGCAGGCGCTGAGCGTGCAGGCGCACAACAGGCTGATGGCGGTGTGCTTGATGGCAGCGGTTTTCATTGAGTCTCTCCTGGTAATCTGAATCGACGTAAATCCTTGATCAAGCGATTTCGCTCGTCCGCGTTCAATACCCTCCGAGCGTAGCGGGCATCGCTATAACGCCGGCTGAGCGAAACCAGCCGGGGGGCTGCGGTGGGTAACTGGCCGGCAAGCCGCTGCGCCCAGGCTAGGGCTGGTTCGTCCGCTGCCTTGGCCAAGCCGGCACGGCCGATTCGCCGGACGTAGGCGCGCCAGGCGCGTTCCAGTGCATCGGTGGGGCGATGCCAATCGCGCAAGAGCCAGGCCAGCGTCAGCAGTAGCGCCAGACCGGCACCGACAGCGAAGGCCGTGACCAACTGCCAGGCATCGGCATCCTTGATGCCCAGTGGGCGCAGCAGGCCTTTTTGCCGCGCCGCATCGAAGCCGAGCACGAGCTCGTTCCATTGCCGGCGCAGGAAATCGGTGGTGTCGAACACTGGCTGCAACATCTGCCCGGTGAGGCCGGCGATGCCTTGCTGCTGACGCTGAAGATCGTCCACGGTGTCGAGGATATTTTCCGGCGCGATCGCTGCGGTCGGATCGACCCGCAGCCAGCCGCGCCCTTCCACCCAGATCTCGGTCCAGGCATGGGCATCCTTGCGATAGAGCAGCCAGTAGTCGCCGATCTTGTTGTAATGGCCGCCGACGAAACCGGTGACCACGCGTGTCGGCACGCCGGCATTGCGCATGAACACCGCAAACGCCGAACTGAAGTGCTGGCAGAAACCGAGTTTGGTGTTGAACAGGAAATCGTCGGTGGCATCACGCCCGACCGGTGGTGCGGAAATGGTGTATTTGAAATCACTACGCAGCATCTGCAGGAAGCGGTCGGTCAGTACCAGCGGATCGGGCGTCTCCTGGCGCCAACGCAATGCCAGGGCGCGCGTGCGTGGGTCGCGATCGGGCGGAAGTTGCAGATACGCAAGGCGCTGCTCATCGGGCAGGGCAGTGATAAAACGTGCCTGTGGTGCCGAACGCCCCAGGTAGCGCACCAGGTTGTTGATCGATTCGTTACTGACCGCAGTCAGGCTGCCATTGAGATGCGATTCCGGAGGCGCAACCAAGGGCAGGTCGAGCACCAGTAGATCATGGCGTTCGGTCGGCTCTAGCATCACTTCGTAATCGATGGCGGCGGTACCGGCTGCGATTTCCGGTGGCGGCGATTGGTCGGTGAATTCATCGCGATTCCAGGCCTCGCCATCGAAGCGCACCAGCACCGGGCCGCGCCAATACATCTGGTTGCGTGGTGGCGTTTTCCCGATGAAATGGGCACGCAACGCGGGCCGGTCGTCCACCAGGATGTCCAGCCATTCGTTGGGCGTCATGCGATCGCCCAGGCCCATTCGCGCCAAGGTTTTTTCCGGCAAGCCCCACATCGGGGTCGCCAATCGCGGAAACAACCAGAATCCGGCCATCGCCACCGGTAGCGCGATCACCATGGCCATCGCGGCGTGGCGCAACCCGCTCCAGCGCGCGAGGTTCGTTTGGCCCGGTAGCAAGGAAGCCCAGGCGACCACCGAGAGCAAAACTGCCGGCAGTGCCAGCCCGAGTGTGAGCGGTCCCTGGTCTTGTAAAAATGCGGCGAATGGCGCGAACAAGGAGAAACCGATCAGGCTGCGCGCGTCACGCAGCGAGTGGGTTTCGAAGGGCTTGAGCAGCAACATCGCCAACAATCCCGCACTGGCGGAATCGCGACCGATTCCAAAGCCGTAGCAGGCCATGACCCAGCCGGCGATCATGAGTGTCAACGGTACCCGCAACCAGACCGGCCAGGCCCGTCGCGACAGCCCGCCCAACAGTCCGCAGGCAATCAATACTCCGGCCAGGCCCATCGGCATCTGGATGAGCAATGGCATGGCGCAGGCCGCCGCTGCCAATAAACAGGCCTGCCGTGCCTGCGGCAACAAGGGCTCAGCCATCGGGCATCAGCGCAAGTGCCCGCAAGCAAGCGTGGCGATGCTCAGGCCCGTGCCCAGGCGGGAGTCGTTCGCTGGGCAGCGCCAGCGCATAACGGCAACCGTTGCGTTCCGCGTCGATGACCCAGCGGGTAAAGCGGCGAATTTTCGCTTCGTAGGGCAAACCGTAGACGGCATTCCAGTCCAGGAAAATCTCCCGTGCTACGGCTGATTCGTATTCGCGCGAGAGCAAACGGTCGGCGCGCGCTGAAGCTTTCCAGGCGATCTGGCGCAAGGGATCGCCCGGGCGATAGTCGCGCAGATGGTGCGGTTGTTCGCCCTGATTGCGCACATGCGCGGATTGCCCGTCGCCGAGTGCTTCCGGCAGTGGCGGCGCGTTTGCCTCCGGCGCTGGATACACCAGCCATTGGCCTTGCGGGCGCAACCAGCTCCAGGCGCGCGCCAGGCCGAGCGGCCGCAACGTGCTCAAGCGCAAGCGCCCGGGCCGGAACCAACCGCGACGCGTGGTCGGCAGGGTCAAGATCGCTTCCACTTCATCGCCAGCGGGCAAGTCGAAGCCCGTCGTGGCGCCATCGCAGAGCAATTCCATGCCCGGGCGGTCGCGGCGGCCTTCGGCATCGAAGCACAGCCGAAGTTGCATCGCCTGGCCGGCAGACACCGGCTCGGCATGCACGGACTTCAAACGCAGGCCGGAGAGCGCGAGATGCGCTTGCACCAGACTATTCTGGGCGATGCCGGCGAGCAGGAAAACCAGCAGCAACGCGGGATTATTGTTGTAGTTCAAGCCGCCGATCAGCATCGAAAAAAGCATCACGGCGATGAACAGGCCGAACGCGGTCGGCAGCACGTAGATGCGGTTGCGGGTGATCCGCACCGGCAAGAGTTCCGGTTGGCGCGGGCGAATCAAGGCCAGCGCGGCCATGCGGTCGCCGAAGCGTTCAACGGCATCGCGCACAGCCGCCACGTCAGTCCACGGCGACCGATTTCAGGATCGACGCGGCGAGCGCATCGCGACCCTCGGACTCGGCTTCGGGCACCAGCCGGTGCGCGGCGACTTCGCCGAACAAAGCTTGCACATCTTCCGGGCGCGCGTGCTCGCGCCCGGCGATCAATGCATGCGCACGTGCGCCTTGCAACAGCGCCAGACCCGCACGCGGCGACAGCCCCACGCGCACACCGCGATGGCGGCGACTGGCGGCGAGCAATGCCTGCACGTAGTCCACCAGCGCCGGACTGGCGTGGATATTCGAGGCGGCGTCGCGCAAGGACATGACATCGGCTTGCGACAGTTTCGGCATCGCCCGCGCAACCAGATCGCGGCGATCGCTGCCGGCGAGCATCTCGCGCTCCGATGCGGCATCCGGATAACCCAGCTTGATCCGCATCAAGAACCGGTCGAGTTGCGAATCGGGCAATGGGAATGTGCCGGCGAGGTCGACCGGATTCTGCGTGGCGATCACAAAAAACGGCTGCGGCAAGTAGTGACAGACGCCATCGACCGTGACCTGCCACTCGGCCATTGCTTCGAGCAGGGCGCTTTGCGTGCGTGGCGGCGCCCGGTTGATTTCATCAGCCAGCAATAGCTGCGCGAAAATCGGGCCCGGATGAAAGCGGAACTCACGCGCGGTTGGATCAAAGATCGACACGCCGAGGATGTCCGACGGCAACAGGTCGGAAGTGAACTGCATGCGCTGGAAATCCAGGCCCAGCGTTGCTGCCATCGAGCGGGCCAGTGTGGTCTTGCCCAGGCCTGGAAGATCTTCCACCAGCAGGTGTCCGCCGGCGAGCAAGGTGGCGAAAGCAAGGCCGATTTCGCGCGGTTTGCCCAACACCAACGCATTGACCTGAGTAATGGCTTCGGCCAGCGATTGGCGAACGGGGTCGGTTAGCATGACGGGGTTGGCGAGCGGTGCTGACATGGAGAATCCGGTGTCCGAAGGGGCGATGAGCGGGGCGATAGAGTTTCATGCTGGCATGAATCCACGTCGCCTGCGCGTGATCTTCTTCGTGCTCTGGGGCGTGCTGCTATTGGCCAAGGTCGCGTTGGCGGCGCGTCTGCCCTTGTTCGTGGACGAGGCCTTCTATGCCTGGGAAGGCCGACATCTGGACTGGGCCTATTCCGATGTGCCGGGCCTGACGGCCGCCCTGATGCGGCTTGGCACTGAACTTGGCGGCAATCATGTGCTGGCGCTGCGCGCGCCATTCCTGCTGTTGGGCGCCTGGCTGCCGTGGCTGGTGCGTGGCATTGCCCGGCGTTGGTTCGGCGAGCGGGCCGGCGAACAGGCAGGTTTGCTGGCGCTGGCGATGCCCTTGTCGGGTCTGCTGGGCGTGCTGGCCCTGCCCGATGTTCCGCTGGTCGTATCAGCGCTGCTCTGCCTTGATGTCCTTGCCAGGCTGCGCGCGCGCATCACCTATTCGGTCTTGCTGGAACTGGCGCTTGCCTTGGTGATGGGCGCGTTCAGCCATTACCGTTTTGCAGCTGTGATCGTTGCCGGATTGGCGGGAATTTTGTTGGATGCGCGCGGACGTGCCTTGTTGCGCGACGTCCGGATTTGGGTGGTGTTGCTGGTGGGCGCGTGCGCCTGGTGGCCGTTATGGCAGTGGAACCTGGAGCATGGCGGCGCCGGCTGGCGGTTCCAGTTGCTCGATCGCAATCCCTGGAGTTTCCATGCCGATGGCATCGAGTGGTTGCCGATCCAGTGCCTGCTGGTGACGCCGCCCTTGTTCGTGCTCCTGCTCGCGACCCTGATCACGGCGTGGCGCAAACGCAACGAGCCGGATTCGCCATGGCGATTGCTGTTTGGAATCACTGTCGTCGCGGTGCCCGGTTATTTCCTGCTGGGATTTTTCGCCGACCGCGAGCGCGTGAGTTTCCATTGGCCGCTCGCCGGTTGGTTGCTGCTGATTGTGGCAGCGCCGGGCCTGCTGGCTGGCTGGTCGCAATCGACGCGACGCATTCTGTGGACGACAGCTGCCACCGCGATGATGCTGTGCCTGCTCTGGCTCGTAGCCGCAAGCAGCACGCACCACCGGCGCTCGCTCGCGCTCAGTCGACTCTATCCCGAGCCGTTCGCCGGCACCGACGAAGTTTCCGATTGGCTTGCGCGCAAGGGCATCGATTCGACAACGCCAATCATCGCCAGCGATTTCGAAATCGCCGCGCAATTGGCTTTTCATCTCGACCGATCAGACATCCGCGTGCTCGACGACCCGCTCAACCATAAGCATGGTCGCGCGCAACAGTTGCAGGCCTGGGGATTGGTGCTCGATAGCGCCTCGCAATTGCCGCCCGGGCCAGCCTGGCTGATTGTCGATGACAGCGTGACGCCACTGAAATTGCGATTGCTGGCCTACCATCGTCGCTGCGAAGTCATGGGCCGTTTGCCACCACCCGAGGTGTTGCAGGTGGATCATGGACTCAAGCGTTACCTGCGGTACCGTCTCGAAGCGCCCGGAAAATACCGTGACTGCATCGCGCCGGCGCTGGCCTGGGTCGATGCGCCATTACCGGGGGCGAAAGTGGCGGGTGCCGTCGATATTCGTGGCTGGGCATTCAAGGATGGCGTGGGTCTGGATCGCGTCGAAGTGCTACTCGATGGCCGTTCACTGGGCAATGCTGACTACGGCGTGGCCATGCCCGGCGTGCAGGGATTCTGGAAGATATCGACCGATCCAAACCAGCCGCGGGTGGGATTCAACATGACCGTGAACACGACCAGACTGGCGCCGGGGCGGTACTGGCTGGGATTGCGCCTGCATGGCAGCGATGGCAGCGTCGAAGCATGGCCGGAACAACGCCTGATCGTGGCGCCACGTTGATTTTGCGACTCAGGGGATGTTGAAGCCCGCCTCGCGCAGGGCTTGCGCGACGGCAATCAGGGGCAGTCCGACCAGCGCCGTCGGATCGCGCGTCTCGATCGCTTCGAACAAGGCGATGCCCATGCCTTCGGATTTGAAGCTGCCGGCGCAGTCCCAGGGTTGTTCGGCCTGCAGGTAGCGTTCGATTTCCAATGCATGCAACCGGCGGAAACGGACGCGAGTGACATCCGCGAAGGGCAGTGTGCGATTGCTGGCGTCATGGCGGAGGCAGACGGCGGTGTGGAAAACCACGGTTCGGCCCGAGCAGGCGGACAGTTGTTCGACGGCATTGGCAAAGCCGCCGGGTTTGCCAAGTATGCGACCGTCGAGGTCGGCGACCTGATCGGAGCCGATCACCCAGTCCGTGGGCCGGTGCGTTGCCACGACTCGGGTCTTGGCTTCGGCCAGGCGTTTGGCTAGATCGATTGGCGATTCATTCGCATCGGCGGTTTCATCCACGTCCGGTCGTTCGGTTGCGAACGGAATGCCCAGCCGCTCCAGGAGAACGCGGCGATATGCCGAGGTCGAGGCCAGGACCAGCATTCAGGCGTCGCTGGGTCGGCGCAGGGTCGGCGGCTCGCGTCGAGCGGCTTCGGTCGCCGCCTCGGTCAGGGAGGCCAGGTCGGCGCCAGCCTTTTCGAGTTCTTCCAACTGCCCGCCCAATCGGGACAGGACCCGTTCCAGGGCCGCGCAGGCTTCATCCAGTTCGGCCTGGCTGGCGGAGCCACCGTTCTTCTGGATCCAGAGGCGATGCTGGAGGACATCGCGCTTGGCTTCCCGGATGGGCAGGCCGCTGTCGAGGGAGGCTTGGGCGACCGCAGCGATGTCGGTCGGCACCCGATCCACGAGGGTGCGCAGGGAAGTCATGCGCCGCTGGGTGCGGTCGAGCAGGGCTTCGACGGCATCTGCGAGGTCGAGCAGTCGGATCAGGGTCTGGCGCCGGCGATGGTGCTGCCACTGCTGCCAGCCGAGCACGAAAATCAGCGCCAGAAGCACCAAGCCGAGAATGAGAAATGGCAACATGTGGGCTTCCTGTGTGGTGACAAGTCTGCACCACGCCGGCAAGTGGCCGCAAACCGGGTCGGCCGGGGGTCTGGCGGGTGCCGTTGAATGGCGGTAAGCCCCCGCCAGACATCGGGTTTTTGTTTGACAGCAATGGGCCCGTACTCGTAATATAGCCGGCTTATGTCCGTGACCCTGCCTCCGGTGGTCGATGCTTGGCGCATGGTCGCGGTTCGCCGTTGTTTCGAGGGCAAGCTTGGCCTCGCCGAGTTTTCCCGCTTGCGGGGCAGCTTGGTGGATACCAAGGGCGAGTGCGGGTACGGGCTCGAATTCGGACGTGACGAGCACGATCAGGCTTACGTGGATGTCCGGGTTTCGGCACGATTGCCATTGCTGTGCCAGCGCACGTTAGTGCGCTACCTGCAATCGGTGGAAATCAGCCAGAGGCTTGGGCTGGTCACCGCCGAAGCTCAGGAATCGGCGTTGCCGGAGGGTGTCGAACCCGTGCTGGTAGCCGATTCCGGTGAGCTTCGACCGGCTGATTTGATTGAAGATGAATTGATTCTAGCGTTGCCGGTAGTGCCGATTGATCCGGATTCGTCCGCCCCCGACCTTGCTTGGCAGGGCGACGAGCAGGAACAGGAAAACCCCCATCCTTTCGCCGCGCTCGCGGGGCTGAAAGAGAAACTGAAGCAGTAGTTGGAGAAACGAAATGGCCGTTCAAAAATCCCGTCGTACCCCGTCCACCCGTGGCATGCGCCGTTCCCACGACGCGCTGCCGAGCAAACAGCTGGCGACCGACACCACCACCGGCGAGACCCACGTGCGCCACCACATCACCAAAGACGGCTTCTATCGCGGCCGCAAAGTGATCGACGTCAAGTCGGCGGTTGAAGTCGAAGAGTGATGTCATCGCCCGTTTCGGCGGGTTGAAGGTATTCTGAAGCGGCGGGCCTGGCCCGCCGCGACTGTTTCCGACCTGTGCTACGGGTCCGCAATGGGGGTTGGCATGACGATTTTCGCGCGTATCGCCGGTACCGGCAGCTACCTGCCCGAGAAAGTGCTGACCAATGCCGACCTCGAAAAGCTGGTCGACACCAGCGACGAATGGATCGTCAGCCGTAGCGGCATCCGCGAACGCCACTTGGTCGGTGATGGCCAGACCACCAGCGATATGGCGGTGGAAGCCGCCAAAAAGGCGATGGAAGCTGCCGGCGTCGACGCTTCCGAACTTGAGCTGATCATCGTCGGCACCACCACGCCGGATTTCATCTTTCCGTCCACTGCCTGCCTGGTCCAGAACCGGTTGGGTGCGCTCGGTTGCGCCGCCTTCGATGTCAACGCCGCGTGCTCGGGGTTTCTGTTCGGGCTAACCGTCGCCGACAAATTCATCCGTTCCGGCTCAGTCAAAACCGCTCTGGTGATCGGCGCAGAATCACTGACCCGCATGCTCGATTGGTCCGACCGCAACACCTGCGTGTTGTTCGGCGACGGCGCCGGCGCCGTGGTGCTCAAGGCCGACAGCGAGACGGGCATTCTTTCCACGCACTTGCATGCCGACGGCAGCAAAAAAGATTTACTGCATTGTCCGGTGGGTGTTTCCGCAGGCTTCAACGAAGGCGAGAAGAACGCCGGCGTGCGCGTGCTTATGACCGGCAGCGACGTGTTCAAATATGCGGTAAAAGCGCTCGATAGCGTCGTTGAGGAAACGCTCGCCGCGAACGGTCTGGATCGTCACGCGATCGACTGGCTGATTCCGCACCAGGCCAACCTGCGCATCATCGAAGCCACGGCCAAGCGCCTGGACATGCCGATGGAGCGGGTGATCGTCACCGTGCACAAACATGGCAACACCTCGTCCGGATCGGTGCCGTTGGCGCTCGACGAAGCCGTGCGTTCGGGCAAGGTCCAACGCGGCCAGCTTTTATTGCTCGAAGCCTTCGGCGGCGGCTTCACCTGGGGCGCGGCGTTACTGCGCTACTGATTTCCTGTCGAGGCTTCGCAGATGATCCACTCGCTTGCTTTCGTATTCCCCGGCCAGGGCTCGCAGAGTCTGGGCATGTTGTCCGAACTGGTGGCCGCGCACCCAGTCGTGCGCCTTGCCTTCGATGAAGCCTCTGCTGGTTGTGGCGTCGATCTCTGGGCGCTTTCGCAGCAAGGGCCGGAAGAACAACTCAACCAAACCGAATTCACCCAGCCAGCCTTGCTTGCGGCCGGTGTCGCGGTGTGGCGCGCCTGGAACGCCGCTGGCGGTGCGCAACCGGCCCGATTCGCTGGCCATAGTCTGGGCGAATACGCAGCCCTGGTCGCCGCCGGTGCGATTTCTCTGGCCGATGGCGCCAGGCTGGTACGCGAACGCGGACGTCTGATGCAGGCGGCGGTGCCGGTTGGTACTGGTGCGATGGCTGCTGTACTCGGTGCCGAGGATGCGCTGGTCGCCGAAGTTTGCGCGCAGGTATCCGGCGAAGGAGTCGTGGTGCCGGCCAACTACAACTCGCCCGGCCAGATCGTGATCGGCGGCCACGCCGCCGCCGTCGATCGTGCCATTGCCGAACTCGGCGCGCGCGGCGTGCGCAAGATCGTCAAGCTTGCCGTCAGCGTGCCTTCGCACACGCCTCTCATGCGCAATGCCGCGCAGCAGTTGGGCGAAGTGATGGCGGCGATAGCCTGGAAGATGCCGGATCGCCCGGTGATCCAGAACGCCGATGCCAAGGCGCACGATTCCGTCGAAGCGATTCTCGATGCACTGGTCCGCCAGCTCTATCTGCCGGTGCGCTGGAGCGAGTGCATGCAGGCGATGGCCGCAGACGGCGCCACCCGTTTCGTCGAATGCGGCCCGGGCAAGGTCTTGTCTGGTCTCGCCAAACGTATCGACAAGTCGCTGGAAGCGCGCGCGATCGGAATGCCCGCCGACTTCGACGTGGCCATCAACGAACTCAGGGAAGGATAATCTCCATGGACAAGCAGTTCAGCGGCGAAATCGTCCTGGTCACCGGCGCCAGCCGTGGCATCGGTGCCGCTATCGCCGACACCCTGGCCGCACGCGGCGCCAAGGTCATCGGCACCGCCACCAGCGAATCCGGCGCGCAGGCGATTGCTGAACGCATGGCCGCTTCGGGCGGCGTTGGCCGCGTGCTCAACGTGACCGATGGCGCCGCCATCGACGCACTGGTAGACGCCATCGCCAAGGAATTCGGGCCGATATCCATTCTGGTCAACAATGCCGGCATCACCCGTGACAACCTGCTGATGCGCATGAAAGAAGAAGATTGGCAGGCGATCATCGACACCAACCTGACCTCGGTGTTCAAGGCCAGCAAGACGGTGCTGCGCGCGATGATGAAGGCGCGCAAAGGCCGGATCATCTCGATCGCTTCCGTGGTCGGCGTCACCGGCAATGCCGGCCAGGCCAATTACGCAGCGGCCAAGGCCGGGATCATTGCCTTCAGCAAATCGCTGGCCAAGGAAATCGGCAGCCGCGGCATTACCGTCAATGTGGTCGCCCCAGGCTTTATCGAGACCGACATGACCCGCGACCTCCCCGAGGACGCCAAGACCGCGATGATGGGCCAGATCGCTCTCGGCCGACTGGGCCAGCCGCAGGACATCGCCGAGGCCGTGGCCTTCCTGGCGGGGCCGAGCGGTGCCTACATCACCGGTGAAACCCTGCATGTCAATGGCGGCATGTACATGCCCTGAGGTGCCTTTCCATACGGTCGCCGGTTTTTAGGCTAAAATGCGCCCCTTGATCAATGCCCGGCGCAGATGGCGCCCGCCGGGTCCGCAGTTTGATTACAATGCGCCCGTTCGTACCCCTCCGGGAGGAGACAGTTCCATGAGCACCATTGAAGAACGCGTCAAGAAGATCGTCATCGAGCAACTGGGCGTCAAAGAAGACGAAGCCACCAACAACGCCTCCTTCGTGGACGATCTGGGCGCCGATTCTCTCGACACCGTTGAGCTGGTGATGGCCCTCGAAGAAGAGTTCGAGTGCGAGATCCCGGACGAAGAAGCCGAGAAGATCACCTCCGTCCAGCAGGCGATCGATTACATCCAGGCGCACGTCAAGGCTTGATTGGCGCGCGTGATGTTTCACCGGGGCCGCGCTTGCGCGGCCCTGTGTGTTTGTGCGGTTTTTCCTGGACATCGTTCGGAGCCAAGCCATGAGCAAGCGTCGCGTCGTCGTCACTGGCCTCGGTATCGTCTCGCCGGTCGGTAATACCTTGGCAAACGCCTGGGATTCCGTCGTCAATGGCCGCTCCGGCATCGGCGCCATCAGCCATTTCGACGCGTCTGCCTTCAACGCCCGCATCGCCGGCGAAGTCAGAGGCCTCGATCCCAAATCCTTCCTGCCGCCGAAAGACGTCAAGAAGATGGATACCTTCATCCACTACGGACTGGCAGCGGCCTTCATGGCCATGGAGGATGCAGGCCTGGAGATCACCGAGGCCAACGCCGAGCGTGCCGGCGTGATCATCGGGTCCGGCATCGGCGGCCTGCGCGGCATCGAGGAGACGGCGATCGATCTGCACCAGGGCGGCCCGCGCAAGGTGTCACCGTTCTACGTGCCGAGCACGATCATCAACATGATTTCCGGCCAGTTGTGCATCCTCAAGGGCTTCAAGGGTCCGAACTTCACCGCCGTCTCGGCCTGCGCTTCGTCCAACCATTCGATTGGCACTGCCATGCGCATGATCCAGTACGGTGATGCCGACATCATGGTCGCCGGCGGTGCCGAACACGGCTGCACGCCGACCGCAGTCGGCGGTTTCTGCGCAATGAAAGCGCTGTCGACCCGCAACGACGATCCATCCCGCGCCTCACGGCCCTGGGACAAGGATCGCGACGGTTTCGTGCTCGGCGACGGCGCCGGCATCCTGGTGATCGAAGAATACGAACACGCCAAGGCGCGTGGCGCGCGCATCTACTGCGAACTCGCCGGCTTTGGCGCCAGCTCCGACGCTTACCACATGACCGCGCCCAGCGAGAACGGCGAAGGCCCGGCCCGCTGCATGGCGATGGCGATGCGCGATGCCGGCGTCAATGCCGACCAGATCGAGTACCTGAATGCCCACGGCACTTCGACGCCGCTCGGCGACCTGGCCGAGACCCAGGCGATGAAGCGTGCGCTCGGCGATCACGCCTACAAGACCATGATCAGCTCGACCAAGTCCATGACCGGCCATCTGCTCGGCGCCGCCGGCGGTGTCGAGGCGATTTTTTCGGTGATGGCGTTGCACACGGGCGTGATCCCGCCGACCATCAACCTCGATGAGCCCGGCGAGGGCTGCGATCTCGATTACGTGCCAAATATCGCCCGCGAGAAGAAGATCGATGTCGCAATGTCGAACGGCTTCGGTTTTGGCGGCACCAACGGCACGCTGGTATTCCGGCGCATCTGACCCGCGCCTGCGCGGCACACTCATGATGCTGCGCGAATTACCCGGCTTGCCAGATCTGCTGAGCCTGCATCGCGCGCAATGTGCACGCTACCCACTTTTGCTGGAAAGTGTGGCTGGCGGCAATGCCATGTCGCGCTGGGATTTGTTGTTGGCCAGCGATCGCAGCGGTTTGCGGCTCGATCCCGACGGCGTGACTCGGCGGCTTGACGGTTCGCTGGCCGAGGGCGATTTCCTCGCGGTGCTGGATCGCGACTGGTCGGATTTGCATGATGCTGCGCCTTCGCACGAACTGCCGTTTCGCGGCGGCTGGGCGCTGTATCTTGGCTATGAACTCGCGGCGCAAATCGAACCCGTGTTGCGGCTGCCATCCGCACCGGGCCCCTTGCCGATCGCGTTGGCCCTGCGTTGCCCTGGCGCGATTGTTCGTGACCGCAGCGACGGCCGCTGCTTCGCGATCTGCGAGCAGGATTTTGCAACATGGCTCGACGACATCGACGCCGATATCGCCCTAGCAAGAGCGTCGAGTACGGTTGCCCACCTGCCGGTGGCACGGGTGATCGAAGACGACCCGGGGAATTTCCTCGGTGGCGTTGCGCGCATCCACGAGTACTTGCGTGCCGGCGATGTCTTCCAGGTCAATCTTTCCCGCGCCTGGTGCGCCGAATTCGCGGAGCCGCCGGAGCCGGCGGCGCTGTACGCCCGCTTTTGCGAGGCGAATCCCTCGCCGTTCGCCGGGTTGCTGCAATTCGACGGCTGGGCGCTGGCCAGTTCCTCGCCCGAGCGGCTGGTGTCGGTACGCGCTGGCCGCGTCGAGACGCGACCCATCGCCGGCACGCGACCGCGCTTACCCGGCGACGACGATGCTGCGCGCATCCGCGAATTGGTCGGGCATCCCAAGGAGCGCGCCGAGCACGTGATGCTGATCGATCTTGAGCGCAACGACCTCGGTCGCGTCTGCGAACCGGGCAGTGTCGAAGTGGATGAGCTGATGACCGTGGAAAGCTACGCGCATGTGCACCACATCGTTTCCAACGTGCGCGGCGAGTTGCGTGCCGGCGTCACTCCCGGCGAAGTCATCCGTGCGGTATTTCCTGGCGGCACCATCACCGGTTGCCCGAAAGTACGCTGCATGCAGATCATCGCCGAGCTCGAACGCGAAGGCCGCGGCCCTTACACCGGCGCGCTTGGTTATTTGAATCGCGATGGCGATATGGACCTGAACATCCTGATCCGTAGCGCCTGGCTGCGCGGCAGCGAATTGCAACTGCGCGCCGGCGCGGGAATCGTCGTTGATTCGGACCCTGGGCATGAACTTCAGGAAACCCGCTCCAAGGCGCTCGGCCTGCTGCGTGCATTGGGGGTCGCATGAAGTTATCGATTGAGAACTGGCGCGTGCTCGATGGCGCCGGCAATTTCATTGCGTTGGATGGCAACGACCGTGGTCTGGCCTACGGTGACGGCTTGTTCGAAACGATGCGCATACATGACGGCCGGCCGGTGTGGTGGCGCGAACACTGGCAGCGGCTCGCGCGCGGCGCCGACGTACTGGGAATTCCCAGCCCCAACGAAGCGGCCATTGCCGCGCATACACTGGAACTGATCGCAGGTCGGTCGCAGGGAGTGCTCAAGCTGGTGCTCACACGCGGCGTCGGCGGACGCGGTTACGCACCACCCATGCCTGCGCAAGCGACCGTGGTGCTCTCGTGGCATCACTTGCCCGGGCCGGAACCCGGCGATGGGTTGAACCTGCGCTGGTGCCAGCTACAGCTTTCCGAACAACCGGTTCTGGCTGGCATCAAACACGTGAACCGACTGGAAAATGTCCTGGCACGTGCCGAATGGAGCGATCCCGAGCTCCACGAAGGCCTGCTATGCGATGCCCAAGGTCGGCTTGTTTCGGCCACGTCCAGCAATGTGTTCGTGCATCTGGACGGACGTTGGCAAACGCCCAGGATGGATCGTTGTGGTGTCGCCGGCATCGCCCGTGACTGGCTGCTGAAAAACATCCAGGACGCGGTCGTGGCCGACCTTACCCGGCAAGAAGTTCGAAGCTCTGCCGCGCTGATGGTTTGCAATTCTGTGCGCGGTATTCGTCAGGTGCGTCGCCTGGAAGCACAAGTCTGGCCGACGAGCCCGGCCGTGATCGAACTACGCCGCCTATTGGCCTTGGCCGAGCCGGCATTTGCGAGATCCCCTTGATCGCGTTTCCTTCCGTGCCGCACTGGGCGACAATCAAGCATCAAGAGGGGGTCCAAGCCGGTGGCGCTAGCTAAGGGTTTCGTAAAACTGAAGCGTTGGATCGCTGTGTTGCTGGTGCTCGCAGCGGTCGTCGCCGGTGGCTTCATGGGGATCGTGCAGCAATTCGCCAGCCATCCCATGCAGTTGCCGGCCGATGGCACGACGGTGATTATCGAGCCTGGCGATCATTTCGGAACGGTGCTGGCCAAACTGCGTGCCGCTGGTATCGATCAGGGCAACGATCTGCAATGGAAGGTACTGGCGACGACGATGCGGGTGGCGTCCAGGTTGCAGGCAGGCGAATACCTACTGTCGGGCCCGATTACGCCGCGTGATTTGTTGTTGAAGCTCGCGCGCGGCGATGTCGTGCGCTATCGCTTCACGATCATCGAGGGCCGAAATTTTCGCGAACTGCGCGCGGCCTTGGCCAAAGACAGCGATTTGCGCCATGACTTGCCGCAACTGGGCGATGCCGAAGTGATGGCGGCGCTCAGTCGCGACGGGCAATCGCCGGAAGGCCGTTTCCTGCCGGAAACCTACCAGTACCGCCGTGGCATCAGCGATATTGAAATCCTGCGCATGGCCATGCAGGCCATGGACGCAGTACTTGCGAAATCATGGGAATCACGCGCTCCCGATCTGCCATTGGCGTCGCCCGAAGAATTGCTCACGCTGGCGTCGATCGTGGAAAAAGAAACCGGCAACGCCGAGGAACGCCCGCAGATCGCCGGCGTCTTCGTGCATCGTCTGAAGCTCGGCATGCGTCTGCAAACCGACCCGACGGTTATTTACGGCATGGGCAGCGCCTACGCCGGCAATATCCGCAAGCAGGATCTCGAAACCGACACGCCCTACAACACCTACACCCGCGCAGGTTTGCCGCCGACCCCGATCACCATGCCCGGTAGCGCAGCGATCGCGGCAGCGGCGCATCCGGCTCTGGGCAGCGCGCTGTATTTCGTTGCTCGCGGCGACGGCAGCGGCCGGCATGTGTTTGCGGCAAGCTATGCGGAGCATTCCGCCAACATCAACAAGTACCAGTTGAAACGATGACGATCGGCAGGCTAATCACCATCGAAGGCGGCGAGGGCGCCGGCAAATCCACCGTGATCGACGCGATCCGCGGGCTGCTGGCCGGTCGCGGGCGAGAAGTCGTGGCGACGCGCGAACCCGGTGGCACCCCGGCCGGCGAGGCAATCCGGGCTATCCTGCTCGACCCGACACGGTCGCTGCTGCCGGAAACCGAATTGCTGCTGATGTTCGCGGCTCGTGCGCAACTGGTCCGCGAGACCATCCTGCCGGCGCTGGCGCGTGGCGCCGTGGTGCTCAGCGATCGCTTCACCGATGCGAGCTTCGCCTACCAGGGCGGCGGCCGCGGCATGGACATGGGCCGGATCGCCGAGCTCGAACGCTGGGTCGCTGGCATCAAGCCGGATCTCACGCTGCTGCTCGATCTTGGCGTGGATCAGGGTCTGGCGCGCGCTCGTGGTCGTGGTGGCGAGCCCGATCGCATCGAACGCGAGGATTCGGCTTTCTTCGAACGCGTACGCACCGTCTACCTGGCACGTGCTGCGTCGGAGCCAGAACGCTGGCGGGTGATCGATGCCAGCCGCCCGGTTGACGAGGTGGTCACGCAAGTTCGCGCGGAGCTTGACGCGTGGCTGGAGTCATTGCCGTGACGACGCTTGCCCCCTGGCAGGAATCCGTACTCGACTCGGCGCTGCGTGCGATCGACCAGGATCGTCTCGGTCACGCATTGTTGCTGTGTGGGCCACCGGTGATCGGCAAGCGCGCAGTTGCGGAAATCCTCGCTAGGCGTTTGTTGTGCACGACCCCGAATGCAAGCGGCCGTGCCTGCGGGCAATGCCGTAGTTGCCGCTTGTTCGCCGCCGGAACCCATGCCGACATCCAGCGCGTGAGTTTCGAACTCAATGACAAGGGCGACAAACTCAAAACCGAAATCTCCGTGGATCAGATCCGCCGGCTCGGGCAATGGTTCTCGTTGACACCGCAATTCGGGAATATCCAGGTGGCGGTCATCGCTCCTGCCGAAGGAATGAACATGTCGGCAGCAAATGCCTTGCTCAAGACCTTGGAGGAGCCGTCGTCCAATCGGTACCTGTTGTTGGTTACCGACCATCCAGGACGCTTGCCGACAACGATCCGCAGCCGCTGCCAGCGAATCGAATTCCGGTTGCCGGAGCCCGCGGCCGCACGCCAATGGTTGCGCGAACGCGGCGTGGCCGATGCCGATGCCGCCGCTGCGCTCGCCGCCGCGCGTGGCCATCCCGGCCTCGCTGCCGATTGGCTGGAACAGGGCGGGCTCAGGTTGCGCCAGGAAGTGGGCGCCGACCTTGACGCGCTGGCGACGGGGCGCATCAGCCCCGTGGCGGTGGCCCAGCGCTGGCTTGCCGACGATTTAGCCGACCTTCGCCTGCGTTTCGCCGCCGACCTTGCCCTGGACACCGGCAAGGCGCGGCGCGAGGGCAGCAATACCGCGGGCGAAGTTGGCCGGATTGGGGACTGGTTCGATGCGCTGAATCGGTGTCGAATGCAGCTGCGCTCGCCATTGCGCCACGATCTGGTACTGGCGGGATTGCTGCACGAATGGGGTAACATGTCCCGGCGCGCAGGCTAGACGGCAGGCGTTGGTCAGGAAGGAGTCGAGACATGGTCGGTGGTGGAGCAGGCGCACGCCAAGGCATTCTTTCGCGGGCGATCAAGGACAAGGCGGAGCTGTTCGGCGCCTACATGCCATTCGTGAAAGGCGGCGGTATCTTCATTCCCACGCCCAAGCGTTATACGCTCGGCGACGAAGTTTTCCTGTTGCTCTCGCTCCCCGACGACAAGGATCGCCTGCCGATCCCTGGCAAGGTCGTCTGGATCACGCCGGCTGGTTCCCAGGGTAATCGTACCGCCGGTATCGGCGTGCAGTTCAGCGAATCCGCCGAGGCCGAGATCGCCAAGGGCAAGATCGAAGCGCTGCTCGCTGGCATCCTGGAATCAGACAAACCCACTTTGACGATGTGACGCCCTGAAGCAAGCGTTTCAGCGGAAGAACAACATCCGCATCGTCATCCCGCCAGCCACGGCAACCAGGATGAACAGCAGGGCGATCCGGATTTTCATAAGGCGGCGCTGCGGGTCCGCTGTGGCCTTGCTGTCGAATTGCAACGCGTCCGGTAAGTAAGATGGCGCTTGCGCGGCTTCCAGCAAGCCAAGTTCATGCATGAGCTCGCGGGCGCGCTTGTAGTCGTCGGACTTGATGATCCAGACGGCGGCTTGCTCGTCATCCGTTTTTTGTTTTTCCGAATAGCTGAACTGGCGACGGCTGTAGGCTTTGTAGGAACGACCGCCGCTGACCTTGTGTTCGATGCCGGCATCGGCCAATAGTTGGGCGACTGCCTCGACATTTTCCAGTCGCGGCGAAGTGAACAATTGGCGCATCAGCTCGCCTCGCCCTGCTTGGGCAACTCTTCGGGCAACACGCGGATGAGGCCTTCCTGCGCCACTGAAGCGACCAGCACGCCCTCGCGGGTGAAGAACTGGCCGCGCGCCAGGCCGCGCGCATTCTGGGCGGTGGGGCTGTCCAGCGAATACAGCAACCAATCGTCGACCCGGAACGGGCGGTGGAACCACATCGCATGGTCGAGCGAGGCCATCTGCACGTTCGGTTGGTAGTAGCTGATCCCGTGTGGAAACGTCGTCGTGCCGAGCAGGTAGAAATCCGAGGCATAGGCGAGCAGGGCACGATGCAGTTCCTGGGAATCGTCGACTTTGTCGATCAGGCGCAGCCACACTTGCTGATAGGGCGGACGCTTGGGCGGTTTGACCTCGTCGCGCGGATAGATCGGGCGCATCTCGAACGGTCCCATGCGCGACAGCCAGCGCTGCATTTTCTCCGGCAGCGTCGCCAGAATTTCCGGGCTCGGTGAATGGGTTGGTTCGACGTCTTCGGGCTTCGGCACTTCCGGCATGTTGAACTGGTGCTCGACGCCCGGTTCGACTTTCTGGAAGGAGGCGGCGAACACCAGGATCGGCTGGCCGTGCTGGATTGCTGTCACCCGGCGCACCGAAAAGCTGTGGCCGTCGCGGGTGCGGTCAACATCGAACACGATCGGCGCGGTAATGTCGCCAGCGCGCAGGAAATAGGCGTGGATCGAATGCACGCTGCGGCCTTCGTCGACCGTCTGCTGCGCCGCCGACAGCGATTGGCCGAGCACCTGGCCACCGAACACGTATTTGGTGCCGATGTCGCGGCTCTGGCCACGGAACAGATTGTCTTCCAGTCGCTCGAGTGTGAGCAGGTCGACGAGTTCGGAAACGACGGGTGCGGTCATGGCGCGATTATACCGTGCGCTGCAATCCGCTCGCGGCCAATATCTGCGGCCACGGGAACAACGGCCCGGGGTCGCGCTTGCGTGCGACCTGGGTGTCGGCATCGTCACTGGCGGGCACCAGGGTAGTGTCGAGATCCTCGTGGCCGGCGATCTGTGCCAGGTTAGGCAGGTCACGGCGCAAACGCGTCAAAAGCGCTGCCAGCGCGGCGATCTGTGCCGATGTGTACGGCTCGGCCATCGCCTGATGGCGGGAGTCGTACCAATGCGGATAACGGCCGGTATTGACCAATTCGATACCGACCGATCGAGGGTTGTAACCGCGCGTATGGTGGGCGATTCGCTCGGGCCGTACAAAGGCGTGGACGGCGCCATCGCGATCGATGTAGTAGTGGCCGCTGTTGCCGGTGCCGGCGTCGTAGTGCACGCGCTCGCCGTATTCGCGCGCCATCGCCAAGTCCGGCAGTTCGGTGCAGTGGATCACCACTAGGTCGATAGCGGCAATGGGCCGTGCTTCGAGCCGATCTTCGTAGGGCAGGGGCCAGGTGCGCAGGTCGAGGGCGGTCATGGCCGCATGCTAGCATTCGCGCCATTCTGGAGTTCTTGATGACCCTGCCAGCCACCGATTCTGCACTGGGCCAGCTAATGGCGACTTTGCCTCGTGCCGGGCGGGTCGAATGGATTGGCCTGCGCCCGGCACGTGATGTACTGATGCGTGAAATCAGTGAAGTCGTCGCCGAAGCCGGCAAGGGTCTGGTCGGCGATCGTTACGCCAGCGGCAGCGGCAAGCGTGGCATCACTCTGATTCAGTCCGAACATCTGCCGGCGATCGCGGCATTGGCCGGTCATGCCTCGGTGAATCCGCAGTTGCTGCGCCGCAATCTCGTCGTTTCCGGCATTCCATTGATCGCTTTGAAGGGCCGTCGTTTCCGCATTGGCGACGTGTTGCTCGAAGGGACCGATTCCTGCGATCCCTGCTCGCGCATGGAAGCCGCGCTCGGGCCGGGCGGTTACAACGCCATGCGTGGTCATGGTGGTTTGTGCGCGCGCATTGTTGAAGGCGGAACAATCCGGATCGGCGACGCGCTGCAACCGGAGTCACAGTCTTGAGCGGCCACGTGATCATCTCGCACGGCCTGGAAAGCAGCCCGGAGGCAACCAAGGCGATGGCATTGGCCAGCATCGCCGAAACCCTGGGTTGGTCGCACGAGCGCCCGGACTACCGGACCTGGGACAACGATTTTTCGCGCAGCCGTTTGGGCGATGTCGAGGGCCGGCTACTGCATCTATCAGAACTCGCGCGCCGGGTTTCCGGGCCTTTGGTATTGGCCGGATCGAGCATGGGCGCTTTCATCTCGGCGCGCGTCTCGCTGGAGCGGCCAGTGCGCGGCCTGTTCCTGATGGCGCCGCCGGTGAAGCTGGAAGGCTACGAGGTTCGGTTGCAAGCAGCGCGAGTGCCAACCCGTATCGTGCACGGCTGGGACGACGAGCTGATTCCAGCGCTGGAAGTCGCGCGCTGGGCGCAAACGCGCCGCGACCACACGGTGTTCGTCAACGATTCTCATCGCTTGGCCGACCACGTGCAGTTCTGCGCCGACGAATTCGCGCGCTTGCTGCGGGATCTGGCGTGAAGTTTTTCGTTGCCTGCGCCAAGAGCCTGGAATATCTGCTGGTCGACGAACTGCTCGCTCTGGGGGCGACGCGAGCGACAGCGGCCATGGCTGGCGTTAATGTCGAGGCCAAGGCCGAGATCCTCTATCGCGCGGCGTTGCATTCGCGCTTGGCCAGCCGCGTGCTCTGGCCGCTGGCGGAATTCGATTGCGAGAACGAACAGGACTTGTACCAAGGCGTGCATGCGCTCGACTGGTCCGAGCACATCGCACCGGAAGGCACGCTGGCGGTGGACGCGCACGTCTCGGGCACGGCGTTGACGCACGAGCGCTACGCTGCGCAACGGGTCAAGGACGCGATTGTCGATCGTATGCGTGCCGCCCATGGCGTGCGGCCTTCGGTGGATACCGATGCGCCAGACCTGCGGATCAATATCGTCGTGCGCAAGGAACGCGCGATGCTGTCGATCGACATCGGCGGCGGCCCCTTGCATCGCCGCGGCTGGCGCAGTTCGCAGGGCGAAGCGCCACTCAAGGAAAATCTCGCCGCGGCCATGCTGATTCGTGGCGGTTGGTCGAAGATTCACAGCGAAGGCGGCGCACTGCTTGACCCGATGTGCGGCAGCGGCACGCTGCTGATCGAAGGTGCGCTCATGGTGGCCGACGAAGCCCCCGGACTGCTGCGCTGGCGCGGCGCCGCGCCCAGCCGCTGGCTCGGATTCGACGGTGCGCTCTGGAACACCTTGCTGGCGGAGGCGCAGCAACGTGCCGATGCCGGGCGCGCTGCACTCAAGCCAGTTTTTTTCGGCGCCGACAACGATCCCAATGCCTTGCGCGCAGCGATGGCCAATGCTGATCGGGCCGGGATGGCGGAGCTTATCCATTTCGACCGCAAGTCCATCAGCGATCTGGCAGCGCCTGGTGTCGAACGCGGCCTGGTCGTGTGCAATCCTCCGTACAACCAGCGTCTTTCAGCCGATGCAAGCTTGTACCGTGAGATGGGCGATGCCTTGAAGCGTGCCGTTCCGCAGTGGCGCGCCAGCCTGCTCTGTGGCGACGCGGAGCTGGCGCACGCCACCGGCCTGCGCGCCGCGAAAAAATACGTTCTGTACAACGGCACGCTGGAATGCTCGTTGATTATTTGCGATCCCGTGCTGCCGCCAGTGCGCGAACCGCGCGCAGTGATGCCATTGAGCGAAGGCGCGCTGATGGTCGCCAATCGCCTGCGCAAGAACCTGCGCAACTTCAAATCCTGGCGCGCACGCACCGGCGTGAGTTGCTACCGCGTCTACGATGCCGACTTGCCGGAATACTCAGCAGCGGTGGACATCTACCTCGAAGACGGAGGAACGAATCGGCAGTTCCTGCATGTGCAGGAATATGCGGCGCCAGCGACCATCCCAGAAGCCGATTCCCGGCGTCGTTTCGGTGAGTTATTGGCGGCATTGCACGAAGTGTTTGCCCTGCCGCGCGAGCAGATCGCGATCAAGACCCGGGAGCGCGGCAAGGGTGGCAGCAAGTATGGACGGATGGGCGAGGGTGGCGAGTTTTTCGTGGTGCGCGAGGGCACCGCACGGTTACGGGTGAATCTCACCGAATATCTCGACACCGGCCTGTTTCTGGATCATCGGCCGATTCGCCGGCGCATCGGCAAGGATGCCAAGGGCAAGCGTTTCCTGAATTTGTTCTGCTACACGGGCGTTGCCAGTGTGCAGGCGGCGCTCGGCGGAGCAACAGCAACGACCAGTGTCGATCTGTCCACGACATACCTGGAATGGGCGGCCAAGAATCTTGCGCAGAATGATCAGACCGGAGCCAAACACCGCCTGGTCCAAGCCGATGCCATGACCTGGTTGGAAACCGATCGCGGCCAATACGAGTTGATCTTCTGCGATCCACCGACGTTCTCGAATTCCAAACGGGCGGAGGATTTCGACAGCCAGCGCGATCACGTGCGCTTGCTGCGCGCGGCCATCGCGCGACTCACTCCCGACGGGCTGCTGCTGTTCTCCAACAACAACCGGCGCTTCAAGCTGGATGATTCAGCCGTGGCGGAATTCGCCGCCGCCAGGGAGATCAGCGGCGAAACCCTGGATCAGGACTTCGCTCGCAACCCGCGCATCCACCGCACCTGGGAACTACGGCGACTTTGACTTCTTGTCCTTGTCGCGCGCGATCCTGCGGGCTTCCCGTTCGGTAGCCACCTGGGCGGCATGATCCTTGACCTGCTGCCGGTAGTCTTCCTTGCTGATGATTTCCATCTGCTGGATTCGGCAATGGAAGTCCCGTGTGACGACTTCGTCGCCAAGGGTGCCACAGACACGGCCGGTGACTGGATCCCCTCGAAAACCGAGGGCATTGTTGAAATCGAGATCCCGGCAGGCGTACGAAAACTCGACACTGTATTGATAACGACCGCCGTCAATCAGGATGTGCTTGTCGTCAAGCACGGTCCAGCCGCGCGCTTGCACCGGGTCCAGACAACGGCCTCCGGCCAGCGCCGGGGGCTTGGCCGGCAGCTTGATGGTGATAGTCTCCTCGGCCTGCGTAGATTGGGCAGCAAGGCCCAGAGCGAGCATCAGCAGTGTGGCGTTGCGCATGGCGGTCTCCTCGGCTTCGGTCCAGGCAATGATTCCACCGATCAGCTTAACCCGGGCGAAACGTTCGCCATGGCAGTATCCTCCCGACATGAATCCTGAATCCGAACCTGTCCACAGCCCGCCTACCGGCTGGACCTTCTTCCGGCAATGGCTGAAGAACCCCATGCGGGTGGCGGCCATTTCCCCATCCAGCAAGCAGTTGGCGCGGCAGATGATGTCGCAGCTGCCGCCATCCTGCTTGCGCGTCATCGAACTCGGCGGTGGCACCGGCGTGTTCACCCAGGCCCTGCTCGGACATGGAATCGCGCCTGCCGATCTATTGGTGCTTGAACTGAACGAAGAACTGCACCAGCACCTGGTAAGGTTGTTTCCAAGTGTCGCCGTGGTTTGCGGAGACGCCAGCGACCTTCGGCAAATCGCCGCTCGGAATGGCTTCGCTGACGATGCTCGCGCCGATGCGGTTATCTCCGGGCTTGGCCTGTTGTCCATGGCGCGGCCAATGCAGCAGTCGATACTCTCGGCCGCCTTCGATTCGATGCCGCCGGATGGTCGTTTCGTGCAATTCACCTATGGCCCGGCTAATCCGGTGACGCGCGAAGTGATCGACAACCTTGGCCTGGTTGCACGCCGTGCCAGTTTCACCTGGTGGAACGTGCCCCCGGCTACCGTGTACGTCTATCAACGACGGACATCCCGCGTGATCGAAGCCCGTTCGATGCGCTGAGCGCATCGTCGGCGGAACGCTGGGTTGCGTCGATGGCCATTGAGCTGTGCGACGGACGACCCGATCTTCAATGCCATCTTCACCTCCGGATCGCGCCATGAACCAACCCGCACTTCGCCCCGTTGCCCGCCGCCTGCGCGGCATGGCTACTTCCGATGGCGCCGGCGTGCGCCTGACCCGCGTCATCGGCACCCCGCAATTGCCGGACCTCGATCCGTTCCTGATGCTCGACGAATTCGGCTCGGACAAGCCCGGCGACTACATCGCAGGCTTCCCCTCGCACCCGCATCGCGGCTTCGAGACGGTCACCTACATGCTCGACGGCCGCATGCGCCACAAGGACAACCACGGCAACGAAGGCCTGCTTACACCCGGCTCGGTGCAATGGATGACCGCGGGTCGCGGCATCGTGCATTCGGAAATGCCCGAGCAGGAGGAAGGGCTGATGCGCGGCTTCCAGTTGTGGGTCAACCTGCCCGCGAAGGACAAGATGACGGCGCCGCAGTACCAGGAATTCTCCGCAGATCGCATCCCCGAGGCGTATCCCGCCGACGGTGTGCGCGTGAAAGTGATTGCTGGTCGCGTCGGTGATGTGGTCGGCCCGGTCAGTCAGCCGGCAACCGATCCGACCTACCTCGACATCGCGCTCGAACCCGACAAGCACTTCGAACATGCCGTGCCGAGCGGCCACAACGCTTTCGCTTACGTCTACCAGGGCGTGGCCAGCGTGGCTGGCGAGGATGTGGTGCCGAAGGGCGATCTGCTAGTGTTCGGGTCGGGCGAGGCGGTGCGCATCACTGCCGGCGGCGTACCCGTGCGGTTGATCCTTGTTGCCGGTCGGCCGCTGAACGAACCGGTGGCGCGCCATGGCCCGTTCGTGATGAACACGCGTGCCGAAATCATGCAGGCGTTCGCCGACTATAACGAAGGAAAATTTTGAACCCTCAAGGCGCCCCGCATGGCCGATCGTAACGTTGAAGTCTGCATCGACTTCTCCGCGCCCGATACCGCACCGGTCGTCGGGAATCCGCCCCTTGCACCTTCAAATTTCGGGTAGGGGAATGAATTCCGTTTCGCCGGGCACCTGGCCGAAGCGGCCGTCGCGCCAATCGGCCTTGGCCTTTTCGATCCGCTCGCGCGAGCTGGCCACGAAGTTCCACCACAGGTGGCGCGGACCATCGAGCGGCGCGCCGCCAAGCAGCATCGCCCGCGAGGCGCCGACCGAACGCAGCATCGGCAACGAACCCGGGTCGAGTACCGCTAGGCTGCCATTCGGCAGCAGGATATCGTCCAGCCAGAGTTCGCCGGCAACCGGAAAGATCGCCCGTTCGGCGTGCTCGGCAGGAATCACCAATTCGGCGCTGTCCTTGAAATCGATCGAGACGTAGAGGGTGTCGCTGAATACGCGTACCGGCGAACGTTCGCCGAAGGCCTCGCCGGCGACCACCGACAGGCAGACGCCGTCGCCATCGATCAGCGGCAGCGTGGCTTTCGGGTGATGCGCGAACGAGGGTTCGGCATCCTCGTGCGCCAGCGGTAGCGCCACCCAGGTCTGCAGGCCGTGGAGACGTTGCGCACTGCCGAGCAAGCGTTCCGGCGAACGCTCGGAATGGACGATGCCGCGTCCGGCGGTCATCCAGTTGACGTCGCCGGCCTGGATTTCCTGCACCGAGCCGAGGCTGTCGCGGTGCATCATCGCGCCTTCCCACAGGTAGCTGACCGTGGCCAGGCCGATATGCGGATGCGGGCGCACGGCGATCGGCGATTCGGCTGCCAGCAGGGTCGGTCCGAAATGGTCGAAGAAAACGAACGGCCCGACGCTGCGCCTTTTCAGGTTCGGCAGCACGCGACCGACCGTGAAGCCGCCGAGGTCGTGGATTTTCGGGGCGATGATGTTGACCATGGCGGACCTCAGGATTTCAATAGGGTGAACAGGCCGCGGGCGGTACGCAGCCGCGATGCGGCATCAGGAAGTTCCAGGCGGATCTTCAGTTTTTCCGGCCCATCCAGCGCATAAATTTTTGGTTGCGATTGAATCAGCCGGATCACCGCCATCGGATCGACGTTCGGTTTCGACAGGAATTGCACGCGGCCGCCCTTGTCGCCAAGTTCGAGTTTGCGCAGGCCTAGTCGCGTTGCTTCGAGTTTGAGTTCAGCGACGGCGAACAATTGTCTGGCCGGATCGGGAAGTACGCCAAAGCGATCGACCATTTCGACCTGCAATTCGCGCAATGCATCTTCGTCGCGCGCCGACGCGATGCGCTTGTACAGGGTCAGGCGGGCATGCACATCGGGCAGGTAATCGTTGGGAATGAGCGCCGGAATATGCAATTCGATCTCGGCGCCATGGTGCGAGGCGGGATCGAGATCGGGCAACTTGCCCGATCGGATCGACTTGACCGCGCGTTCAAGCAGCTCGGTATACAGGGCGAAACCGACCTCGGTGATCTGGCCGCTCTGCTCTTCGCCAAGCAATTCACCGGCGCCGCGAATTTCCAGATCGTGCGTGGCTAGGGTGAAGCCGGCGCCGAGTTCTTCGAGCGAGGCCAGTGCTTCCAGGCGCTTCTCAGCGTCACTGGTCATGGACTTCTTGTTAGGCACTACCAGGTAGGCGTAGGCGCGGTGGTGCGAGCGGCCAACGCGGCCGCGCAGCTGGTGCAACTGCGAGAGACCGAAGCGATCGGCGCGATTGACGATAATCGTATTGGCGGAAGGAATGTCGATGCCGGATTCTATGATCGTCGTGCATACCAGCACGTTGAAACGCTGGCGGTGAAAATCCAACATCGCCTGTTCCAGTTCGCGCTCCGGCATCTGCCCATGGGCGATGCGGATGCGCGCCTCCGGCACCAATTCGGCGAGGTCGCCGGCCATTCTTTCGATGCTGTCGACTTCGTTGTGCAGGAAATAAACCTGGCCGCCGCGCGCGAGTTCACGCTGGAAGGCCTCGCGCAGCAGGGCAGCATCCCATTGGGTCACGAAAGTTTTGACCGCGAGTCGATGTGCCGGCGGTGTGCCGATGATCGACAACTCTCGCAGCCCGCTCATGGCCATGTTCAGGGTGCGCGGGATCGGCGTGGCGGTCAGAGTGAGTAGATGTACTTCGGCACGCAGTGATTTGAGTACCTCCTTTTGACGGACACCAAATCGTTGCTCTTCGTCGACGATCACCAAGCCAAGATCCTTGAAACGGACATCGGGCTGCAACAACCGGTGGGTGCCGACGATCACGTCAATTTGGCCGGCTTCGAGCAAGCTCAAGGCCGATTTGATTTCTTTTGCAGACTTGAATCGCGATAGCACTTCCACGCGAATCGGTGAATCGGCGTAGCGGTCGCGGAAATTCCGATAGTGCTGTTCAGCCAATAGCGTTGTTGGCACGAGCACTGCCACTTGCTTGCCGGCGGTGGCAGCGACGAACGCCGCGCGCACCGCTACTTCGGTTTTTCCAAAGCCGACATCGCCGCAGACGACCCGGTCCATGGGCTGTGACTTGCCGAGGTCGGCGATCACGGTATCGATCGCGGTCATCTGATCGGGCGTCTCTTCGAACGGGAAAGCGGCGGCGAACGGGTCGTACAAAGCGCGGTCGAGCGTCAACGCCAAGCCCTTTCGGGCATGGCGTCGGGCCTGGATGTCGAGCAGTTCGGCGGCGACATCACGGACTTTTTCCGCGGCCTTCTTCTTGGCTTTTTCCCAAGTATCGCCGCCGAGCGAATGCAGGGGCGAGAATTCCGGCGAGATGCCTGAATAGCGGCTGACCCGCTCCAACTGCGATACCGGCACGTACAGCTTGTCGCCCTTGGCGTATTCGATGCACAGGTACTCGCCATGCACACCGCCGGTATCGAGCACGAGCAGCCCCTGGTAGCGGCCGACGCCGTGGTCTTCGTGCACGATCGGCGCGCCAATGGAGATTTCGCTCAGATCGCGCAGCACCTGTTCCGGGTCGCGTACCGCACGCCGGCGGCGTCGGCTCTGATCGCTGCGTTCCGGAAACAGCTGGCGCTCGGTGAGTATGACCAGGGCTGGTTCGGTCAGCGCGAAGCCGTCCTCCAGCGCGGCGACGGTGATCGCAAAGCGTGGTGGCTTATTCCCAGCTCCCGCTGGGAGAGGGGCAGGGGTGAGGGTCGTCTTGCCCTGCAGGAATTCCGCCCATCCCGACACTACCTGCGGCCGCAAATCAGCGCTGGCGAGCAGTTCGAGCAAGGCCTCGCGTCGGCCCGCAGAATCGGCAACCAGCAGGATTCGGCCGGGATAATTGGCCAGGAACGAATTCAAGGCGGTCCCCGGATCGCCGCCTTTCTCGATCCACGGAAGAATGGGTGCCGGTTGCTCGGCAATTGCCAGGGATTTCTCCCGTTGCGCATGCTCGATGCCACAGACTTCGATGCGCAGGTGGCGATTGAATTCAGTGCGCAATGCATCGGTTGGCAGGAAAATTTCTTCTGGCGCCAGCACCGGCCGTTCGATGTCATGGCGGCGTTGCTCCCAGCGCTCGTGCGTCTGTTGCCTGAACGCCTCGGCGGCTGCGTCCACGCCTTCACCAAGAACCAACAAGGCATCCTTGCCCAAATGCTCGAACACCGTAGCCGTTCTCTCGAAAAACAAGGGCAGGTAATACTCGATGCCGGCGGGCGCGCCGCCTTCCTTGAGATCCTGATACAGCGCGCAGCGGCGTGGATCGAAATCGAAGCGGTCGCTCAAGGCCTGGCGAACGCGCTTCACGCTGGCAGCATCAAGCGGAAACTCGCGTGCCGGCAGCAAGGTGATCGAATCGACCGGATGATCGGAACGCTGCGTTTCCGGGTCGAAACTGCGCAGTGAATCGATTTCGTCGTCGAACAACTCGATGCGGTACGGCACCTCCGAACCCATCGGAAACAAGTCGAGCAAGGCGCCGCGTACCGCGAAATCACCTGGGTCCAGAACCTGTGGGACATTACGGTAACCGGCCGCTTCCAGCCGGCGTTTTTCCGCATCGAAATCGAGTTTCTGGCCTTTCTTCAAATCGAGGGCATTGCCTGCGATCCAGCTCGGTGGCGGCAGTCGCTGCATCAACGAGGTGACCGGCACCACCAGCACACCGCGCGTAGTGGTGGGCAAGCGATACAGGGCGGCTATGCGCTGGCTGACGATATCCGGCAGCGGGCTGAACAGGTCGTAGGGCAGGGTTTCCCAGTCGGGGAAATGCAGTACCGGCAAGTCACCGCAGAACACCCGCAGATCGTTTTCCAGCGATTGCGCCGCGTGGCTGTCGCGGGCGACGGCGAGTACCAGGCCGTCGTGATTGCGTGCCAGTTCGGCCAACCCCAAAGCAAGCGCGCTGGTGCTTTCCGGTGCCCGCCAGTAGGCGCGTTGCTGCCCGGCACGCGGGCGCGGCGGAATGGGGAGTATTGGGCGCGAATTCATCAGCCGTGCAGTTTACCGCAGCAAACGCCGGACTCGTACCGATCCTGATGGATCGTTTGTGGCGACGCGTTCGAAGCCCATCTCGCGGGCGAGATTCAACATGCGCGAGTTTTCGTACAAGACATCTCCATAAATTTCTTGCAACCCGCGTTTGCTGGCCCAGTCGAGCAAGCGTTGCATCAGCAAGCGGCCGAGGCCTTGGCCGCTGACGAAATGGCTGACTAGGATTCCGAATTCGGCGTGTTTCGGAGCGTTGCGGTCGCAGGCCAGCCGCGCGACCGCCGCGACCAGCGCTTTTCCGGCTGGCAGCGGTTCGGCTGCGACCACGACGAAGTCTTTGTGCCGGTCGGGTTGGGTCAGTCTTTGTAGATATTCCGGGCCGAGTGCCTTGATCGGGTGCAGGAATCGACGCCGGATTTCGTCTTCCGTCAGCAATTCGAAAGCCGCGGCAATCGGTTCGGCGTCCGCAGGCGCGATCGGACGAATCCGGAGCTCCCGGCCATCGGGCAAACGCACAGTTTCACTGCGCATCAGTGCTGGCGGCGTAGATATGGGGCGGTGGGCGGCATTCACGACGCCTAGCCTGACATGGATCGCCAAGCGTTGGCTCAAGGACAGGATGCTAAACTGACAGTACTCACCTAGCGATTCCGGACATGGCAGGCAAAGGCGACTCACTCAAGACGATTTTCTACGCGCTTGGCGCCAATTTCGTCATTTTCCTCAGCAAAGCCGCAGCAGCGGCGATGACCGGATCGGCGGCGTTGCTGGCCGAGGCGGTGCACTCGCTGGCCGATTGCGGCAATCAATTGCTGCTTCTTTTTGGCATCCGCCGCGCCAAGCGGCCGCCTTCGCCGGATTACCCGCTGGGTTACGGCAAGGAAATCTATTTCTGGTCGTTCCTGGTCGCCTTGATGCTGTTTTCGGTCGGCGGCATGTTTTCGCTCTACGAAGGCTGGCACAAACTGCAACAGCACGAGCCACTCACACGGCCATGGATCGCCATTGCCGTGCTGGTCTTCGGCATCGTTGCCGAGTCGGTTTCCATGCGTGCTTGCTTGCTGGAAGTGAACAAATCGCGCGGGAACATGAATTTGTGGCGCTGGTTCCACGAGAGCCGGCAGGTGGAGTTGGTGGTAATTTTCGGTGAGGATCTTGCCGCCTTGCTCGGCCTGGCGCTGGCGCTGGCGGCGGTGGTCGCGACCATGATCACTGGAAACTCCCTATTCGATGCGTTAGGCACCATTGGGATCGGTCTACTGCTGATGGCGGTCGGCGTATTCGTGGCGATTCAGGTCAAGGCCATGTTGATCGGCCAGAGCGTGGACCCGGTGATGCGCCGCGAGATCGCCGCTTTCCTCGAAGCCCAGCCCGAACTCGGGAAAATCTTCAGCCTGATCACGTTGCAATTGGGTAACGAAATCATGGTGGCGGTGCAGGCCGAAATGGCCGATCCGGAGGCACCGACCTCGGCGACCATCACCCGCATCAATGCCATCGAAGTGGCGTTGAAGCAGCGTTTCCCGGAAGTGAAATGGAGTTTCTTCGAGCCTGACAACTCGCCCTGACGCCTCACGTTTCCTGTTTCAGCCACTCCAGGCGCCAGCTCGGGTGACGCTCCCCCAGTAGTCGCGCCAGCACCGGCAATACCGGAGCAAGTTCGGTATCGAGTTGCCAGGGCGGATTGAGGATCAACAGGCCGCTGCCATTGAGCCGCAATGGCGTGTCATCGGGATGGATCAGCAATTCAACCATCAGCGCCGATTTGCACGGCAGATTCGCCGCCTTGCGAAAGAAGGCGTTCAGGGTTCGGCGCTGCTTGATTGGATACCAGAGCGCATAAATGCCGGTTGGCCAGCGCGCCAGGCCTTCCTTGAGCGCGTTCAAAATGACCGCGAATTCGTCGTCCTGGATTTCGTAAGGCGGATCAATCAGCACCAGCCCGCGTCGTTCCTTGGGCGGCAGCAGCGATTTGACGGCGGCATAGCCATCGCCTTGGCGCACGGTCACGCGGCGATCACTCTGGAACAGGGTGGTCAGCACGTGTGCTTCTTCCGGCTGCAATTCGCAGGCGACGAGGCGATCGTCGGAGCGCATCGCCTGCGCGGTGATCAGCGGTGAACCCGGATAGGTGATCAATGCGCCAACCGGATTGTCGGCCTGGATGCGCTTCAGGTAGCGCTGGAGCAGGGCCGGCAAGCCATGCAGCACAAACAGCTTGAAGATGCCGCCCTGCGCCTCGCTGGTCTTTTCCGCCTGCTCGCCTTGCAACAGGTAACGGCCACGGCCAGCGTGGGTGTCGAGCACGAAGAACGGGCTGTCCTTGCGCTCGAGCGCCTCAAGGATCGCCAGCAGGACGACATGCTTGAGGACGTCGGCGTGGTTGCCGGCATGAAAGGCGTGGCGGTAATTCATAACTGACGAGGATATAGTCTTTACTGCCATGACACGAATACTGCTGGTCGAAGACGAAACCGCCATCGCCGACGCCGTGCTTTACGCACTGCGCGCCGAAGGCTATGACACCCGGCACAGCCTGCTGGGCCTGAATGCGCTGGAGCAACTGCGCAGCGGCGACTACGGCCTGGTCGTGCTCGACGTCGGCTTGCCCGACATCACCGGCTTCGATGTGTGCCGCGAGCTGCGAACCTTTTCTACCATCCCGGTCATCTTCCTGACGGCGCGCGATGGCGAATTCGATCGTGTACTCGGCCTGGAACTGGGCGCCGACGACTACATGGCCAAGCCGTTTTCGCCGCGCGAGCTGGTGGCAAGAGTGCGCGCCCGCCTGCGCCGTAGCCAGGTTGCCGAAAGCGCGTGGCGGGAGACAGGGCGCTTCCGGCACGACCCGGCTGGACAACGCATTCAATACGATCATGCGGAACTCATGCTCACCCGCTACGAATATCGGCTGCTCGCGGCCTTGCTGGCCAGGCCGGGCGCGATCTTCAGTCGCGAACGCCTGATGGACGATATCTGGCGCGATGCCAACGACACCGATGATCGAACTGTCGACACCCATATCAAGACGTTGCGCGCGAAATTGCGTGGCATCGACGCCGCCACCGATCCCATCCAGACGCATCGCGGTCTTGGCTACAGTTTGAAGGCCTGAGCGATGCGAATCGGACTGCGCATTTTCCTCGGCTACTTCCTGATCGTCGGGCTGGCCGCGTTTTTCGTGATGCGGGTGTTCGTTGACGAGATCAAGCCGGGCGTGCGCCAGGCGATGGAATCGAGCCTGGTGGATAGCGCCAATTCGCTGGCGGTGCTGGCCGCGGCGGATTTGCGCGCCGGGCATATCGCCGACGGCACGTTCGCCACGGCCATCGATGGCCTTTCCACGCAAACACTGGCCGCGAAGATTTCCGGCGTCGCCAAAGAGAAATTCGGTTACCGCATCTATGTGGCGAATGCGCAGGGCATTGTCGTCTACGATTCCTGGCAACGTGATGTCGGCAAGGATTATTCGCACTGGAACGATGTTTATCTGACGCTGCGCGGGCGTTACGGCGCGCGCTCGACTCGCAGCGATCCGGCCGATGAGGAAAGTTCGGTGATGCATGTGGCGGCGCCGATTCGCGACGGCAGCAAGATCATCGGTGTGCTGACGGTTTCGCGCGAAAATCGGCTGTCGAAGCCGTTCATTGCCGCCAGCCGCGCCGCCATTCTGCGCCATGGCGCCTGGCTGCTCGGGCTGTCGTTCCTGATCGGCCTCGCGATGACCTTCTGGCTGACGCGCAGCGTCGATCGCCTTGGCCGCTACGCCAAAGCCGTGACCGAGGGCGAACGCGCCGTGCTTCCTGATCTGGGTGGCGGCGAGTTTGGCGAACTCGGTCGCGCCCTGGAAACCATGCGCGCCCGACTGGACGGCAAGCAATACGTCGAGCATTACGTGCAAACGCTTGCGCATGAGATGAAAAGCCCGTTGGCTGCGATCCGCGGCGCGGCCGAGATTCTCGAAGAATCGCCACCAGCACCGGATCGCGACCGCTTTCTGCGTCATATCACCGAGCAATCGCAGCGCCTGGCCGGCATGATCGACAAAGTGCTGGCGCTGGCGGCAGTGGAGCACCAGCAGGCACTGGAACGGATCGAGCCGGTGGATTGTGCCGAGCTGTTATCGGAGGCGCTGCGTCTGGCCGAACCGCGCCTTGCGCAGAAATCTCTGAGCATCGAGCCGCGGATCGATGCCGGGCTGCCGAAAGTGCAGGGCGACCGCTTCCTGCTCGGCCAGGCGATCGGCAACCTGCTCGACAATGCCATCGATTTTTCGCCGTCCGGCGGCGTCATCGCGATCCACCTGGCCCAGGAAGCCAACGAGCTGGTATTGCGCATGGAAGATGCCGGCCCAGGCATTCCCGAATTTGCGCGCGAGCGTGTATTCGAACGGTTTTTTTCCCTGCCACGCCCCGATGGCGCGCGCAGCAGCGGCCTGGGCCTGAGTTTCGTGCGCGAAGTCGCGGCACTGCATCGCGGTTCGGTCGCGCTCGCCAATCGTCCCGTCGGCGGAGCAGTCGCAGCCTTGCGATTGCCAGCTTGAGCCTGACCGAATCGCCACTTCACGTTCGCTACACAATCCGCACATCATCGGTTCACCCGCATGCCCTAGTTTGATTCGCAAAGCCGGACCTTCGTCCGACGGGAGCGCGTCATGAATAAGCTGGGTTGGGTGCTGAAATCCATGGCCATCGGCTTCCTCAGCCTGCTGCTGCTCATCCCCCTGGGCATGATCAATGGCACGATCAAGGAGCGGATGACCTACCGCGCCGAAGCCGTCGCTTCGGTAGCGCAGAGCTTCGCAGGCGCGCAGTCGCTTTCGGGGCCAGTACTGGTGATTCCTTATTGGCAAGTCGTGCAAGTGACTGGCAAGGATGCGTATGGCCGCGACCTGGTGCGCAAGGAAAATCAAATGCGGCACTGGCTCTACTTCCCAAAATCGCTTCGACTCGACGGACGATTGCAGCCAAATATCCGCAAGCGCGGATTGCACGAAGTTCGGGTCTACGAATTACAGTCGACCCTGGGTGCCAGATTTGATCTCACTGTTCCTGAGCTACCGGAAGGCGTGCAGTCAGTCGGTCGCCCATATCTGGCGTTCGCGATTGCCGATGTCCGTGGTCTGCTTGGTTCACCTGAACTTACCCATGATTCGCTGCCACTGTTACTGCAAAGGGGATTGGGCGGTGATCTACCTGGCACCGGCCTGCACGCGCCAATGGCGCCGGTGACGCCTGGACAGAAATTGAATTTCGGCATCGTATTAAAATCGCGGCTCGCCGGCACCGAATCGCTTTCGATTGCGCCGATCGCCGACAGCAATCGTATTGCCTTGTCTTCGCCATGGCCGCATCCGCAATTCGAAGGGCGTTTCCTGCCATTGCGATATCGCATTGACGACACCGGCTTCAATGCCGAATGGGATATTTCATCGCTCGCCGCCGGCACCCAGGGCCAGTTTTTGCAATCGACCGAACCGGCTCAGATCGATAATCTCACGGTCGGGCTGATCGAACCGGTGAACATCTACACGCAAGCCGACCGCGCCAGCAAGTACGGGATCCTGTTCGTGCTGCTGACTTTCGTCGGATTCTTCATGTTCGAACTGATCAAGCGACTGGCGATCCATCCGATCCAGTACGGCCTGGTCGGGCTGGCGTTGGCGATCTTCTTCCTGCTGCTGCTCAGCCTGTCCGAACACGTCGAATTCTGGATCGCCTACCTGATCGCCAGCGTCGCCTGCATCGGCCTGCTCGGTGTGTATCTTGCTTCCGTACTAAAGAGCCGAGCGCGTGGTGCCGGATTCGCGGTGATGCTGGCGCTGCTCTATGCAGCACTGTACGGATTGCTGATCTCGGAAGACAATGCGCTCGTGCTCGGCTCGCTGATGCTGTTCGCGATCCTGGCAACGATCATGATCGTGACGCGCAAGATCGACTGGTACGCGCTCGGTACTGCAAACGCCTCGGAAAGCTAGATGTCGCCGGTCGATCGCCTGCGCCTGCTGTCCCTGCCGGCGCGCCAGGCATTGCCCTGGCGCTGGGACCTGGCGCAATTGCAGCTCGGTTGTTGCGTCGCATGGCCGCGGCCCGGCACGGCGGACTGGGCGCAGCGCACGCAGTCACTTGCCACCGACTTCAAAGCGGAAGAAGGGTACATCGCACTCGCCTTCGAAGGCTATGCCTTGGTTGGTGCTTTGTGGTCTCATCGCGAGCAAGGTTGCGCGATTGTTTGCGGGCCGTACGTGATGCCGCAGTATCGCAACTGCGAGTTGGCGCAATTGCTGTTGTGGGTTCTCCGCCCCTAGCTGACCATCGGAACGTGTTGCAAGGTTGCCAACGCGACCAAGGTGAAGGAGACCGCATGCAGCGTGTGCCCGGACGGGACACTGAACTCGTCGAGGGGCGCAACCAATGCCTGGATGCGGTCGTCGGCAACGAACGGGCCTGGCCGTTTCGTCCAGCGCTTGAGCCGACGGTAAACGAGCGTCGCGATGCCGCCGGTATCATGACATCAGCGGGCGCTAAGACTCACTCCAGACAGATCTCGAGCTTCTGCCCGATGTCCTTGAGATAGCCGATTTCGGTATCGAGGTCGGAGCGCGTAAGTGGATGCGCGGCGAGCCATTGCTTGGAAAGCGTCAGGGTCATCTGGTCGTCCTGCACGCGCAGGCGGTGCAGCAGGATTGGCGTGCAGTCATGGCTGCGATGCAGCAGCACCGATAGGCGCAACAGCATCACGCAGCGCAGCGCTGCCCTGGCCATGCGATCGGGCAGGGCGTCGATGCTGGCCAGATTCAGGCCACGGCGCTGGTTGCGCACCAACGCGGCAATAAATTGCTGTTCCGTCCGCGAAAACCCCGCGATGTCGGAATGTTCGACCAAGTACGCGCCATGCTGGTGATATTGGCTGTGCGCGATCACCAGGCCGATCTCGTGGATGCGCACGGCCCAGACCAGCAGGCGGCGGTCGTCTTCGTCGAGATGCCAATCCTCGGCGGCTTGTTCGAACAGCCCCAATGCCGTGGTTTCGACGCGCTCGGTCTGCTCGCGATCCACGCCATAACGCGCGCATAGCGCCAGGATCGATGCGTCGCGTGGGTCGTGTTCGCCGCCGCGGCCGAGCATGTCGTAAAGCACGCCTTCGCGCAGGGCGTCATCGCTGACCTGCATGCGCTTGAGCTCAAGTTCGGCGAAGGCTGCGTCGAGGATCAATAGCCCGCCAGCGATCACCGGCCGGCGATCGGCGGAAAGCCCGGGTAGGCGAATATCCTGCAGGCGCTCGAAGTCCAACATACGATCACGAATGCCCGACAGCGCGACGTCAGTGATTGCGCCGCGCGTGAGTTTCATTGCCGCTGCCATGTCGGCGATCGCCTTGATCGTGCCCGACGAACCGTAGACTTCCTGCCAGCCGAGGCTCCGATAGGCGGCGGCGAATTGCTGGAATTCAGCGGTGATTTCCGTCTGCGCATCTTTCCAGCGCTTCTTCGACAACTTGCCATCGGAGAAAAAACGGCGGGTAGTGGCAATGCAGCCCATCTGCAGGCTCTCGCGCTCCAGCGGCATGAAGCCCTTGCCGATGATGAATTCAGTCGAGCCGCCGCCGATGTCGATCACCAATCGGCGCTTGCCGCGCGGCGGTTGGCCGTGGGCGACACCGAGATAAATCAGGCGTGCTTCCTCGCGGCCGGAGACCACTTCGATGGCGTGGCCGAGCGTTGTCTCGGCCGGCATCAGGAACGACTGCGGATTGCGCAGCTGGCGTACCGTATTGGTGGCGATCGCACGTACCCGCTGCCGGGGCAGGCTGGCCAGGCGTTGTCCAAACCGCGACAGGCAGTCCTGGGCACGCAGTAGCGCTGCATCGTCAAGATGCCCGTCAGTGTCGAGGCCTTCGGCCAGCCGCACGTGTTCCTTGATCCGGTCGACGATGCGCAATTGGCCGAGCACGTAGCGCGCCACGATCATGTGGAAACTATTCGAACCGAGATCAACCGCGGCCAGTAGATCGCCGTCTTGCAGGGGAGGCGCGCTATCAGGCATGGATCACCGCTGACACAAAGTGGCGAGCAGGGCGCCTTGGGCCGAATACGGCATGACGTCCACCGCACTGACAACGCGCGAATAACTACCGTCCGGCTTCAGGTTCCAGGCCTGCTGGTTATCGGCGAGATAGTTCGCCAGTTCTTCGTCGAACACGCGTGCCGACAACACCGGATCCAGGATCGGGAAACAGGTTTCGATACGCCGCAACAAATTGCGTTCCATCCAGTCGGCGCTGGAGCAATACAGTTCCGGTTCGCCGGCGTTGCCGAACCAGTAGACGCGGCTGTGTTCGAGGAAGCGGCCGACCACCGAGCGCACCGTGATGTTTTCGGAAAGCCCCGGCACGCCCGGGCGCAGGCAACAAGCGCTACGAACGATCAACTCGATCTTCACGCCGGCATTGGATGCTTCGTACAACGCGCGGATCACGGTGGCTTCGTTCAACGAATTCATTTTGGCGATGATGTGTCCGGGCCGGCCTGCGCGGGCGTGCCTGGTTTCGCGCTCGATCTTCTTGAGGATGCCCTTGTGCAGGGTGAACGGCGAGGCCATCAGACGCTTGAGCTTGATCGCCGGCGCCAGCCCGGACAGTTGTTGGAACAGGCCGTGCACGTCGGTACCGATATCCGGGTCGGCGGTCATCAGCCCGATGTCGGTGTACGCGCGGGACGTTCCGGAATGATAATTGCCCGTGCCAAGATGCACGTAGCGGCGCAGCGTCTTGCCCTCACGGCGGACGATCAACATCATCTTCGCATGCGTCTTGTGCCCGACCACGCCGTACATCACCTGCGCGCCGGCTTCCTGCAAGCGATCGGCCAGGCCCAGGTTCGCTTCTTCGTCGAAGCGCGCGCGCAATTCGATCACCACAGTCACGTCTTTGCCGTTCTGCGCCGCAGCGATCAATTGCTCGATGATCTTCGAGTCCTTGCCGGTGCGGTACAGGGTCTGCTTGATCGCCAGCACGTCCGGATCGTTGGCGGCGGCCTTGAGCAGATCGACAACGCTGGAAAAACTTTCATACGGATGGTGCAGCAGCACGTCGCCGGTGCGTAGCGTATCGAACGGCTGATCTTCGTCGAGCCTGGCCTTGCGCGATTTGAAACTGGGGAATTTCAATTCCGGCCGCTGCACCAGGTCGTAGACCAGGCTGACGCGATTGAGGTTGACCGGCCCATTGATCCGGTGCAGGGCTTTTTCGTCCAGGCCGAAATTCTGCAGCAGCGTCTTGACGATCGGCTTCGGGCAATGCTCGGCGATCTCCAGCCGCACGGCGGGCCGGAAACCGCGCGCCATCAATTCGCCCTTGAGCGCGCTGGCGAGGTTCTCGACTTCTTCTTCATCGACGAACAATTCGGAATTGCGCGTGACCCGGAACTGGTAGGCGCCTTTGACGGACATGCCTGGAAACAGGTCGTCGACGAAGGCGGTCAGCACCGCCGACAACAACACGAAATCGTGCTTGCCGCCGGATACTTCGATCGGCAGCTGGATGATGCGCGGCAACGAACGCGGCGCACGCACGATCGCCATGCCACCCTTGCGGCCGAAGGCGTCCTTGCCTTCCAGCACCACCACCACATTCAGCGATTTGTTGAGGATGCGCGGGAACGGATGCGCCGGATCCAGACCGAGCGGCGAGAGCACCGGCAGGATTTCGTTCTCGAAATATTTCTGCAGCCAGCGCTTTTGCTTCGCATTCCAGCTTTCCCGTGCCAGCACGCGGATGCCGGCGGCGTTCAGGGCGGGACGCAGGGTTTCGTTCCAGCAGCGATACTGCGCGTCAACCAGTTTGCCGGCGGCGTCGTGGATGCGTTGCAGGGCCAGCGCTGGCGGCATGTGGTCGGGTACCAGCGGCGCGCCGAATTCCAGCGCGGTCCGGACCGTGGCGACCCGGATTTCGAAAAATTCATCAAGATTCGTGCAGGAGATGCACAGGTATTTCAAGCGTTCGAGCAGGGGAATGGACGCGTCTTCAGCCTGGGCCAGCACCCGGGTGTTGAATTCCAACTGCGACAGCTCGCGATTGAGGAACAGTTCGTGTTCGGGACGGTGGGTGGTATCGGTCATGTCGGCAGTTTATCGGTTCCGGACCCGCTCTGGCCCGAATACGCAGGCGAAAGTGCTGCCGCGGCCGACTTCACTTTCGATCTCCAGCCGGCCCTGGTGCAGGCTGAGCACGTGCTTGACGATCGACAGACCGAGCCCGGTGCCGCCGGATTCGCGCGAACGACTGGTCGAAACCCGGTAGAAGCGCTCGGTAATGCGTGGCAGGTGTTGTTGCGGAATGCCGTAACCGGAGTCCTGCACCGCCAGCGTGACTCCGCCATCGGCATTGCGGATGAAGCGCAGGGTGACGCGGCCGTCGGTCGGCGTGTAACGAACCGCGTTACTCACCAGGTTCGAGAACGCGCTGTGCAGTTCCTTGGCAGCGCCGAACAGATCGCATTGCGCGCTGTCGTCGACGACTATTCGATGCCGGCCCTGGCTGAGCGCCTCGGCTTCGCGTCGCAACGTGATCAGCAGCGGTGCCATGGCCACCACTTCTTCCGACAATTGTTGCTGCGCCTCCAGCCGGGAAAGCATCAGCAAGTCTTCGACCAGTTGCGCCATGCGCTGCGATTGTTTGCGCATTTCCGAAACCATCGGCGCCCACTCCGGGTTTTCCTCGGGCTCCATCATGTCCAGGTAGCCATGCACCACGGTCAGCGGCGTGCGCAGTTCGTGCGAGACATTGGCGACGAAATCCCGGCGTACTTGTTCCAGCCGTGTCAGCCGGGTGACATCGCGGACGATCACCAGCCATTCTTCGCTCGAATAGGGCAGCAATTGCAGGCTCAGGCGGACGGCTGAATCGGCCGGACTGGCCAGGTCGGCCAGGGGTTCGTCGGTACGTGCCTGATCAAGCCATAGTGCAACCTCGGGATCGGTGAGCGCCTCCAGCAATTTCGTATTCAGGCTATGCGGGTACTGCAGGCCGAGCAGCCGTCGCGCCGATTTGTTGAACCAGAGGATGCGGCGCTCGCGGCGGCTCACGATCAGCGCGCCGTCGGGCATCGCCGAAGCGGCCTGACGATAGGCATGGAGCAGGCGAGCCAAGCGCTGGTTGCGGGTGCGTGTTTCGGTCTGGCGCCGATGGATGAGCGTCTCCAGTGCTGCCCACAAACCCTGGCCGTGGACGGTCTTGAGTTGCGTGCGCCAGTCAAGGAAGCGCGATACCCGATACAGGCGCCAATAGCCGCGCATGGCCACCAACGCCGTGGCGATCAGTAGGGTCAGCGTCAATTGCCGGGTGGCAATGCCGACGGCAGTGGCAAGTGTGAAGAACAAAAGCAGGCGCAGCAGGGTTTGCCGCCAGGCCAGACGCATCAGCAGCGAGCGTTGCAGTTTGTCGCTGGAGTTCAAGTCGAGGCCGAAAAACGATAGCCGGCGCCGCGCACGGTCTGCACCATGTCTTCGAGCTGGCACGGTTCGAGTGCCTTGCGCAGGCGGCGAATGTGCACGTCGACGGTACGTTCCTCGACATAGACATTGCCGCCCCAGACATGGTCCAGCAGCTGGGTGCGGGTATAGACACGATCAGTATGGGTCATGAAGAAGTGCAACAGGCGGTACTCGGTAGGGCCGACGTGCACGGGCATGTCACCCGCGAAGATGCGATGGGCGGCACCATCGATGCGCAGCCGACCGACCGTCACCGAACCGTCATGATCGTCTTCGCGCGAGCGGCGCATCACTGCCTTGATCCGGGCAAGCAACTCGCGCGCAGAGAATGGTTTGACCACATAGTCATCCACGCCCGATTCCAGGCCGCTCACGCGGTCGTTTTCCTCGCCGCGGGCGGTCAGCATGATGATCGGCACGTCGCGGGTCAGCTCATCGCGGCGCCAGCGCCTGGCGAGATCCAGGCCGCTGATTCCGGGCAGCATCCAGTCAAGCAGGATCAGATCCGGCACCCGATCGGTGATGGCCGATTGGGCTTCGCGGGCATCACCCGCGTGCACGGGCTCGTAGTCGCCCTTGCGCAGGGCAAAGGCCACCATGTCGCGGATGGCTGGCTCGTCGTCAACGATGAGAATGCGTTTTTGCACTGGGATACCGTGTCATTGGCCGGAACCAGACGCAAGTAGATAAAACTATTGTGACGGTCCCGTGACTGCGCCCACGGGGGCGAGCCTTCAACCGCCGTCGGCCGGCTGGTTTTCCGGTTTCAGGCCCTGGCGATGCATCTCCAGGACCTCCGGGGTAATCGCCGCGATGCGTGATTCGATCCGCGCGCGCTGTACATAATCGAGGTCGCCGCGCTTGAGCAGGGCGGCAAACTGATTCAAGGCGTCCTCAGCGCGGCCATTGAGGTAGGCGGCCTCGGCGTAGGCTTCGCCCGCCCTTGGAAGGTCCCCAGCCAGGTCGCTGGCGCGACCGAAGGTTTTCTGGAAAAGCGGGTCATCTGTACTGTTCGACAGCAGTGGCCGTAGCACGGCCTGGGCGCGCCGGCCGGCTTCGGGAGTGCCGATTTCGTTGAGAACCCGGGCATAACTGAGGCTTACCGGGCGGTCCTGGTGATGCTGGGCGAGCAAGGCCTCGTAACGCTTCCGCGCGAGCGCATCGTTGCTGGCAGCATGGGCGCATTCGGCCAGGGAGAGCTCGATCCACAGATTATCGGGATGGCGTTCGGACAATGCCTGTAATCCCGACTCGGCGGCTGCCGGAAAGCCGGCCTGGAGTTGCGCCAGCGACTGCCCATAGCGCAATGGGTCGCTGGCATGCGGGCCCGCAGCTTCCAGCAACGCCTTGTTTTCTTTCATCGCGTCCTGTGGTGTTGCCGCGCTGAGCACGCGCAAACGTGCGCGCGCCCAGTCGAACATGCGCATGGGCGGGCCTGCCGGGTTGTTGCCGACAGCGAGGAACAAGTCTCCAGGCAGGAGCAGACTCGATCCTGTGCCGATACTCGCGGCAGGTGCTACTACCCCCTCCTTCTGCAGCTTCGCCGCGCGTTCCCGGGCCTCGCTCAGGCGGCTGGTCGTGAGTGGATGGGTTTGCAAGTACGAGGGAGTCTGATAACCACCGGAATTGCCCCGGGTCGCGCGTTGCATGCGCTCGAAGAAATCGGCCATGCCATTGGCATCGTAGCCGGCACGGTAAAGCGTCTGGATGCCGAATCGATCGGCCTCGGCTTCGCTGTCGCGGGTGTAGTTGATCTGTCGTTGCGCCGCCAGCCCCGCCGCGCCCATCACAGCGGCCTGGATGGCATCGCCATTGTTACGGTTGCCGTAGCCGTCGCGACTGCCCGAGTTCTGGGCGGCAATGATTGCGCCGAGCATCGCGATCATGATGGGAATCTGGTCCTTGCGGGCGCGTTCGACGTTGCGAAGCACGTGGTTTTGGGTCACGTGGGAGATTTCGTGCGCAAGAACGCCAGCCACTTCATCCTCCGTCTGCGCCGTCAGGATCAGCCCGGAATTCACGCCCACATAGCCGCCAAGGGTCGCAAAGGCATTGATCTGCCGGTCGCGCATCATGAAAAAGGTGAACGGTTGGTCGGGCTTGTCAGAGACGGCAGCCAAGCGATGGCCGATGCCATCGAGCCAGGCATCGATCAGCGGGTCTTCCAGGACATAGCCGAAATGGCGTAGCTGATACAGGGTATAGGCGCCGTATTCGGCCTGCTCGGCGGGGCTGAGCAGTTCTCCGGCCGAGGAACCCATGTCGGGCAGCGTTCCGGATTGCCCATGGGCGGTCGAGGCCAGGCCAAGGGTGATCGCCAGTGCGGCAGCGAGGGGGGTCAGTCGCGGCATGCATTGCTCCATAGGGTCGATCCAGCATGCCCGTCTAGCTGGGCGCCAGCGTGAATGGGCTGTTAATCCGGGCTCAGCTCGGACCCGAGGCAGGGTAAAATGTTCCGATTGAACCTCATCACAACGCCAAGCGCATCGTTCCGGAGTCTCTGTGCCCGACGTCGTCCTGTATACCACGGCCCATTGTGGCTACTGCGTGGCCGCCAAGAACCTGCTCAAGTCCCGTGGCGCCAACTATCGGGAAGTGCGCGTCGATCTCGATGCCGAACAGCGCGCCGAAATGCTGACCAAGACGCGACGAACTTCGGTACCGCAGATTTTTATCGACCAGACCCACATTGGCGGCTTCGAAGAATTGATTGCCCTTGACCGCGCTGGCGGCCTGAAACCCCTACTGGAAGCATCGCCATGAGCGACGAAGTCGACACCGGCAATCGCCTGCAGGAATTCAACGCATACCGGCAGCGCATGAACGAGCGCATCCTGAGTGAGGACAATCAAGTCGTGCGGCGCTTTTTCGCGCTCGATACCCAGACCTATAAAGACGGCGCGCTCGACCTGAAGACCAAGGAATTGCTCGGCCTGGTTGCCTCGATGGTACTGCGCTGCGACGATTGCATCAGCTATCACGTGGCCCAATGCAAGGAAGCGGGCGTGAACCGCGACCAATTCTTCGAGACCTTCAGCGTCGCCCTGGTGGTCGGCGGCAGCATCGTCATTCCGCATTTGCGCCGCGCGGTGGACTTCCTCGACACGCTCGAAACTTCCGAACGGGAAAATCTATGAGCCAGACCATCGCGGTGATCCGGGGCGACGGCATCGGCCCCGAGATCATGGACGCCACCCTGCACGTGCTCGAAGCGCTCAAGCTTGGGCTTGACTATGAATTTGTCGACGCTGGCCTGTCGGCCTACGAGAAGACCGGCGAACTGTTGCCAGCGGCCACGATCGAGGCGATCCAAAAGCATCGCATCGCGCTCAAGAGCCCGCTGACCACACCGGTGGGCGAGGGCTTCTCCTCGATTAATGTCGAGCTGCGCAAGCGCTTCGATCTTTACGCCAACGTGCGCCCGGCGATCAGTTTTCCGAACACCAAGTCGCGCTACCAGGGCATCGACCTGATCACCGTGCGCGAGAACACCGAGGGCGCTTATATCGGCG
>JANXRY010000050.1 GCA_025356635.1 Gammaproteobacteria bacterium
GTGGTTTCGTACTTCGCCGATACCGCGCACGGTGGTAGCCCAACTCGCCCGTTCGTCATCATCGACGCCCAGAGCGGCAAGGTTCTCAAGCAGTGGGAAGGCTTGGAAACAGCGTTGTCCGGCACCGGCCCTGGCGGCAACACCAAGACCGGCCAGTACGAGTGGGGTTCCGGCGGCAAATATGGCTATCTAGATGTCGCCGTGTCGGGAACGACCTGCACGATGAACAACGCCGGCGTTAAAACAGTCAACCTCAATGGCGGCACGACCGGCACCACCGCATTCTCTTACACCTGCCCGCGGAACACGGTCAAGACGATCAATGGCGGCTACTCGCCGCTCAACGACGCCCATTACTTCGGTGGCGTGATCACCGGCATGTACCCAGCCTATACGGGATACAACGCATTGAGCTTCCAGTTGGTCATGCGCACGCATTACAGCTCGTCCTACGAGAATGCGTTCTGGGATGGCAGCACCATGAGTTTCGGCGACGGCGCCAGCACCTTCTATCCTCTGACCAGCGTTGACGTGGCCGGCCACGAAGTCTCGCATGGCTTCACCGAGCAGCATTCCAACTTGACGTACTCCGGCCAGTCCGGTGGCATGAACGAGGCCTTCTCGGACATGGGCGGCGAAGCAACCGAGTTCTACTGGAAAGGCAGCAACGACTTCCAGGTCGGTCCGGAAGTGTTCAAGGCGACGGGTGCGCTGCGCTACATGTACAACCCGCCGCTGGATGGCGGCTCGATCGATAACGCCGCAAATTACACCAGCAGCCTCGACGTTCACTATTCGTCTGGCGTGTACAACAAGGCATTTTGGAAGCTGGCGACCACGACCGGCTGGACTACACCCAAGGCCTTCCAGGTATTCGCCCGCGCCAATGCCTTGTACTGGACTGCCAGCAGCACCTATAACAGTGGCGCTTGCGGTGTTGAAACGGCGGCCACCGACCTCGGCTTTACCAAGGCCGATGTGACTGCGGCCTTCACTTTGGTTGGTGTGAGCTGCAGCGGCGGCGGCGGCGGTGGCGGTGGTGGTACCGCGCTCTCCAACGGAGTCGCCGTGACCGGCATTGGTGCCGCGACCGGTGCCTACGTGAAATACACGATGGTGGTTCCGGCCGGCGCGACCGGCCTGAAGTTCGTGATGTCCGGGGGTACCGGCGACGCCGACATGTACGTGAAGTTCGGTGCCGAGCCGACCGACACCGTGTATGACTGCCGTCCATACGTTTCGGGCAATGCCGAAACCTGCACGATTGCCACGGCGCAGGCCGGCACGTACTACATCAACCTGAAGGCCTACGCGACGTTTGCCAGCGTCAGCCTGACTGGCAGCTACACCGCTGCCGGTGCCAACACCGCTCCGACGGCGAACTTCAGCTCGTCGACCAGCGGCCTGACGGCGACCTTCACCGACAGTTCCACCGATCCGCAGGGCAATGCCACGATTACCGGCCATGCCTGGAACTTCGGTGATGCCGGCACGTCGACGGCGACCAGCCCGAGCCACACCTACGCCGCCGCGGGCACCTACCCGGTGACCGAGACGGTGACTGACAGCGGTGGCCTGACTGGCACCAAGTCGGCTTCGGTGACCGTGTCAGTCGCTACCTGCGGTGGCCTGGTGCTGTGCAGCGGCACGGCGGTTGCGCTGCCGTCGGTGGCTACGGGTTCAGTGTCGTCGAACTACACGATGCCGATCCTGGCCGGTCACACGGTAACCTTCAACCTCTCCGGCGGTACCGGCGATGCTGACATGTACGTCAAGGCTGGCGCTGCGCCGACCTCGACCGTGTATGACTGCCGTCCGTACGTTTCCGGTAACACCGAGACCTGCACCTTCACACCGACGGCGAACACCACGTACTACATCAACGTGCGTGCCTACGCGGCCTACTCGGGCGTCAGCCTGAAGGGCACGAGCAACTAAGCAGTCGTTTCTGAAAGCAAAGACCCCGGCTTCGGCCGGGGTCTTTTTTTGCGGGGTCAAAAAAGAAAACCCGGCGCTCGCCGGGTTTATTGCGAAGTGGCTTTGCTCAGCCCAAGGCTTCGAAGCGATTGGCCGCGACGTTCTTGCGTACGTGCGCCGGATCCCAGATGCGCCCGTTCATGGCGATGTAGACGCCCGCCGGCAGCGATTGCACCGCACCGACCGCCGTGCCGATATTGAACTCGGCATCGGAGCCACGGAATCGCGCCGGATTAAGCGCGCCAGTGAGCACGATGGTCTTGCCCGGAATGCTGGCCAGCACTTTCGCGGTTTCCACCATGCTGTCGGTGCCGTGGGTAACCAGCACATGCTGCATCGGCTGTGCCGCGATGGTGGCGCGCAGCAGTTCGCGATCAGCGGCGGTGATGTGCAAGCTGTCCTTGCGCAGGATCGGAATGACCGTGAATCGGAAATCAACGCCGAGTTCGCGCAGGATTCCACCGATTTGCGGATCACCGACCTGGTAGTCCGACTTGTCGTCGAAGTAGACCTTGTCGATGGTGCCGCCGGTGCTGACAATCAGAAGCTGGTCCATGGGCATCTCCGTGCATTGGCGCGATTATACGTCCCGCACTGCCGACTTCCGCTTGGCCACACGCGCCTGCAAACCATCCCAGCCGTAGGCAAGGATCAGCCAGATCGACAGCGCCGTTTCGGCCAATGCCAACGAACGCGCTGCCGGATTGGCCCAGGTTTCCATCACGCCGTGGCAGAAATAAAGCAGGGCGGCGACTGCGCCCCAGTACGCTGCGCGACGGTGCCTGAGCAGCAGCAAGATAACCGCCGGCAAGATCGGCAGCGCGTACAGGCCGGCGATCAGCCAGCCGGACGGCAACAGGATCGCGTGCCAGAGAAACTGCAATGAAAACAGCGCGACGATACCGAGTGCGGCGTAGCGTTGCGACAGACTCATGGCGCGAGTTTGCGTGTGGTGTCTGCGAGGCGCCGGCCCAATGCGCGCGCCAGTGATTTTTCATCGTCGCTGAGCGGCCGCTGGTCGTCGCTACCGGCAACATGGCTGGCGCCGTAAGGCGTGCCACCGGTCTGCGTCGTGTTGAGCGCCGATTCGGTGAAGGGAATCCCGATCAGCACCATGCCGTGGTGGAGTAACGGGATCATCATCGACAGCAGGGTTGATTCCTGGCCGCCGTGTTGCGTGGATGTGGAGGTGAACACCGCGGCGGGCTTGCCCACCAGCGTGCCCGACGCCCATTCGGCGCCGAGCGTGTCGATGAAGTGCTTGAGCGGCGCGGCCATGTTGCCGAACCGGGTCGGGCTGCCCAAGGCCAGGCCGGCGCATTCGGCAAGATCTTGCTTGGCGACGAAAGGCGCGCCTTCCTCGGGCACGGGCGACGCTGCGGTCTGGGTCACGGGTGCCACTGGCGGTACCGTGCGCAGGCGCGCCAGGCCGCCGGCTTCCTCGACGCCACGGGCGATCTGCCGCGCCAGTTGGGCCACGGAGCCGCCACGGCTGTAGTACAGGATCAGGATTTCTGGCGCGGAAGAAGTCGTCATGGCGCTAGCGTAGCGGATGCTGGCGGCGGAGGCATCCGCATACGCCATGCGCTACCCTTGGCTGATGCCATTACTCGCCACCCTGCGCTGCTGGAATGCCCGTATCGACCGCGAGCGCGTGGCCGAATTCGCGCGCCACCTGTGGCATCGATTCCTGGAGGACCGTTGCTTTGAATCGGCCGGCGCCCTGGCCTATACAACCATGTTCGCCCTGGTACCGTTTTCGGCCGTGGTGCTGGCGGTGCTGTCGGCATTTCCGGAGTTCGATCATTGGACGGCGCGTCTGGTTGATTTCGTATTTTCGAATTTCGTGCCGTCATCGGCGCGGGCGATCGAACAATACCTGCGCAATTCCGCCGAAATCGCCCGGCATTTGTCGGCTGGCGGCATCTTTGCCTTGCTGGTATCGATCTTGTTGACGATGTGGAGCGTCGAGCAGGCCTTCAACCGGATCTGGCGTGTGCATTCGCCGCGCCCGCGCATGAGCCGGTTCCTGATCTACTGGACGGCATTGACCTTCGGGTCGTTATTGATGGTCGCGGCGCTCGCCACGACGTCGGCCTTGTTTTCCCTGCCAGCCTTGGCGGGTGTTGAGGCGCAGGATTTCACCGTGAAATTGCTGCGCGCCTTGCCGGTAGCGTTGGAACTAGTGGGTTTCACGCTGGCGTACTGGTTGATTCCGCATCGCAAAGTGCCCCGGCGCTATGCACTGGCCGGCGGTGTGCTGGCAACCTTGTTGTTTGAAGTGCTCAAGTGGGGGTTCGCTATCTACTTGCGCAATGCCTCGTTCGAGCAACTGTACGGAGCGTTGGCGGTAGTACCGATCTTCCTGATCTGGATCTACAGCAGCTGGTTGGCGGTGCTGCTTGGCGCTTCCTTCGCTGCGTCCCTGTCATCATTGCATTACTCAAAACGTCAACATTCGCGGAGCGATGTGACCTCATGATTCGTTACATTCGATGTTTTTTCTATGTGGGCTGCGTGCTGTTGACCGCCTGCAAACCAGCCGCTGAAGCCACTGCTCCGGCAATCGTGGCGGCACCGATCACGGCGCCAGCTCCTGTTACGCCTGCAGCCAGTGCGGCTGCTAAGCCGAAACCGGAATTCCCGAGCCTGAAAATCACCACGTTCGATGGCAAGCCGTATGACCTTGCCGAACATCGCGGGCATTGGGTGGTGGTGAATTATTGGGCGACCTGGTGCACACCATGCCTGGCCGAAATTCCCGACCTTGCGGCCTTCGACCAAGCGCGCGAAGACGTGGAAGTGATCGGCTTGGCATTCGAGGATATCGAGAAAGCGGATATGCAGGCTTTCCTCAAGGAGCACCCGATTCCGTACCCGATGGCCGTGCTGGATGTGTATCACCCGCCCGCTGATTTCGACACGCCGCCCGGCTTGCCGATGACTTATCTGATCGCACCGGATGGCAAGGTCGCCAAGCAATTCCTGGGGCCGACCAATGCCCGGGAACTGGAGAAACTCATCAAGGCAGCCGAGGCTACGAGTACTCGCCCTTGATCGGTTTCACCGCGCTGGCGAAGCGCTCCCGCAGTGGCGTTGATTTCAGGCGTGGGAGCGTGAATTTTGCTTCCGGTACTTTCTGGTCCGGCAGCCTGTCGAGCAAGTGCCGGATCAGGTTCAGGCGGCCGCGCTTCTGGCTGTTGAAATCGACCACTGTCCACGGCGAAAACTTGCTGTGTGTGGCGGCGAACATCTCGTCACGGGCCTTGCCGTAATCGGCGTATTGCTCGCGCGCTTTCAGGTCGATCGAAGTCAGTTTCCAACGTTTCAGCGGATCGGCCAGGCGTTCGGCGAAACGCTGTTCCTGTTCTTCCTGATCCACCGACAGCCAGTATTTGAACAGCAGGATGCCATCGTCCACCAGTTGTTTCTCGAAGATCGGCGCCTGCTTGAGGAAGGTTTCAGTTTGTTCCGGCGTGCAAAAGCCCATGACTTTCTCGACGCCAGCGCGGTTGTACCAGCTGCGATCGAACAGCACGATCTCGCCGGCCGCAGGAAGATGCTCGACGTAGCGCTGGAAATACCATTGCGACTGCTCGCGCTCGCTCGGCTTGGCCAGCGCCACGACCCGGCACTGACGGGGATTCATGCGCTCGCTGATGGCGTGGATCGTACCGCCCTTGCCGGCGGTATCGCGGCCCTCAACCACCACCATCAGGCGCTTGCCGGTGCTTTGCAACCAACGCGTCATGCGGTCGAGTTCGACCTGTAGTTTGCCGAGTTCATCGGCGTAATCTTTCTTGTGGAATTTTGACATGACAGTGCCTCCGTTGTGCTCAGCGTTCGCGCAGGCGCGGACGCAGATTGGCGAGGTTGCAGGGTTTGGTGCGTGAATCGAGTTGCGCGCGGATCAGTTTTTCCCAGCCGGTGCGGCAGGCCGAGGTCGAGCCGGGCAGGGCGAACAGGAACGTGCCGTTGGCCAGCCCGGCGAAAGCGCGCGACTGCATCGTCGACGTACCGATTTCTTCGAAGCTCAACGCGCGGAACATTTCGCCGAATCCGGGCATTTGTTTGTCGAGCAGCGGCAGCAATGCTTCCGGCGTCGAATCGCGGCCGGTGAAGCCGGTGCCGCCGGTGACGATGATCCCGTCGATGCCGTCATCGGCGATCCAGGCTGAGACGATGGCGCGCAACTTGTAGCGATCATCGGGGCGGATCGCGCGCTCGTGCAGGCGATGGCCAGCTGTCGTCAACGCTTCGGCAAGATAATCGCCGGAGCTGTCATTCACGGCCGTGCGCGTGTCCGAAACGGTGAGCAAGCAAAGCGTCAATGCGATGAATTCGTTGCCGCTGCTCATACCGCCTCCGTCAATAGTTTCAATTCGTCGGCCTGGTGTTCACGCGCCAGTCGTTCGACCAGACTATCCAGGTCGCCGTCGATGATATTGGGCAGATCGTACAAGGTCAGGCCCTCGACGCGATGGTCGGTAATTCTTCCTTGCGGGAAATTGTAGGTGCGGATGCGCTGGCTGCGGTCGCCGCTTCCAACTTGCAAGCGTCGAGAAGCGGCGGTGGCGGCTTCGGCCTTGGCGCGCTCGCCTTCGAGCAGGGCCGACTTCAGCCGCTGCATCGCCTTGTCGCGGTTGGCGTGCTGCGAGCGCTCGGTCTGGTTCTCGACGACGATGCCGCTGGGCACATGAGTGATGCGAATGGCGGATTCGGTCTTGTTCACGTGCTGGCCGCCGGCGCCGGAACTGCGGTAGGTATCGACTCTCAGGTCGAACTCGACCGCACGACGCGTTGGTTGCAAAGCACCGGCAAGCGCCTGATGGTGGTGGTTGAGGGCCGCG
>JANXRY010000057.1 GCA_025356635.1 Gammaproteobacteria bacterium
CGTTCGCGGTCGCCATGGATCACTGCCTGCGCATGCACCATCTCTGTGTACAGCCACGCATCCGGCGCCAGCACCCGATGGAAGGCCCGGCAGTGCCGATCGGTCCAGTCCATCATCGGGGCGACGCAGAGGCGGTGCGAATGCGGGGATTGACTTGCCATGGCGCATTTTCCCATGCCGGGCGGCACAATGCAGGTCTGTTCCACCCTTCAAGCCGCCACGCCATGAACCGAGCACTTTCGATCCTTGCCATTTGCCTGCTCGCCGCCTGCGCGAAGACCTCGGAGCCGGTGGTACTAGGAACGCTCGAATGGGACCGCATCAGCCTGCCGGCCGAGGCCAGCGAGCCGGTGCTTGAACTCGACGTCGCCGAAGGCGCGATGGTCAAGGCCGGTGATCGCCTGTTGCGCCTGGATAATCGCCGTCTGCAAGCGAAGCTTGCGCAGGCCGAAGCCGAACTAGCGCAGGCAGAGGCGAGATTGTCGGAGCTTGCGCACGGCGCCCGGCGCGAACAACTCGACGCCGCCCGTGCCGCCGTCGCCAGCGCCGAGGCCGGCCGCGTCGAAGCGCAAAAACAATACGCGCGACAAGCCGATCTAGCAGCGAAACAATTGGTCGCCCGATCTTCGCTCGATGTCGCGCGCGCCAGCCTTGATCGCAGCAATGCCGCAGTGGCATCGGCGCACGCACAACTGGATGAGTTGTTGCACGGCACCCGCTCGGAGCAAATCGCACAAGCCGAAGCGGTGGTGCATGCCGCGCAGTCGGCGGTAGAATCGCTGCGCTTGAACATGGCGATGCTGGATGTGCGCGCAACTCGCGATGGTCGCGTCGATGCCATGCCCTTCAAGCCCGGCGACCAGCCACCACTCGGCGCTAGCGTCGCCAGCCTGTTGGTCGGCAACGCACCGTACGCGCGCGTGTTCGTACCCTCGGCATTGCGCGCGTCGCTGCGCGAGGGCGACAAATTCTTGCTGCGGGTGAAAGGCATCGACCACGATCTGCACGCACACCTGCGCAGCATCGCCAGCGAGGCCTCGTTCACGCCCTACTACGCGCTCACCGGCGACGATGCCAGCCGCCTGGTCTATCGCGCCGAGCTGTTGCTCGACGACACCGATGCGACGCATTTGCCGGCAGGTTTGCCGGTCGAGGCACGCCGCGCGCCATGAGTGTCGAGGCAGGCGATCTCGCCATTCGTGCCCGCGGGTTGACCCGCGTATTCGGCACGCTGGTGGCGGTGGATCATGTCGATTTGTCAGTGCCGCGCGGCATGGTTTACGGTTTCCTCGGCCCGAATGGCTCGGGCAAATCCACAACCCTGCGCATGCTCTGCGGTTTGCTCACGCCCACCTCCGGCGAAGTCAACGTGCTCGGCCTACGCATTCCCGAACAAGCCGAGGCGTTGAAGAAACGCATCGGTTACATGACCCAGAAATTCTCGCTGTACGAAGACCTGACCGTGCTGGAGAACCTGCAATTTCTTGCCGCCATCCACGACTTGCCACGCGCGGTCGCGAAAATGCGCATCGCCGAAGCGATCGAGCGCTATCACTTCGGCGACCGACAGAAACAACTGGCTGGCACGCTCTCGGGCGGACAGAAACAGCGACTCTCATTGGCCGGCTCAGTGCTGCACGAACCGGAACTATTGCTGCTAGACGAACCGACCAGCGCGGTCGACCCGGAATCGCGGCGTGATTTCTGGGCGCGCTTGTTCGAACTGGCCGACACCGGCACCACGTTGCTTGTGTCCACGCATTACATGGATGAAGCCGAACGCTGCCACCGTTTGGCGATCCTGCAGAACGGTCGCCTGGTGGCGGATGATACGCCGGCGGCGCTTTGCGCCGCGCTCCCTGGCCGAGTCTGGTGCGTGCGCAGCACCGCGACGCGCGCGGCCGAAGCGGCATTGCGCCAGCATCCGCAAGTGCTTGGCGTCGCCCAGATCGGCACCGACTTGCGCGTTCTTGCGCAACCAATGCTGGACGAAGCCACTTTGCGCAGTTTCCTTCCCGACGGCGATGCCACCCAGATCGATACAATCGCGCCCAATCTTGAGGACGTCTTCGTCGCCGCCACTCGCGGTGACGAGGCCCGCGCCGCATGAGTCCGACCCGCCTGCTCGCGATCATCGTCAAGGAGCTGCGACAACTGCGTCGCGACCGCCTGACCTTCGGCATGATCCTTGGCATCCCGACATTGCAACTGCTTCTGTTCGGGTTTGCGATCAATCTCGACATCCGGCACATCGACACCGCCGTGGTCGATCAGGCCAACACCGCGCGTTCGCGGGAATTGCTCGCCGAACTCGCCGCGACCGGCGTGGTTACGCTGCGAGCAAGCGCGCATAGCCCCGAACAATTGCAAACGTGGATGCGCGAAGGCCGGATCAGTATCGGCGTGGTGGTGCCGGCGGACTTCGATCATCGACTGGAAACCCATGATCGCCCGGCCGTGCAAGTGATGGTCGATGGCTCCGACCAGACCGTGCAAGCGGCCGCGCGGCAACTCGCAGCGATGCCCATGCCCGGATCGCGCGCGAACTATCAGGGCGTGGAAGCGGTGAATTTCTATAATCCCGAGCGCCGCGCCGCCGTCAACACCGTGCCCGGCCTGATCGGTGTGATCCTGACCATGACCCTGGTGATGTTCACCGGCATGGCTCTGGTGCGCGAACGCGAGCGCGGCAATCTCGAGATGCTGATCGCCACGCCGGTCTCGCCCTGGGAACTGACGATCGGCAAGGTGTTGCCCTTCGTTGGCATCGGCCTGGTGCAAGTCACCGTCGTATTGTTGCTGGGCAAACTGGTGTTCGCTGTGCCGATCCGCGGGCTGTTGATCGAAGTCTATGCGGCGGCGTTACTGTTCATCCTCGCCAATCTCTCGCTCGGCATCCTGATCTCGACGCTGGCGAAGAGCCAGTTTCAGGCCATGCAGCTGGCGTTCTTCACTTTCCTGCCGCAAATCCTGCTGTCGGGTTTCATGTTCCCGTACGCTGGGATGCCGGTAGCAGCGCAATGGATCGCCGAAGTCCTGCCGATGACGCATTTCATCCGCCTGATCCGCGGCATCATGCTGCGTGGTGCAGGATTATCGGATTTACCGAACGACTTGCTGGCACTGGCGTTCATCGCCGCCGTGCTGCTGACCGCCTCGACCCGACGTATCCGCAAGCGGCTGGATTGACTGTTATGTTTCGCTCAAATGCGCCAGCGTACCGGCGTTCAGTTCCCAGTTCCGGCCGTCGAAGGGCTCGATCGTCAGGGCAATGACAGTGCCGTCGTCAAGGCAACGCGCGTTGATATCCACGCCCTCGGGATTGCTGCGCGGAATATAGAAACTCTTGATACCGCAGACGCGGCAGAAGCGATGCTTCGCCACGCCAGTGTTGAAGGTGTATTCAACCAGATCGTCAGCGCCGGATGTCAGACGAAAACGCGAAGCCGGCACGATCAAATGCCAGAACCCGCTCATCCGGCACAGCGAGCAGTTGCAATCCTGCACAGTCAATGCGGCTGGGGCATCGACCTCGAAACGCACGCGCCAGCAATGGCAGCCGCCGCGATGGGTCACCAATGGCGTCGGATCAGCCATGGCCACTGCCGTTGTGGCCATGGTCGCCGCCTTTGCCGTGATCTTTGCCGTGATCCTTGCCGTTACCTTTTCCATTGCCTTTGCCGCTGTTGCCCGGGCCGGCAGGATTGGCGTGCGGGTTGCCGTGGGCCTTGTAGCGGCCCTGCGCGCGGCCAAGGCCGTCCTTGAGCGCGAAGAATTCCCGCGAGCCCGGTTTGATGCCCATGTTCTGGGCGATAACGCCCCAGCCCTGGCCGCGGTTGTGCTCGTACTGGTCGGCGACATCGCCGCAGCGCATGCGCATCTGGTAGGCGATCGCGCAGGCGTAGTAGACATCGCCCGGTTGCCAGTGCCGCGACCCGAGCAGCTCGTTGACCAGGTAACGCGGCGCGCCAAACTGGTTGACCACGTCGTCGACGAAATAGTCGCGTTCGTCGTTGCCATAGCGATTGACATCACCGAGGTTGGTATCGATCCAGACGTCGCCGCTGCGTGGGTTGTAGCCAAGCGTGACGGCGCCGGCGGTCGAAGCGAAAGCCAGTACCAGGGTCAAGGCGAGCGCAGCGTAGCGAACGTTCATGGCAGTACTCCGTGCAGGAAGGTGGCCAGTCTGCGCCGAACGGCTGAATTCTGGCTTAAGTCGCTACCGGTCAACCCCGTTGGCCCGGCTCGAGCGTTCCTGCCGGTGAATCTGCCACGGAGACCGCCATGCACGCCACCCTCGCAACCTTCCCCGCCGCCTTTCGTACCCTTGACGGCCAGCGCATCGCCGGAACCAGCCTCGCAATCGCCCTGCATGCGGCCGTGGCCATGGTCTTGTTCATGCCGGTGCAACAGGCTCCCGCGCCGACTCTCGACGAACCTGTCTATGTCCCGGTGACTTTCCCGAAATACATTCCCCTTGTTCCTGTCACCACGACGCTCAAGCCCGTGACGCAAACACACCCGGTCACGCGCAGCACCCCCGCAGCAGCGACTACGCCGCCGCAGGACAACGCCGCTGACCCGAACCCAGAGGGCATCCTGCCACCAACAATCCCCGGAGATAGCATTGATCCGCCACCGGCGCTGCCGGCACTTGCTGAACTCCAGGTTGATGTCGGGCCGGCGCCGACCTATCCGTTCACGGCGTTGCGCCGTGGCCAGGAAGGCCGCGTGCTGTTGCGCGTGCTCGTGGACGAACAGGGGCGGCCGTCGCAGGTATCGATCGAACAAAGCAGCGGCGTGCGCCTGCTCGACGATACCGCACTGAAATTCGTGCAGGCGCGCTGGCATTTCGTCCCCGCCCAGCGCAATGGCGTTGCCATCGCCGCCTACGCCTTGGTACCGATCGTGTTCCGGATCGAACGCTGAGGCCTAGATTCCACTCAGCAACGGCGCGACCGCGCGTAGCGAACTGAGCAGGCCCACGACGCCACAGAGCAGCGCCGCGAGCAGCGCCGCCCGCGCCAGCCAGCGCGCCATCCAGCGCTGGCGCGGCGTGAGCGTGTGGTAGTCGGTACCGAAAGCGGTGCCCGCCGACAGCGCCAGGAAAGCGAAGCCGACGCCAGCCATCGCCATGACCGCCGCCAGCAATGCCCACATCCACCAGGTCATGGCAAACACAATTCGGCCGGCCCGTCAGTGGCGGTCGGCCGCTGACGCGTCGCGGGTTGCACGGAATTCGGAATCCGCGGACCAGTTCGGCCACTGCCGAGAATTCGCCAACTGGTTGCCCAGCGAGTAGAGCATCTGCAGGTCGTGGGCCATGCCGGTAAACGGCCAGCTCGCCTGCCACTCGTCGGATGGCTGGTGGTAGTGCTCGCGGGTGTAGGTCTCGGCATTGGCTTCGCCGGCCTGGACTCCGCCGGCAAGCCAGTCGTTTCCAGAACCGAAGGAAATCGCCGGTACGCCACGCTTGGCCATCGGGAAATGGTCGGAGCGGAAGAAGTGGCCAGCCTCCGGATGCGGATCCGGCGAATAGACCTGACCGTAGCTTTTGGCCGTGGCAATGAGATCGTCGAGCAAGTCGAGCTTGGCGCTGCCGGAGATGGTGAAATTGCGCGCCGGCCCGCCGGTGTCGAGGGCATCCATGTTGATCATGCCCACCGTGGTCGAGAGCGGATATACCGGATTGGCCGCGTAGTACTCGGAACCAAGCAGGCCGCGCTCCTCGGCAGTGACGTTCAGGAACAGGATCGAACGCTCCGGCCGAGGGCGATGGGCGAAAGCACGGGCCATCTCGATCAAGGCGGCAGTACCGGTGGCGTTGTCCACCGCGCCGTTGTAGATGCGATCGCCCTTGGCATCGGGTTCACCGATGCCGAAGTGGTCCCAATGCGCGCTGTAGACGACATTCTCGTTCGGATACTTCCGCCCGGGCAGACGGCCGATGATGTTGTGCGAAGTAATTACCTGTGCGGCGACGGCGTAATGCGCCGAGAGCGTGATGCCGGTCAACACCGTCGGGTGGAAATCACGGGTCTGCGCCTGCCGCTTGAGCGCCTCGAAATCCAGCCCGGCGCGCTTGCACAAATCTACGGCGAGATCGCGCTGGATCCAGGCTTCCATGGCGGGGTGCACGGCGGCTGGCGCTGCACGAACGATATCGAACATGATGCTGGTGTTGGAATTTTTCACCGTCGCCCAACCGTAGGAAGCCGGCTCGGTCTCGTGCACGATCAGCATGCCGACCGCCCCTTGGCGCGCGGCTTCCTCGAACTTATAGGTCCAGCGGCCGTAGTAAGTCATGGCCTTGCCGCCGAAATCACCGGCACCGCTTTCGAAATCCGGATCGTTGATCAGCACGACCGCAATCTTGCCGTGCAGGTCCACGCCCTTGAAGTCGTCCCAGTTGCGTTCAGGCGCCTTGATGCCATAGCCGACGAACACCAGTGGCGCATCCTGGATGGCGACGGATTTGTCGCCGTTCATCGCCGCGCGCACCGCGATCTCCTGGCCCTGTGTCAGGCTCTGGGTGCTACCGCCCGCGTTGATCTTCATGTCCATCGCGCCCTGGATCTGGAAGCGCCCGAGTGGCACCGCCTGCGTCCACGCGCGTTTGCCATTCTTGCGATCGCCGCCTGGTTGCAGGCCCGCTGCTTTCATTTGCGCAACCACATAAGCCACGGTCTTTTCCTCGCCCGGCGAGGCGGGGCCACGACCCTCGAAAGCATCCGAGGACAGCACCCGGTCTTCCGCCGAGAGCCTGGCCGGATCAAAAGTCGGCGGTTTGCCGGCGGCATACGCTGCCGCCGAAGCGACGAATAACGCTAGGAAGGACAAACGCATCACGAGCACATCCCGGTTCGGAGTTGACCCCGATGCTAAGTCCGCGCCTTCGATGCGTCCAGCGCCCGGGCCGCGATTCGGGACAGGGCACCAGGAATTTCATCTGCCCGCTGCACCGATTCCACTCTCTGATGGTCTGCGCCGAAGGTCGTTTCGCGTTCATGCGCCCAGATCAGTGCATACGGCATGTAGACGCCCCAGCCGCCCAGCTGCACCACCGGCTCGATGTCCGAGCGCAGGGAATTTCCGACCATGGCGAAGGTTGTAGCCTCAATTTCAAACTCCTCAAGCAACCGCCGGTACGTCGATTCGTCTTTCTCCGAAACGATCTCGATGCGATGGAACAGGTCGGCCAGGCCCGAGCGCGCCACCTTGGCTTCCTGGTGGAACAGGTCGCCCTTGGTGATCAACACGATGTGGAAATCGCGCGCCACCGCCTCCACCGCAGCGCGGATCCCCGGCAACAACTCGACCGGGTGCACGAGCACCTGCTTGCCCAGTTCGACCAACCGGTGCAAATCACGGGCGCCGATGCGCTCGCCGGTCAGTTCGATCGCTGTCTCGATCATCGACAGGGTCATGCCCTTGGCGCCGTACCCGAACAGGCGAATATTGGCTCTCTCGGTGGCGAGCAGCCGCTCGTGCACGCGTGCATCGGCCAGGTCGAGATAGCCACCAAGGATGCGCTCGAACTCTTCATGCACGACCTGGTAGTAACCCTCGCTGTGCCAGAGGGTGTCGTCGCCGTCGAAACCGACCAGGCCGATCATGTACCGCCCGGGGCAGCGCAGATCTCCGCCATCCGAAGCTCCGGGCGCAAGTGCAGCTCGAGCAGGTGGTAGCGCGCCTGCAGTTGCGCATCCTGGCCGGAGGGAATCGTGTAGCGCGATGGATCCTTGGCCCAATCGGCGCAGAACTCCGGCCAGACCTTGTGTACGGCCGTGGTCATCCAGCGATCGTAGTCGTTGATGTCCAGACCCTCGTCCCAGTAGGCGTTGACGTGGTCGTTCCAGTCGAACTGGCGCTGCACCCGCCAGTGGTCGCCATCCCAATGTACGATCGCCGGTTTGCCGGCGACAACGTCGTCCTCGAACAGGCTGCGGTAGAAACGATAGCCTTCGTAGTTGGCGACGAGATCGGCATTCGAATAGGTTCCGGTGGTCAACGCACCGAAGATTGCCCGCTCCGTGTACGCCGATCGCGCCGCCGCCTTGGTTTCATCACCATCGCGTTTCCAGCGTCGCCAGAATTTCAGGCCCTGTGCTGCGAAGTGACCCAGTTTGTCGGTGCCGATCAAGGTGTCGCCCATACGGAAGACCGGGCAGGCGCCAAACAAGGCGCCGACGCGACTGGCATAGAAAGGCGTTTGCGCGAGGAAGGAATGCCGGCGTGGAGTCGGCAGCTTGCTCACTTGCTCACTCTTCATCGCCCAGCCTTCCAGGTGATGAACCCAGAAATGCCCGCCGATCCGGTCGTAGACCGCCTTGGCGAAGCGATCGTCGGAACGCGGGCCGACCCAATGACTGGCAACATCGGCGATCGCTTCGTTGACCTTGAGATCGAGCACCGGCGCCGAGTCGGTCAACGGTACCAGCCGATTACTCAGCGGATCGGTTTCATAGGCGAGGGCCGCTTGCGGCGTCCATGCCGCCGCAAGCAATCCCAGGCACAGCCCGGAGAGCCAGGCTCCCGGGTGATTGTGCTCAGTTGTCGCGCGGGAAACGCAGGTTGACATTGAGCAATGTCGTGCGCCGATCGCCGCCGCCAAACTCCAGGGTGACGTCAGCGAAGCGATCCATCTCATAGTGCACGCCGACCGAAGGACTCCAGGTCGATGCCTGCTTGAGCTTGACCGCGAACGGCACGTTGCCCAAGTACGGCAGTGCGATCACGCCAGCGTGCTCTTCGTCCGTGTGCAGGCCCATCGCCCCGACCCAGAACTGGAACGGTCCATTGACCACGCCGATCTTGGGTTGAATCGTGCGTGCCTTGACGCTGGAATCGAAGTCGCCGCTCAGGCTGCTCCGGGTCCAGGTCCCGGTGACCGAGGCGAACCAGTGGTCACCACCGGCGACCAGCGTCAGGCCACCGCCGTAAACGCTGCCGTTGTAACGGATTGGCAAGGTGCCCAGCGACACCGGCAGTTGCGGAATGGTGACCGCCGACAGATTGACATCGGTCTGCGCGTCCAGGTGGCCGTAGATCGCGAACACATTCAGGAAAGGAAATACCCAGGCATCGAGCTTGAGATCTTCCTCGACCAGCCGGTTCTTGATCTTGACGATGCTCGGATCAGGCAGGCTGAAGCCCGGCAGGGAAAATGCCAGCGAATCGATGGCGTAGTCCTGGTGCATGGTGAACACGTCCGCGCCGATGCCATAGGGCCTTGGCAAGACATGATCGCCGGCGATCGCGCGCATGAACGGCAGCATCGCTTGATGTTCGCTGGTGTTCTGTGTCGCGGCGGGCGCGTCGGACGCTGCTGCAGATTGCGGGTCCGCTGTGGGTTGCGCATCTTGCGCCTGCGCCAGCGAAGCCGCCGACAAGGCCAGCAGAAGACAGGCCATTTGATTCATCTTCATCGCGAAAACTCCCCAAGTGATGTCGCCGCAGTATAGCCAGCGCCAGCGGCCCGTTGGCAAGCCTTCTGGTCAGGGCTGTCCCGACGCTGGCGTGGGCCGGCATTGCTGCATCAGCCAACCGAGCAGGCGATGCTGCTGCTCGTCGGTCAACTCGAGCCAGGGCATGTCGCGAAGTTGCGCCGCGACATCCTGGGCATGCGCGCAGGGATCGGCCACCGGCGGCGCTGCGGCTACTTCCGCAGGTGGCGCAGGCGGTGGCGGTGCGGCAACTTGCGCCGGGCCGGCCGGTCGTGCCGGCGGCGCGCCGGTGGCTGTTCTCGGCGCAGTGGCGGCCGGCATCGGAGGCGGCGCCGCGGTATCGCGTTTCCATGCCTGGCGGCTACCCGCCGGACAAGAGGTCGACTGGATGCTCACCGCACCCTTGCCATCGATGCATTTGTACAGGACATCGTCCGCCCAGGCTGGCGTCGCTAGCCAGCACAGGGCAAGTACGCCTGCCAAACGCTGCCGGTGTTGTCTCATTTACTGCCCTCATGCGACCGCGCGGCCAGCAATTCGGTGGCCACCTTCTTGGCGGCGCCTTCCATGAAGAAATTGGTGGTCTGCAAGGTCGACGCCGACGCGCCGATCGGCAACGGCCAGCTGTTGCGGTCCACTTCGATCCGGGCGATCTGTTTTCCCGAAGTTGCATCAACGATAGTCACCACCGCTTCGAAATGCGTTTGCCCGGCGAAACCGGTCAAGCCACGCTCGACGATGTTGCCTTCATCGTAACGGGTGATGTCGCCGCTTACCCGTAAGGCGCCACTGGCCAGGGGCCGGCGCGAGACTTCGTCGAAACTGCCAGTCGCCGTGATCGCCTCGGCGATCTTGTCGGCGAACTTGCGCTGCGCTTCAATCAGGCTGGTGTCGTACTCGGCCTGTTTGCCGGCATCCGGGAATTTCTCGCCGCCGCTGGCACTGAAATCGCTTACCTCGACCCGACGGTAATCGGCGATCCGGGTAGTCGCGCCAGGCTCACGCTTGAGCCCGGACACCGAACCGCAGCCGACCGAGCCGGCAACCACCGCGAGCAGCAACCACAGGCGAATCTGCATGGGGCTCTCCTTACACGCCCACGGGCGGGGGCGTTGCCGGGTCACATTACTCCATCATCAGGGTCGCCGGTACCTTGAAAACAAACGGAGCCCGAAGGCTCCGTTCGCCGTGGCAACCTGTCTGTGCCGTGTCAGTCGCCCATGATCCGCGTGCCGTAGATGACTTGCGCGAAATCAACCATGGTCGTCGAACCCTGCAGGTTCATGGTGATGATGGTGTCGTTGCTGAAGAACTTGGTCGCCAGCGCGGCAGTCAGGCCGTAACTCGAGATCAGTGCACTCTTGCTGACGATGCCGGCAATGCAGGCGCGCGTGCCGACATCACGCTCGACCTGGGTTTCGCCAGGCTGCAGGCTGCGCGAATGGCGGACGCCGGAAATAGTGACCGTGAACGAACCATTGAAGGGCAGCCCAGTGTTCGGGTCGATCAGGCTGGGATCATTCAGCACCGGGTTCTCGATCTTGTAGGACGGCGTGACCACGATCCGCGCACTGGGCTGGTAGACGCCGGTGCCGTTGCTGAAGGAATAAACCACCAGCGGCGTCTGTGTGTGGCAGAACAGCGAGTTGCTGCTCTTGCCCGGGATGATCATGCGACCCACATCCTGGAAGCTGAAAGCGGTCGTCGCAGGCGCAGGGTTGGTGGTCACGCAATGGTCGTCCGGACCAAGCGTCCCGGTCGCGGCCACCGAGCAATCGGACTGCACCAACAGCAAGCCACTCTGGATGTAGCCGAGGTATCTGGCGGAACGACCGAAGGAGTCGATATCGCCGACGGTTGACGTAGTTGGCGCCAGCGATTCGACGGTACGCATGGCGGCTATGTCCTTGCGACCCTGGGCGTACTCGGGGTTGGTCGGGGCCTTGGCGAAGGCCGGCGAGACGGTGACCGCAGCGGCGGCCGCAAGACTGATAAGACGCAGATTCATGGGTGACCTCAGGGAAATTGGCGGGGTAAGCCAGTCACGGACCCGAACAGGCTCATGACGGCCGCCTAAGATAACGCCAAATTCATCACAGATCGGCCACGAAAATCACTTATCGAAGTGCGATGCGTTCGCCTCCAACCACTGTCTGAACGATTTCAGTTCCGGGTTCAGGGCATGCGAGCCCTCGACAGGACGAATTCCACTGAAAAAGGTAACGAACCATCCGCCCTGGGCGCCAGTGGCGCCAAGGACGGCGATGATCTTCCGATCAATCATGGCAACTGCCTACTGGGTGAGATCAAACGCGACCGAGGCGTTGCCGGCCATGATCGTCACTGAGCGGTCCGACGAGACCGCCGAGCACTGCACCAGAAAGCTGGCGACGCCGCCCGCCGCGGACGACCAGGCAACTGAAACCGCACTGGGCACATGGCAGGAAGCATCGGAAGACGACAACGGTACCGGATAGGTTTGGCTGCTTTGCTCCGCCGCGTTTTCATCAGCAGGAATGTTCACGGTGACGACGGCCGTACCTGGACCAACCACGGAGGCCGAAGACACCGACAGATCCACCACAGGCGAACTGGGATCGGCGGTCAAGGTACCCGTGCCGCCCCTACCGAGCGTCCCGGTGCCACCCCTGCCAAGTGTATTGGCACCGGTTTCCGGATCGTCCTGGGCCAATACCGCGCCGGACATTGCGCAAGAAACAGCGAGAGCGAAAAGCACGTGCATAGCCTTCACGGTGAACTCCTGAGGTGGACGCTGGTCGAGCGATAGTCTCATACTCGCCCCACCCACGCCGCAAGGGTCAGCTCCGTTGGGTCTTCTCGACGAACTCCACCGCCGCAATGTCTTTCGCATGGCCGGGCTCTACTTGGTCGGTGCCTGGCTGGTCGTGCAAGTCGCCAGCACCGTGTTCCCGCTGTTCGGTTTCGGCGCCACCCCGGCGCGGATCGCCGTCATTGTTCTGGCGGTCGGTTTCTTCCCTGCGCTGCTGTTTTCCTGGGTGTTCGAGTGGACTCCCGATGGCCTGAAGAAAGAAGCAGACCTCGATCGCACGCAGCCTCTGCCACCTGCCACCGGGAAAAACCTCGACCGCAGCATCATGGTCTTGCTGGCACTGGCGTTGGCGTACTTCGCACTCGACAAGTTCGTGTTCTCGCCGATGCGTCAGAGTGCCGAATTGAAGGCCGCCGAACAGCAGGCCCGCCGCCTTGGCCGCAGCGATGCGTTCACCGCCTCGGGCGATCTGTCGATTGCGGTGCTGCCATTCGCCGACATGTCCTCAAACCATGACCAGGGCTACATGTCCGATGGCCTTTCCGAGGAACTGTTGAACCTGCTGGCGCAGATCCCGCAACTGCGGGTGATCGCCCGCACGTCGTCGTTCTCGTTCAAGGACAAGGACGTCGATATCGCCACCATCGCCGGCAGGCTGCACGTGGCGCACATCCTTGAAGGCTCGGTGCGCACCTCGGGCAAGCTGATCCGCATCACCGCCAAACTGATCCGCACCGCCGACAGCACGCAACTGTGGTCGGCAACCTACGAGCGCAAGCTCGATGATGTGTTCACGGTGCAGGACCAGATTTCCGCCGCCGTGGTGGCGCAACTGAAGATCAAGCTGCTGGGCGCGGCGCCCAAGGCCAGGCAAACCGATCCCGTGGCGTACGCCGACTTCCTGCAGGCCCGGCAACTGGGCCGGCTCGGCACGACTGAAGCCTTGGGCCGGGCGGAAGTGCTGTACCGGCAGACGCTGGCGATCGATGCTCGTTACGCTCCGGCCTGGGTCGGCCTGTCATCCAGTTATACCAACCAGGCTATTTCCGGTCTGCGGCCGGTCGAGGAAGGACATCGGCTGGCCCGCGCTGCGATCGAACAGGCATTGGCGATCGATCCCGATCTGGCGGCGGCGCACGCGCAGTATGGTTTTGTCGCGATGAGTTACGACGGCGACCTGGCCACTGCCGCCCTGCATATCAATCGTGCGCTGGCGCTGGCGCCGGACGACCTGAGCGTCGCGATCAACGCCGCCCGCCTGGCGCAAAGCCTGGGTCGGCTCAAGCAGGCAATCGCTTTCGACGAGTACGTGGTCGCGCGCGACCCGGTCAATCCGCGTGCGCACTACAATCTTGGCCTCGACTATTCTTTCGCCATGCGGCCGGACGAAGCCATCGACCATTGGCGAACGGCACTCAGCCTGAGCCCGGATTTCATTGGCACGCAATACAGCATCGGCATGGCGTTGTTGGCCAAAGGCGACACCGCTGGCGCCTTGACCGCCATCGAACACGAACCTTCAGACCCTTGGCGTGCCATCGGCTTGCCAATGGTCTACCACGCAATGGGCCGCAAGGCCGAATCCGATGCTGCGCTCGCCAATCTGATACGCGACTATGACAAGGACGCCGCTTATAACATCGCCTGCGTGTTGGCCAGGCGCGGCGAAATCGACCATGCCTTCGAATGGCTCGACAAGGCCGTGACCTACCACGACGGCGGCCTCAGTGATGTCGAGGTTGAACTGGAGTTCGCCAGCCTGCATCGCGACCCGCGCTGGCTACCGTTCCTGCGCAAGATCGGCAAGGCGCCGGAACAATTGGCGGCAATCCATTTCGATGCCTTGCCACTTGCAACAACTCACCGCGCGCCCTAGGCAACGTTGTGTGTTCCAGGTTCGACCAAGAGCCTCAGGGGGTTCGTGCCACCGGACGCCGCCGTTTTTTTCGCTGCGCTGCCAGCGCCCGATCGATCGCCAATGGCAGGAACGCACCGATGCAGGCGGCGGCAAGGACATCGGTAGGCCAGTGCACGCCCAGCACCAGGCGCGATAGCCCGACCAGGAAAATCCAGACAAACGCCAGCATCATCGCCAGCCGACGCTGACCCGGCCACCGCCGGCCAATGCAAAGTGCCGATGCCGTCGCGAAGGCCGCCACCACCAATGTGTGCCCGCTGGGAAAACTCGAACCCCAGTACCAGTCGGTCGTCCACAGGCTCGGTCGCGCCCGGCCGACGCTGGCCTTCACGACGTAGACCACGATCGCAGCCAGGCCACTCGAGAGCGCGATGAGCAGGGCCTCGGAACGAAGACCTCGCCAGAGCAAGCCCAAGGCAACGCTCGCCGCCAGCGGCAGGACGAACACCGAAGCGCCGGTGATGGTGATCGCCTGGAAGAACCCGGCCAGCACTTGCGGCACATGGGCGCGTAGGTACAGCAGGACGGCGCGGTCGATCGGCCCGGATTCGCCCGCCAACACATCCTCACTCACTCTCGCGGCCAGCAGCGCCAGCACCAGCATCGACAGGATCGCCATCCGCCGGCGGTCAATTGGCTCGCTCCAGTCCGGGCGCCGCCGACGGGCGTAGCTCGCCAGCAACAGGTAGGCGCTGGCGACGATCAGCGCAGCAACGACGAGTTCGCGCAGGAGTTCGTTTAGCACGGGAACGACCGAATGTGATACCTATCACATCATGCCCCGAACCGCGAATCCCTGCCTGTCGGCGCCGCAGTGCCGTCCATCGGATTTGACCCAACGCATCGTGACAGTCATGGCTACCGGCGTAGAGTAAGGGCGGGCTCGCAACGTCGGGGGACGCGGATGGGTACCTATTTGTTCGAACGTCACGCCGAAGACGGTGCCGGCCATGCTGCGAGCGCATCGCTGAGTAGCGACATCGCCCGCGCTTTGCAGCAGATCGACTGGGTGGATCGTTTCACCGTGCACCCTGGCGACAGTGAGGACATCGTCCGCGTGGACGTGGTGTTCGACGAGGAATGGCCCGACTTGCGCGCTTCCGAACCCGGTTTCGTGGCCAGTGTTTTCCACCCTCTCGGCTTGCGCACGATCCCGAACCCGGCCCTGGCCCACACCCAGACCGACGATCCGCTCAGCGCCACGCTTCCCATTGACGACGATCCCGAATCGATGGATCTCTTTCTTTTCGAAAAATGAACGCGAGTTGTCTGGCGTAGTCGATTCCGTGCCCGCGTAAAGATTGATTCAGCCGACACCGGGCACTCTCTGGTCCGAGTGCGAAGCGTCGACATGGTCGCTCGTGCGAAATTGTCGAAACATCCGGAGAGTTGAAAATGAGCATCAGCACCCTGAATAGACTGATGATGTCGGCCGCGATCGGCGTGGCATTGGCGGGCGTCAGCTCGCTGGTCCACGCGCGCGTGGACCAAACCGGGCAAAGCCAGGAAGGGCAGCGCAAGCACGACGCGAAGGCGGCGCAGGAACAACGCGAGACAGGCCGACAGGAACGCCAGGACGATCGCCAGCAAGTCACGCAGGATCGCTCCAGCGAGCGCCAGGGCCGCGTCGAACAACGTCAGGAACGGCAGGACGATCGCCAGCAAGTCACGCAGGATCGCCAGCAAGTCGTGCATGACCGCGTCGAACAACGTCAGGAACGCCAGGACGATCGCCAGCAGGCGCGGCAGGACCGGGCCGAAAATCAACTAGAGAACCGCCAGGCGCGCATCGAGAACCGTGGCGATCGCGTCGAGCAAGTGCATCAGCAACACGAACAGGCCAACCGTTACCACCAGCAGCAGGAGCAAGTCCAGGTTCGCTATCAACAGCAAAGCCAACAGTTGCAGCAACAACAACGCCCGCAACAGTACCGTGGCTACCAGGACTACTGCCGTCGCCATCACCGGCTCTACCTGAGTTTCTGGTTCAACCTTGATCGTTACTACAACGATGACTGGTATTTCGCCCCGGCCAGCTATCGTTATTACCGTGGTGGTTATTACTACGACATCAACCAATACCAGGCCGACATCATCCTTCAGGCCCTGAACTACGGTTACGAGGAAGGCCTGCGTGCCGGCCGCGACGACCGCGACGACCACTGGCGCTTCGACTATCAAAGCAACTATATCTATCAGGATGCGGACTACGGCTACTACGGGTATTACGTCGATGAGGACGAGTACAACTACTACTTCCGCGAAGGCTTCCGTCGTGGCTACGAAGACGGTTACTACGGCCGCTACCAGTATGGCCACCGCTACCACGGCTCGTACTCGCTGGCCGAGGCCGTGTTGAACACGATCTTCCGGCTGGAGTCGCATTACTGAGCCGGACGATAGCGCGTAACACCCAGGGCGGGGGCGTATTGCCCCCGCCCTTTTTCATGGGCCTAGCCCGCCGAGACCACGCCGTTGCGACCACCTTCCTTGGCGCGGTAAAGCGCCTGGTCGGCGCTCAGCATCAGGTCTTCGTAATCATCGGTTTGCGGCGGCGTACGGGTGGAAATGCCGACACTGATCGTCACGCGGCTGCCAATGGGATTGCCGGCATGCGCGATGCCGAGCGCTTCGATCCGGCGGCGTAGCGATTCGGCGATCTCGTGCGCAGTGTTGGCATCACCGCGCGGCAGGATCACCGCGAATTCCTCGCCACCATAGCGCGCCACCAGCGCACCCTCGTGGCGAACGCCGGCGGCAATTGCCGTTGCCACCTGCTGCAGACAGCGATCGCCGGCGCCGTGACCGTAACTGTCGTTGTAGGACTTGAAATGGTCGATGTCGATCATGATCAGCGACACCGGTTCGCCGTGGCGGGTGGCCTGGTGCCAACTGCGTTCGAGCGCTTCATCGAAGCTGCGCCGGTTGGCCAACAGGGTCAGGCCATCAGTGGCTGACAGTTCGCGCAGGCGATCTTCGAGCTGCTTTTGCACGGTGACATCGCGGAACACCATCACGAAGTGCTGGACCTGCCCTTGCGCATCAAGGACACGATCGATGCTGGCCTCGAGCGGGAAGCGGTCGCCATCGGCGCGGCGCGCCAAGAGCGTGCCATCCCAATGCGTGCCCGAGCCCAGGCGCGTACGCACCTGCTGCAGCACATCGTCATCCTCGAACAACGGCGGCGTGCGGCCGATGGCGGCATCGGCAGCGTGACCGGTGATACGCACGAAGCCGGGGTTGGCGCTGAGCACGCGCAATTCCGGATCGAGCAAAAGGATGCCCTCGCCGGTGTGGCGCACCACCACGTCGGCCAGGCGCAGGCCTTCCTGGGCCGCCTCGAGTTCGCCGATCTTCACGGCCAATTGCGCGTTGAGCGCGCTCGTTCGCGCGGCCGAGCGTTTTTGCAGATGCAATCCGAGCGTGAACAGCGCCACCAGCACCAGCACCAGACCCGAGATCGCCAGTGCGAAACCGCGATAGCGCGCCTGCGTGGCCAGCCAGGCGTCGGCGCGCACATCCATGCCAAGGATCGCGACAATCCTGCCGGTGGCATCGCGCACCGGTGCGATCGAGGTTACCCAGTAGCCCCAGCGATCGCGGTACGGCGGCTGCACCTGCGGCTGGCCGCTGCGATAGACCTGCCACAACTCCAGCGACGGACCATCGTAGAGATCGCCGGGAGCAGAGTAGTCCGGCGATTCCGGTGATTCGGCATCGGCCAGGAAAGCCATCACCTTGCCGCCGGCGGGGGGCCGCATCAAGTAGACGAACCGGAAATCCGGATTGACGTCGCGAACCCGGCGCAGTTCGTCGCGCACGGCATCGAAGCCGGGCGTGCCGATATCGGTCTTGCTGCCGCGCAGGTTGGCGATGCGCGCGCTTTCCAGCGTCGCGGCGGCGGTGCGCGCCAGCGATTGCACGCGCACGCGTTCCAGGCGGTTGCCGGTATCGGCGACAAAACCGACAAAAAACCAGGCCGCCACCAGTGTTGCCAGAAACAGCGCAGCGCCTACCCAGAGATGGGTACGATCAGGGCGTGCCGGAGGAGTTGCGTCCAAGCGAAATGCCTCGAAAAAGCTGCGCGCAGTTTACTCCAGTGCTGGCGATGCCGCTTCCGCACGCCCGGCGCCCAGCAACTTTTCCAGGCGCAGGAAGCGTTCGAGCATCTCGACGTGGATACGGTCGGTTTTCTCGTGCAGGTGCGCGACTTCGAGTTCGGCCTTGACGTTGATCTCGTACTCGATGTCCGAGCGCACGCGCTCCTTCTCGCCCTGCCGGTTCTGGCTGATCAGTACGAAGCAGGACAAGAAGATCGCCTCCAGCGAGACGATCATGGTCAGCAGACCGAACGGATAGGGATCGAAGGTGGGCAGGCCGAGCGGCAAGGTATTGATGGCGATCCAGCCGGCGAACCAGGCCAGGTTGAGCGCCAGAAACGGCATCGACCCGCTGAACCACGCAATCCAGTCAGCGATTTTCTGCAATGTGCTCAGGTGTTCGGCCACTTCTTCATTGACGTTGCGCGAGACCCGCGTCTTGAGCAGGTCGTCGGCCTGGCGGGTCATGTGGCCCATTGCCGCCAGCAGGCGCAGGGCCGCGGCCGGCGTCTTCTGGAACAGCAGCAAGAGGTCATCACGGTCGAGTTCAAGCAGCTCGGCATCGGTCAGTACCATGGCGGTGGCGGTGCGCGCGCCACGATCGAGCAAGGCCAGTTCGCCGAACACTTCACCGGGACCGGCGATGGTCAGGACGATCTTCTGGCCGGTGGTGTCCTTGATGAACAGTTCCACTTCGCCGGACTTGACCACGTACATGGCTTCGCCCGGCTCGCCGGCCTGGAACAGCATCTCGCCCGCAGCCAGCCGGCGCAGGTCCACGGCCTCGGCCAGGCGAATCCGATCCTCGGCACCCAGGTGCTCGAACAGTTCCACTCCCACCAGCATCCCGGCATCACAAGGCATGGCTTACCTCCGCAAAGGGCGGCCCGAGTATACGGTGGGTTGGGCCCGCGCCTGCCGGTACAGCGCCTTCATCATTTTCGTTCGTCGGGGTGCTCGATCATCACGTGCGCCCAATACTTGCCGCTGGACATGACATAGGGAAGTGTCCGCTTCTGCGCCTCGCTGACCTGCGATTCGTCTGGCAAGCCGAGCTCGGCCGCCGTGCGATACGGGAAATGGACCGATTGCCAGCATTCCACCGGCGGCCGATAGCTGTTGGCGGTGGTGTCGAAATCGGCGATCGGGCCTGAGCAGCGGTAACCCGCCGTGGGTTGCGGCGGCAGGTGGATCTTGCCGGCCTTGATCTCGGCCTCGATGGTTCCGCCGATGTGCGCATCGGGATCGCCGGCCGCGCGCCGCAACTGGAAGGAACGGTAGACCACCACGATGAAATCCTGCTGGTAGCAGCGCACGTCGAGTTGGTCATCGCCGGGGTCGTCGGCAATGCAGACCATGCCGTTGCTACCGGCCCGCAGCGGTTGCGGGTAGCCCTTCGCGTCCAGGCGCACCACCGCCGCGCCATCGCGCATGAACGTCGGCAGCGGCAACGTGGCGGTGGCGATTACCGCCACTGGCGCTGGCGCGCCGGCAGCGAAGCACGCGGAATAAAATGCCAGCAGGAGCAGAGCCCAGGCAAATTTCATGATCACCTCAATGCCCGCTGCCGCCAGGCGGAATCGTAGCGGCGGGCGGTGCTGCGGCGTTGTCCTTCAGGGTCTTGGCGGCGGCGCGCAGTTCTTCCTGCAGGCGCGGCATGACTGCACTCATGCGCTTCTGCCCGAGCTCGGAGCCCGCCCTGGTCAGGGCCGGCAATTTGTCGAGCAGGGCCTGGCCCTCGGGGGAACTGTAGAAAGCAACGGCCGCGTCCACTTCCCGATCGCTCAAGGCGGCGGCGTAGATCTTGATGAAATCGTCCTTGATCGCGTCCCAGTTCATGGCCTCGTCCATGGCACGCTCGATGGGTTGCATCAGGGTGGCAGCGTTGGTCCGGCACTGCTCATCGCTGATCTGGTCGCGCTTGCATTCGTCGAGGATGTTCTTGCTGGCGTTGGCGACCACCGTGTTGCGCATCTGCGCCATGGTCTGCTGGATTCGCAGCACTTCGATCATGCGTTCGGCCCGCTGCGGGTCGGCGGCGAGAACAGGATGCGCTGCGAGCAACGCAATCAGGAGGATGACGAGCAGGCGCATGATGATTCCCGGCGAGGTCTGGATAGCGCAAGTGTAGCCAAGAAAAGCCCGCAATTGCGGCTGCCTAATGCTGCTCAGGCAGGGCAGCCGCTGGCGCCTGCGCCTGTTTGATTCGCTCCGCCTCGGCGTTGATCATCTGTTCCAGCTCGCCGGTGTGTTCCTGCACGCGCTTGGCGCTGAGCGCCACGCTCTGGCGGGTTATTTCAGCCATGAGACTGACCATCTTCTTGCCGGTCGACGTGCCATAGAACATGCGCAGGTCGTGGAGTTCGGCGGCGGTGAAATTCGCCTCGTAGATACCCATGATGTCGGGCTTGAGCGCGTCGTAGCTCATGTACTTCTTGAAAAATTCCGCCATCACGCCCTTGTACGGGGCCAGGTTGGGATTCTGCTTGAGCTGGTTGTCCAGCATGACTGTTACCACCTGGTCGAACTGGGCGCGCAAGTTCATCTCGTCCAGCAGTGCCGATGCCTCGACGCGCGCCGAGAAATCAGTGGCTTGGGCGGTGACGCCCAAGGTCAGCGCGATGGTCAGGATGGCGGCTCTGAGAATTTGCATGCGATGTCCCCTGGAGGTTTGAAGGCGTCGATTATCGCAACAACTGCACGCCGAGGTAGAACAGGAACTGCTGGCGCTCGGCCGCGCCGGTGAACTGGCGTCCGAACGAGCCCAGCAGCAGCAGGTGTTCGCTCACGGTCTTGCGCGCGCCGATATTGAGCACGGCCTCGGCCGGGCCGCTGGCTGGCCACACCGTGTTGATCTCGGCAAGGCATTGCAAGCCCGGCCGGCAATCGCGCGACCAGAACGCGCCGGCCTGACGTTCGTCGCCTTCGTGCATGACGAAATGGCGGCTGATTTCGAGGCCCACGGTGGCCGCGCCCAGCTTCCGTGACGCCTGAATCGGCAGGACGAATTCATCGTTGGCCGAGGCAAGCCCTTTCCGGATTGTGGCCGAGGACCAGGCCGAAACCCAATGCGGCTGGATCGCCAGCGAGAACCCGGCCCGCTTCTCGTCGACAAAGCGCCATCGGATCGCCCACTCCGCCGGGCCGGCGCCCGACAGCCAGCGGCCGTCGTCGCCACGCTGGTGGTTCCAGGGGATATGCACCGACACCTGCACCCGCTCGCCCCAGCCGTAGTTGATATCGACATCGGGCGCGGCCAGGCCCCATCCAGAGTGGTTGTGCGCGCCGGTGGCGGCAAGATTTATTTCCCAGTTGCCATTGCCTGGCGTGTCGGGATCGTTGGTGATCAACGGCGGGCCGGCCTGCGCCCAGCACAACGCCGGTCCACACACGGCCAGCAGCATGATCACGATCCTGAGCAAGCGCATCGGCAGCAGTGGCCTAGAAGTTCCCTGGACCGCATTCTAAACGACGGTCGAGGCTTAGCCTGCGTTAAGTCACCGCGGGTAGTATCGAACCGTTGCCAACTTTGGCATCACACTATGAGGTGATGATCATGTCCCGTTTATTGACTACCGCCATTGCCAGTACGTTCGCCGTCGTGTTTGCGACATCCGCCGCCATCGCCCATGAGCCGAGCCAAGCCGAGCTGCTGTCGCAGGCGACGGTTTCCGAGGCCACTGCGCAGGCAACGGCGCTGGCCAAGGTACCTTCCGGAAAGATCGCCAGTTCGGAACTTGAAACCGAGCATAACCGGCTGATCTGGTCGTTCGACATAACCCAAGCAGGAACCAGCAACACTACCGAGATCCAGGTCGATGCCAAGTCCGGGAAGATCGTCTCGACGCAAATTGAAGCGCCGGGCAAGGAAGCCGCCGAAGCCGCGGCAGAAGCGAAGGAAAAGGGCAAGTAATCCGGTCAACCGAGACACTTGACTGCTACAACCGGGGCTGGGGAACGAACGCGCATCACGCGCCAATATTCCCCGGCCCTACTCAATGCGAAGTTTGCAGGCACCTGAGTGCAAAGCCAGGCCAGCACGTAAATTGAGCGCCCAGACCTTCCGGAAGTTCCAGGAAATGCCCGTACCCGCGCTGATCCTGAATGTTCTCTGACCCCTTTTTGCCTTTTTTGCGAACAACGTAGCGCTTTATGCGTTCCCAACTAGCGCCTTATGGGGTACCCCACGCTCTTTTGCGAATTCAGCAATCCGATAGATATTTCACCCGCACTTGCTGTACCCGCAATTCAGGCAAGTCTGGCAGCCATCCATCAGGACGAGGGCCTTGGTGTTGCACTTGAAGCACATGGCCGCGGAAGCAGGAAAAGAGGCGCCCTCGCCGGTGGTCGTTGCCGCCTCGTCAGCGCGTACTGCGCTGTCGGCTCCGGCTCCGGCGAGGTCGCCCGTTAACTGGTTGTCAGGCTTTTTTTTTGAGCGGTCCTCGTAAGCTGCGCGCTTCTCGGCGATCAGCGCCTTCTGCCCGTCCGACAGCCCCGGGTCGACGATCATGCCGATCATCTTCAGGTGCTCCTCCACCACCGAGCCGATCTCGGCGACGATCGAGGGCATGTAGACGCCGCCGGCCTTGAAATAGCCGCCGCGCGGATCGAACACCGCCTTCATTTCCTCAACCAGGAACGTCACGTCACCGCCCTTGCGGAACACCGCGCTCATGATCCGGGTGATCGCCACCACCCACTGGAAGTGGTCCATGTTCTTCGAATTGATGAACACTTCGAACGGCCGACGTAACTCGTGCGGCGTGCCGAGGTTCAACACGATGTCGTTGATCGTCACGTACATCGCGTGCTCGACCAGCGGCGACTTGATCTTGTAGGTGGCGCCGACCAGGGCTTCCGGGCGCTCGACCTTCTCGTGCATCTGGATGATGTTGGATTCGGGTTCGCGCTCGACCTCGATCGCACTAGCGATCGTGGCGGCGGCGGCTTTCGCTGCGGCATCTTCCGGTTTCTGAACGCTATAGGACTTTATTTTCTTGGTGATCTTGATGGCCATCGGCCGTGCTCCTGAAAAACTCTATATAGCCGTCGCCTTCCGGGGCGGCGTGCTTGGGTTCTGGGGGCACCGTAACCCCTCCGGCGGACCGGAGGGGGACGGCTTGGTTCTTTGTCGCCTGTTTCTTAGTCGCACTCTCTAATCGGGGCTTGCTGTTTTGGGGTGGAGCTGTTTGAAACTCAGCGACGGGCGGTCTTCTTTGCCGCCTTCTTCGCTGCCTTGCGCGGGGCCGCTTTCTTCGCGGATTTCTTGGCCGCTTTCTTCGGTGCTGCTTTCTTCGCAGCGGCCTTCTTCTTCGGCGCTGCCTTCTTCCGGGCCGGGGCCTTGGGCTTGATCGCCGCTGCAGCCTTGGTACGAGCATTCTTGATCGCCGCGGCGGCTTTCTTCTTGGCGCCGGCCACGGCTTTCTTCACCGCCTTGCCGGCCGGGGACTTCTCGGCCTCGGCCATCTTGGCCTTGACCTGCTTGATCACCGGGCCCGCCTTCTTGGCGATGGCTTCGCCGATCTGGTGCGCCTTGTCGCTGGCGTTGCCCATGGCGTTGGAAATGGACTTGCTGACGCCGTTGCCGTTGCTCATGTTCGTACTCCTCGCGAAATGTCAGGGTATACCCGGATTTTCGCCTTGGCGAAAATCCAAAAATCAAAACTTGCCGTAGTAGCCTTCTTTCA
>JANXRY010000119.1 GCA_025356635.1 Gammaproteobacteria bacterium
CGGTCGGCCTCGTCACCGGCAGTCGTGGCCAAGGCGGCGAACTCCGTGCCCAGGTCCAGTTCTTCCTCGGTATAGACGGTTTCGGCGTCGCGCTCGATCAGCAGGACACCCCAGCCCGGTTTATCGATAGGCAACGGAATCACCGCCAGTCGCACTGATTCCAGCGGGCCCTCGGGGCCATCGAAATCGATCGTGATCTGTTGCGGCGCTTTCGAACGACTGAGGCTCTTGAGCAAGGCGCCTCGCTGGTCGAGCAGCATCTGGAAACGCGGCTCGGCCGATTTCGGCTCGACCAGCAGCAGGTCTTCGTTGTGATAGTTCATTGCCGCTACCGCTGCCGCCTGTTGCGGCAGTACCGGCTTGAGCCCGCCGAGCAGGCGTCGGTAGGCGATCCACTCGAGATCACCGCCACCGGTCGCATTCTCGAGTCCGGCTTGAAGGCTGCTGAGCATCAATTCGCGAGCCTGCGCGATCTTTGTCTCAGCACTGTCTTCGGCAACAACCAGCCGCCGTTGCCGGGCGCGATGCTGCAGCTGCAGACGTATCCATGGCAGGAACAGGTACAGACCGAGCTGAACGAGCACGACAAACTCGAAGCCGCGCCGCGCCAGCCGCCCGCCCGGCGGCAGTTGCACCATCCACAATACGATCATTCCCATGGCCGGCAGCAGCGCCAGCCAGACCAGGATTGTGGCCCAGCGCCATTGCCGAGGGTCAAACAACAACGAGAACACGCAAACCAGCGCGACCCCGCACAAGGCCAGGATTCCGGCCCATTGCAGGTCGTCAAGGTAGGAGACCGGCACATACAAAGAGCCGAATCCAAGCAGGAAAAGGGCTAAAGCCAACCGGTTGAAACCGGTCGCCAGCAGCGGAATATTCCGGTCTATGCCCGCGAATTGCTCCGTGGCCCAGAGCAGCGGCGCACAAGCCATGATCCACAAGGCCACGGGGACACTGGCATAGCTGGACATGGCGACGCCGCCAAGCGTCAATTGCAGGTGGTAGTTGCCGACCAGGGCGGCGAACAGGCTGGCCATAGCCGCCACGGCGATCCACATGGCGCGGCCGCCAAACCGTTGGTGCCGAAGCAATGCCAGCGCGGCGATCAGGAAAAGCCCGCCATACAGCAGGTCGTAGAGTGTGCGGTTTACCTGGTTGCGCCTGGTCCGCTGTTGATCGGTCAGCAAACGGGGCGTCAGGTTCAGGTGCCCCTGCCCCTGCAACTCGAGATACCACGTGGCCGGCCCGGTCGTCGCCGGCAGGTGCAGTTCGAACGCGTCTGGCCAGCGAGTTTGGTTTTGGTTCATGGCAACAGCCAGGCCAGTTTCGGCAATTGCCAGGGCAGGCGGACCAGGCTGGTAAAGCCGGAGAGTGTCGATTGCCTGGCGATCGAGCCAGACCCATGGTCGTGGGCCCGCCACTGACGGCCGGACCCGGAGGCGTATCCAGATGGTATGTCCGGGCCGCGCCAACACATGCACGCCGTCGTCAAGCACCGGCGTGAACCCGGACCGGGTACGCCCAGCGAGGATGTCGTCCAATGCGGTGCCGGCCGGCGCATCCATGTAGGCCCATTGCATTGGCGATGCGTCATCGGCCGGAACTGCCGCGACAACAGCAGAACACATGCCGAGCACGAGCCCGGGCACCAACAGCAGGCAGGCCAGACGTCGCCAGTAGTTCAACGGTACCTTATGCACGCCCCCCCCTTGCCCGTGGAAAGTGTGACCCATTTGCAGACCAGCGGGAACGACGGCGAGTCCGGCGGCCCCGAAACCACGCAAATATCCTACCCTGACTCTTCCATACACAATTGGTCTCGGGTAACAATGGCACTACCTTGCAGCATGCGCCAGCAAGGCTCAACCAACTAGGGGTGTTCCATGTCACGCATACTCAACCGGCTTTACCTTGCCGTCTTCGTGGGTCTGGTACTGGCCTCGAGCTCGGCTTCCGCCGAAGACCGCAAAGTCAAGATCATCAATGAAACCAACCACACAGTCGTGCACTTCTACGGCTCCAATGCCGGCTCCACTTCCTGGGAAGAAGACGTTCTGGGCGATGATGTGCTGAAGCCAGGCAAGTCGGTAACGGTCAACTTCGATGATGGAACGGGTTACTGCAAGTTCGACTTCCTCGCCAAGTTCGACGATGGCACCAAGGCCGAGAAGCACGGCATTGACGTCTGCGAGACCTCGACGTTCCGCCTGACCGGGGATTGATCCCGACCACGGGGCCGCGATGGCTCGGGTAAACTTGCGCCTCCCCCAGCGCAAGTTTGCCCTACCCTAATGAGTACGCCCGTTGTAGCGACCTCAGGAAAACAAGATTTTATCCGCCAGATCGTCCGTGAGGACCTGGCCAGCGGCAAACATGTGCGCGTCAAAACGCGCTTCCCGCCCGAGCCCAACGGCTACCTGCACATCGGCCACGCCAAGAGCATCTGCCTGAACTTCGGACTCGGCCGCGAGTTCGACGGCCTGGTCAACCTGCGTTTCGACGACACCAATCCCGCCAAGGAAGATCCCGAGTACGTCGAGGCGATCAAGGAAGATGTTCGCTGGCTCGGCTTCGAGTGGTCGGAACTGCGCCATGCCTCGGATTACTTCCTGGCGTTTTATCTTGCTGGCGAAAAACTCATTCGCGATGGGCTGGCGTTTGTCTGCGACCTTTCCGCCGAACAGGTGCGCGAATATCGCGGCACCTTGACCGAGCCGGGCCGCAACTCACCCTTCCGCGAACGCAGCATCAAGGAAAATCTCGACTTGTTCCAGCGCATGCGCACCGGCGAATTCCCGGATGGCACCCGCACCCTGCGCGCCAAAATCGACATGGCCAGCGGCAACATCAACCTGCGCGACCCGGCGTTGTTCCGGATCAAGCACGTCGAGCACCAGAACACTGGCGCCGAATGGTGCCTCTACCCGATGTACGACTTCGCCCATGCCCTTTCCGATGCACTGGAAGGCATCACCCACTCGCTGTGCACGCTGGAGTTCGAAGATCACCGCCCGCTCTACGATTGGAGCGTGGACAACGTCGATTTCCCGAACCACCCCGAACTCTGGTCGTATCTGTCCGAGCGCGGCTTCCCGACTGCGCCGGCCAAACCGCGGCAAATAGAATTCTCGCGCCTGAACATCAACTACACCGTCATGAGCAAGCGCAAGCTGTTGACGATGGTGGACGAAGGCCTGGTCTCCGGCTGGGACGATCCGCGCATGCCAACCCTGCAAGGCATTCGCCGGCGCGGTTGCCCAGCGCAGGCACTACAATTGTTCGCCGACCGCATCGGCATCAGCAAGCAAAATTCATTGATCGATTTCTCCGTGTTCGAAGGCTGTATCCGCGAGACACTGGATGCAGCGGCACCACGCCGGCTTGCGGTGATCGAGCCATTGAAACTTGTCATCACCAATCTGCCGCAGGATCACGAAGAAGTCCTGAGCTTTCCGAATCATCCGAAAGACGAATCCTTCGGCACTCGTGCGGTGCCGTTCGCGCGCGAGCTGTGGATCGAGCGCGACGATTTCATGGAGATTCCCGCCAAGGGTTTTCATAGATTGGTGCCCAACGGCGAAGTGCGCCTGCGTGGCATCGGCATCGTCCGTTGCGTTGAGACGGTGAAATCGAGCGATAGCATCGTCGAACTGCATTGCACGCTCGATCCCGAATCGCGACATGGCATGCCGGGTGCCGATCGGAAAATCAAGGGCACCATTCACTGGGTCAGCGCAAAGCATGCCGTGACCGCCGAGATTCGCCTGTACGACCGCCTGTTCAGCGTGCCGGATCCGGACAAGGACGATGCCGGCAAGAGTTATCGCGATTACCTCAATCCGGATTCGGTGCGTGTTGCAAGTGGCTTCGTCGAACCCGCTGCGGCAGCGTTGGCACCGGAGACCAGCATTCAGTTCGAACGCCTGGGTTACTTCAGCAGCGATCGCCACGATCACCGCGCGAACGCGCCGGTGTTCAACCGCACGGTGACGCTGCGCGATAGCTGGGCCAAGCCGGGATGAACCGTGACCACTGATGGCCTGCTCTGTTATTGCCGCGCGGGCTTCGAACCCGAACTTGCCGCGGAACTGAGCGAACGCGCCACTCTCGCAGGATTCCCGGGTTACGCGCGCACCGAACGCAACAGCGGGTTCGTGCAGTTCATGGTCGAAGATGGCGCTGCGCTTTCGAAGGCTTTGCCGTTTGCGCGATTGATTTTTGCGCGACAAAAACTGCGTATGCTCGCCGATCTCGACGACCTCGACCCCAAGGACCGGATCGCGCCGATGTACGACGCGCTCGCTGGCCGTGGTCGTTATGGCGAACTTTGGGTCGAACATCCCGATTCCGACGAGGCCAAGCCGCTGGCCGGGCTTGCACGTTCGTTCGGCAACGCTCTGCGCCCGGCATTGCGCAAGCGCGGCCTGCTTACCGAAAAAGACGATCCGCGCTTTCCGCGCCTGCACGTCTGCTTCACCGCCGGTGACCATGCTCTGCTCGGCAGCAGCGACCCGCGCGACAGCTCGTCGTGGCCACTGGGCGTGCCGCGCCTGCGACAACTGAGCGAAGCGCCGAGCCGTTCGGCACTCAAGCTCGAAGAAGCGCTGCTGACTTTGTTGAGCGAGGACGAGCGGAAAAAATTCATCGTGCCGGGCATGAAGGCGGCCGACTTGGGCGCCGCGCCCGGCGGCTGGAGCTGGGTGCTGGCGCGGCAACATCTTCGCGTGTCTGCCATCGACAACGGGCCGATGGCCGAATCGGCGCTTACCACCGGTCTGGTCGAGCACCTGCGCGCCGATGGTTTTCGCTGGCAGCCACTGAAGCCAGTCGAGTGGCTGGTCTGTGACATGGTCGAATCGCCAGTGCGGGTGGCGGCGCGAATGGCGGAATGGTTCGCGAACGATTGGTGCAAGCGGGCGATCTTCAACCTCAAGCTGCCGATGAAAAAACGCTGGGAGGAAACCCAGCGCTGCCTGGACCTGTTCGAACGCAACGCCGGCCGGCCGCTGACCATTCGCGCACGCCAGCTCTATCATGACCGTGAGGAGATCACGGTCTATGCCGGCTAGGTTGTTCGCGCTGTTGCTGCTGTTGTCGACGCTGGCCGTCGCCCAGAGCCGCGCCAGCTATTTCGACGCCGCCGACACCGACCACGACGGGGAATTGTCGCTGCCCGAGTTCCAGGAATGGATGAGCTTCGCCTTCCGGCAGATGGACAAGAACCACGACGACGTGATCGAGGACGACGAGCAACTGGTGCCGAACGCGCCGCGCCTGGCACTGGAGGAACTTCACGAGCGACAAGCGGAGCAATTCAAGCGCCAGGACAAGAACCACGACGGCTTCCTCAGCCAGAAGGAATTCCTGGCGCCTCCAGGCTAAAAGACGTTGCGAACGGCGTTGCTCTGTTCGGGTCGCCGACTCCTCCGCGCCCGATACCGCTCCGATCGTCGGCAACCGCGAACCGCAACGCCTTCAGATACCGGCGGCACGCTTCCACAAGAACTGCGCCAGCGGCGGAAATTTTCCAGCCAGCCCGAGCATGTGGCCGCGCAGCAGCGTCGGCAGCACGGCGTCGTTCGAGAACACGCGGTTGATCGTTTCGAACGAATACGCGGCAATCGAATTCTCGCTGATTCGTATTCGCGCCCAGCGCGCGAGCCGGTCTGGCGAATCGAATTCACGACCAGCGGCGCGTGCTGCGTGCACCATGTCGCGCAATGCCATCACATCGCGCAAGCCGAGGTTCACGCCCTGCCCGGCCAGTGGATGTACCGCATGCGCAGCATCGCCGATCAACGCGACCCGGCCCGTGAGCATCTCGCGCGCCAGTTGCCGGCGCAGCGGAAAAGCGCCACGCGCGGACACTTCAGTCACTGCGCCGAGGCGGGCATCGAAGGCGCGGGTTAGTTCACGACAGAACGACCCGTCGTCGAGCGCAAGCAAGCGCTCGGCATCAGCATTCGGCAGCGTCCAGACAATCGAGCAACGACCATCGGCACAGGGCAGGAACGCCAGCGGGCCACTGGCCAGGAACCGCTGCCAGGCGGTGTCTTCGTGAGGTTTTTCGCAGCGCAAGTACGTGACCAGAGCACGCTGTTCATAGTCGTGATTGACGCTGGCGAGGCCTGCCAGTTCGCGCACTTTCGAAGTCGCGCCATCGGCCCCCAGCGCCAAGCGCGCGCGCAGTCGCGTGCCACTGGCAAGCTCGAGCGTAACCCCGGTTTCGTCCTGCACCAGCGACTGCAATTTATCCGGGCAATGGCGCGAGATCGAGCGCTGGCGGCCGACGGCCAGCCACAGGCGATCGACCAGCAAACCGTGTTCGACGATATGCCCGAGGTTCGAACGGCCCAGGGCATCGGCATCGAAACATAATTCGCCGCCGCCGGCCGCGTCCCGGACGCGCATGCGCCGATACGGATGCGCGCGCGCGGCAGCGATCGATGGCCAGACACCGAGCGCGTCGAGCAAGGCCTGAGAATCGGGGGCGAAGGCATAGACGCGCAAGTCGGGCGCATCGCTGCGCCACGTCGATGGCTCATGCGCCTCGACGATGGCAACGCGCAAGCCCTCGCGCGATAACGCCAGTGCGGCGGCAGCACCAACCACGCCGGCGCCGATCACCGCCACATCCATTGGCGCCGCGCGACTCATGCCTTGCCTCGTGCCAACGCCGGGACTTCGCCGCGAAATCCCATCGCCCCAGACACCAGCGGCGCGGCCAGGCCCGGCACATTGCCGACCGCCATCAGGCCCAATGAGCGCAGCATGTGCATGGGCAGGCTAGGATTCGAAGTGAGCCGAGCCAAGCCATCGCTGAAGGCCAGCGTGCGTTCGCGATCCTCGCGCCGCGCCTCGACATAACGGGAAATCAATTCGAGATCTCCCGGATCGTCGCCATCCAGCAATTCAGCCAAGGTCAACGCATCGCGCAAGCCGAGGTTGAAACCCTGCGCGCCGATCGGATGAATCGTCTGCGCCGCATTTCCCATCAATATCGAACGAGTGCCGGAGATCCGCTCGGCCAGCACACGCACGATCGGATAGGCGCTGCGCTCGCCAACGCGCTGGATACGTCCGGCGCGCCAGCCGAATCGCGTTTGCAGGTAGCCGGCGTAGTCAACGTCGGAAAGCGCCAGCACGCGCGGCGCATCCTCACTGGCGACGCCACAGATCGAACCGTAGTACGCACCCATCGGTAGTAGTGCGACCGGTCCCTGGTCACTGAAGCGCTCGTAAGCGGTACCGTCGGGCCTGCGCTCGGTAGCGACACTACAGATCACCAGCGTCTGCCGGTAATCGTGTTCGAACACGCCGATTCCAAGCGCCGAGCGCGCAAAAGACCGGGTGCCATCGGCGGCGACCAGCAGTCGTGCCTGGATTTCATCATCGCGAGCCTCGCGGCGTAGCTGCACCGAGACGCCATCGGCATCGGTGCGCAATCCGGTAACGCTGGCCGGCCGCAGAATATCCAGCCCGCGCAATTCCGCCAGCCGCGCCTCGAGCGCTGCGCCAAGTTCGCGCGCCAGCACCACGCCGCCGAAGGCTTCGCGCCCGTACTCGCGCGCTTCCAGGCGAGCACTGCCGAAATCGCCGACCCGGCTCACGTGGATGCGCTGGATCGGACTTGGCGCTGAGAAAAGCCTGGGCAAGACCTCCAGTGCGGACAAGGCATTCAGGCTGGCGGCCGACAAAGCCAGCTTGCGCTCATCGAAACCAGGGGGCGGCGAGCGCGGTTCACTGGCTTCGGCGAGGGCCACGCGATAGCCGCGCCCTTCCAGCGCGCAGGCCAGGCTACTGCCGACCAGGCCGGCGCCGAGGATCAGGATGTCGTAACGGGTATTCACCGTGGCCCCGGGCCGCGACGGGCGGCATGCGCTATCCTAACGGCAGGTTTCCAACCTTGCCACGGATCGTCGCCATGTCGTTGAAGTCATCCTCCCTGCTCGCCCCCGGCCCGCTCGCCCTGGCCGGACTGATCTTGCTGGCGGCGCTGTCGCGCTTGCTGCCGCACCCGCCGAACTTTTCGCCGGTGGAGGCGATCGCCCTGTTCGGCGGCGCGTACTTCTCCCGTCGGGGCTGGGCAGTGGCGGTGCCGTTATTGGCGATGTTCGGTTCCGATTTGCTGCTCGGCCTGCTCAACGGTGGCATCTACCTCGACTATTTCCTCAGCGCGGGCTTCCTCAGCGTCTACGCCTGCATCGCGCTTTCCACGGTGCTCGGCTTTGGTTTGCGCGGGAAAGTGTCGGGCCTGCGCGTGACCAGCTATTCGCTGGCCGGATCGGTCATGTTCTTCCTGGTCACGAATTTCGCGGTGTGGGCAACGGCGACTTCGCTGGCCGTGGCGCCCGCCTGCAGCGTTGGCCTGGGCGCGTGCTATGTCGCCGGCCTGCCGTTCTTCCAGAACACCCTGCTCGGCACGCTGTTCTACTCGGCCATGCTGTTCGGCAGCTTCGCGTTGATGCGCGACAGGATCCCGGCGCTGCGCGCGCAAACGGCCTGAGGCCCGATGGGCAATCGCCTTTCCAAGATCTATACCAAGACCGGCGACGACGGCAGCACCGGCCTTGGCGATGGCACGCGGGTGGCGAAGGACTCAGCACGCGTAGCCGCCTACGGTACGGTCGACGAGGCCAACAGTGCGATCGGCCTGGTGCTGGCCTGCGAGATCCCCGAATCGGTACGTGCCGTGCTGGTGTCGGTGCAGCACCAGATGTTCGACCTCGGCGGCGAGCTTTGCATTCCCGGCCATGCCGCGATCTTCGATGCCGACATCGAACGGCTCGAGCAGCAACTCGACGGTTTCAACGCCGACCTGCCGCCGCTCAAGGATTTCATCCTGCCCGGTGGCGGGCTTGCGGCCTCACATTGCCACCTCGCCCGCACCGTCTGCCGCCGCGCCGAGCGCGAGGTGGTGACTCTCTCGCACCACGATGCCGTGCGCCCGGAGGCGATCCGCTACCTGAACCGCCTGTCCGACCTGCTGTTCGTGGTCGCGCGCGTGCTCGCCCGCGCCAGCGGCCACGGCGAAGTGCTCTGGAATCATGAGCGCAGAAAGGGCTAGAAGTCCGACGGGACATCGTGCGTCCCTCGCGAACCAGCGTCGCAAGGGCTGAGCGCTTGCGCATCTACAGCCATCCCGCCTGCCTGCGACACGATCCTGGCGCCGGCCATCCGGAGGCCATCGCGCGCCTGCAGGCAGTGATCGAGGCGTTGCGTGCGGCGTTCCCCGCCATCGAATGGCGCGACGCGCCGCTGGCAACGCGGGAGCAACTGGCGCGGGTACATACGCGGGAGTTGATCGCGACCGTACTCGACACGCCGGCCGCGCAACCGGTACGACTTGACGAGGACACTGTGCTCGCCAGCGGCTCCGCCGACGCGGCCTTGCATGCCAGTGGCGCCGCCATCGCAGCAGTGGACGCCGTGTGCGCTGGCGAAATCACTCGCGCATTCTGCGCGGTGCGGCCCCCGGGCCACCACGCCACCGCCGGCACCGCCATGGGCTTCTGCCTGTTCAACCAGGTCGCCGTCGCCGCCGCGCATGCCCTGGCCGCGCATGGGTTGGAGCGCGTCGCCATCGTCGATTTCGACGTTCACCACGGCAATGGCACCCAAGCCATCTTCGAAAGCGAACCGCGCGTGCTTTACGCCAGCTCGCACCAGGCACCGCTTTATCCCGGCACCGGACTGGCGTCCGAACGCGGCGCCGGCAACGTCTTCAACGCACCACTCGCACCCGGCAGCGGCGGCCCGGATTTCCGCGCCGCGTGGTCCGGCGAACTGTTGCCGGCGATCGATGCCTTCGCGCCGCAGCTGCTGCTGGTGTCCGCGGGCTTCGACGCGCATCGCCTCGATCCGCTAGCCGACCTGTGCGTCGAAGCGCGGGACTACCACTGGCTCAGTGCCGAACTGGCGCGCCTGGCCGACCGCCACGCACACGGCCGGCTGGTCTCGATGCTGGAAGGCGGTTACAGCCTGACCGCGCTGCGCGAATGCAGCGTCGCGCATCTGCAAGGGCTGGGCGTTTAGGCGAGCCCGTCGCCTAAATGGGGTAGAACCTGGGCGTCATCGGCGATCAGGAAGTGTCCCTGGCACCTTTTCGTGTGAGATATGCCGCCGCCAGTATTGTGGTCTGCAGGGCGGCGATCTGCACGGGGAACAACGATCCAATTGCTCCGACGAGAACCCAGGCGATGCAGAAAAAAAATAATATTAGTCGGCAACGCGCATTTATATTACCCCCTCCGATGTTAGTTCCGTTGGCACTAAGCTCAATCTTTCGGTAACAAAACGCGTAGGTTAGCAATGAAGAAGCTACCCACAAGATTGTTTCATCTCGACCCATGCCGATCTTTTGGACGATCGTCTGATGAAAATCGCTCGCATCTGAGAAGACCCGCAAGACCGCATTTGTTACCGCCAAAATCCAAACAAATACCATGATGGCAGTAAACAAAAAAGCGTAAATTGTTGACGCGGGCCGCGAGTCTCCGCCTCCTTGTGCGCGATAAATTCCTGCGTAAATCAGCCTAAATAGTTTCATTAGTTATCGTGCAGGCGGGATGACGACATCCAATATGTGATTTCCGACTGCTTCCCAGCCAGTCGATTGCTGTCCAGTGACTGCGTCTGTGTACGTTGCATTTGAAGCCGCCAAATCGATCAAACCATACGCGATAGCGCCGAGCGGATCTATTACACCATTCGCTACTGCAACTGCCATACCCACAGGAAGTGTCCCTGGCACCGTTTCCTGATGGCTCTGACCCCATTGATTAGGGCGCATTCGTCTGCAGTCGCCGCTTGAGAAACCAAGAGCCAAAGCCAACGAATGCCAAAAACAACAACACCGCGAGTAGTTCTGACATCTGTTCAGCCAGTCCAATAGAAACTGAAAACAATAGGCTTGAAAAGACCCACAGATAAGTTACAACAAGGGAAGGAGATTGCTGCATACCTTCAAACCTTTGTTCGATGGAGACTCTTCGTCTATCAAAAATTAGCCAAGTTAAGATAGCGCTCAATGCGATAGCCATAATGTAGACGCCATCCATTCCCATCAATATTCTTGCGCCCATTAACGAACCAGAAATTCTCGGACTCAGCATCTGAAGCGATAACCTGAGTGCCGAATCAATAGGCGAAATCAACAAAATCGTAAATATAAGAAATGGATAGTACCTTGGCTCCCCTCGAGAAAGCTTCTTCTGCTGGCTGGACAGAATTTCGTAGAAGTATTCCAACAGATACATTGCGAATCAATTCCCGGAAAAAAGCAGATCGACAGCCTCAAGTCCAACGGCCTGCCACCCTTGAGCGTGTGTGCCTTCCGCAAAATCATCGTATGTCGCTTGTCGCGCCATTAGGTCCATAACGCCATACGCAACACCCACCTCGGGCTGTACCAAGCTTATACCAGTCACCACGAGGCCAACTGCACCGTGTGCCCTGTCGCCGCTAGTTTCCCCTCGCGTAACATCATTTAAGTCGACGCCTACTGAGACAACTTGCGCTGTTCTTGCTACGCCTGCAGCAAACTTCCCAATTGTTACAAAGTCTCTCGTTGTTGGCAGGCCTTTTCCGGCGTCCTCCATCAGATTGGCAAACTTCTTTCCTGCGTGGGCGCCAATATCTGTTGCCGCAGCCGCTTGTCCGGCTAGTTCTACCGCTGATGGCGCGGGTCCAGTTGTCGAGCCAATTGGCGCGGCTCCGGGAAGATATCCACCCGGCGGCATATTTGCAGAAGGTCGCCCACTAGTCCCGCCTCCGCCACCGCCCAAGTTCGTCGCAGTCGGCAACCCTAGATCCGCTCGAGTGATTGAAGGGTGACCGCAAACCACCGAATGACACGGAGCGTTATGCCGCCCATCCGGATCCGTGAACCTATACGGATTGTCGGCGGCGTAGTCGTAGCGATTGAACTCCGACGCGGCCGGATCGACGGAAAGGAATCGCCCCACCTGCGGATCGTAATAGCGCTGCTGCATGTAGGTCAGGCCCGTGCCCTGGTCCATCACATGCCCCGTGTAGCCCGGCCCGTCGATCAACGTCGCCCCGTACGCCTCGCCATACGGCGCATAGCTGTTGCGCTTGAGCACCGTGCCCGTGCCCCAGGCCACGTCGCGGGTCGCCAGCAGCGTATTGCCCAGGTAGAGGTAGCCGGTGTTCTGGCTGCGGCGCGCGTGGGAAGCTCGCCCTGGGCCCTTGTCCGCCGCCCCATCCGCGGGGGCTGGAACCGCCCTGACGCGGCCGAGCCCGGCCGGATGCCACCCCGATCCCCGCCGTGCTCGGGCTAGAATGTCCTACCCGTCCCACAGGATATCCACCCGTGCGTCATAGCCGCTTGCGCGTGTTGCCGCTCTGCCTTGCCATCGCCGGCACCGCTCATGCCCAGCAGATCGCACCCTCCTCGACGGCGACTTGGGCGCTATGCGCCTTGCCCGATACCCTGCCGATGCTTGTCTCACCGACGCCGGCCGGAGTCGGACGCGATAGTGCGCCAACCGACGTTTCGGCCGATGCCCTGGACGTGCGGAAGAGCGAGGAGACGATTTTCTCGGGAACCGTACAACTGCAACACGCCGACCAGTGGCTGGGTACTGACCGCCTGACTTATACCCATACCGATGAACGATTTGTCACCGAAGGGCCGGTCAAATACCAGGACCAGCACCTTCGTCTGACCGCCGACAAGGCCCGCGGCGACCAGAAGGCCGAGACGCTGGATCTCGACAACGCGATTTACCAGTTCAACCAGGATCCCGGCAATGGCCGGGCCGATGCCGTGCACATGCACGGCAGCGTCGGCACCCTGGACGGCGCGACCTATTCCACCTGCCCGCCCGGGCAGCGGCAATGGGAGTTCTCCGCCAGCCGGATCACCGTCAACCAGGACACCAAGACCGGCGTCGCGCACAACGTTCTCCTTCGCCTGGGCGGTATCCCGGTGATCTGGTTGCCGGTAGTGAGCTTCCCGACCGACGACAAACGCCGCAGTGGCATCCTGTCGCCCAGCATCGGTCGAGATGACCGCAATGGGCTGGATATCTCAGTACCGGTCTACCTGAACCTGGCACCCAACTACGATGCCACCCTGACGCCACGTTGGCTGTCCAAGCGTGGGTTGATGCTGGAAGGCGAGTTCCGTTACCTGAGCGAGCGCTCGAGCGGAAAGTTCACCGGCACATGGTTACCGAACGATGACATCACTGGACGCGACCGCAGCCTGATCAATTTCGATCACCGGACGTGGCTCAATGAGCATTGGTCGGCAAGCGCAAACATCAATCGCGTCAGCGACCGCAACTACCTGGGCGATTTTGGCGATTCAATTGCCAACACTTCGGTTTCGCTGTTGTCCAGCGAGGCGGGTTTCTTCGGGCGAGGCCGCTATTGGACCGCCAGCTTGTCCAGTGAAGTCTGGCAGATCGCCAATCCACTCCTGCCCGATGGCAGCGAACCCTATCGCCGGCTACCGCGTTTGCAAGCCAGTGCGCACAAGCCGCTGGCCCCCTGGCTGGAGGTGGGCGTGGACGCCGAGGCGGTGCGATTCACCCACGACAGTTTGGCCGGTGGGCAACGCGTTGATCTGGAACCGTACCTGGCATTCTATTTCGGCGGTAGCAGTTGGTACGCCGATCCGAAACTGGCCTGGCGTTACACCAGTTACTCACTCGACCGTGACTTCACGTCTGTTCCCGATCGCAACCCCCGCCGCAGCCTGCCGATCCTGAGCCTCGATGCCGGCGCCTATTTCGAGCGCGAGTTCGATTGGGGAGGGCGCTCGATGCTGCAAACCCTGGAACCGCGCCTGTTTTACCTGCGCGTACCCTACCGAAACCAAGACGATATCCCGTTGTTCGACACCCGTGAATTGACTTTTGACTGGGCCTCGCTGTTCCGCGATAACCGCTTCGGCGGTGCCGATCGCCAGGCGGATGCCAACCAGCTGACCTTGGCCCTGACCAGCCGGCTGCTGTCCACCGCCGATGGCCGTGAACGCATCAGTGCCAGCGTCGGCCGCATCAGTTATTTCAACGCGCCGCGGGTAGCACTTGGATCGATCCCGGCATCTGACAATGGCAGCGACTGGGTTACCCAAGTGGACTGGTCGATCAATGATGACTGGAGTGTGGGCGTTACCGAGCAGTGGGATCCGGACCACCGGCAGACCGACCTGTCCTCGGTCCACAGCCAATTGCGCCTGCATGACGGTGCCATCATCAACGCAGCCTACCGATACCGGCGCAATTCGCTGGAACAAACCGACCTGAGTTTTGTCGTACCGGTGAACCCGAACTGGAGCCTGTACGGACGATGGAACTACTCATTGCGCGACAACCAGACCATCGAGGCGCTGGGAGGATTCCAGTGGAAGAGCTGCTGCGTGTCAGTGCGCTTGCTCGGCCGTCAGTACATCCGCAGTTTCGACAGTCGGCAAAATCTCGGCCTGTACCTGGAGATCGAGCTGAACGGACTGGGCAGTTTCGGCCGCGACACGGCCCGTTTGCTCGATAATGCTATCCTTGGCTATGCCCGTTGATCGTCGCGCCAGCCGGCGCGAACCGGAGTTTTCGACCCTATGAAACCGATCTATTCCACCCTTCTTGCCTGTTTTCTGGCCACCGCTCCCGGCGCCGCCGTGCTGGCCCAGTCCGCGCCCTCCAATCCGATCGACAGTATCGTTGCCGTCGTTGACGAGGATGTGATCCTGCGCAGCGAGCTTGATCGTGCCGTCGCCAACATCACCGGCCAGTTCACCGCCCATCCAGAACAACTTCCACCACGCGACATCCTGGAAAAGCAGGTGCTCGACCGGCTGGTATTGATGCGCCTGCAAATCGGTCGCGCCAAGGATTCCGGCATCCGAATTTCCGAGGCGGAATTGCAGCAGGCCAGCACCACGATCGCCAGCAACAACCACATGAGCCTGGAGCAGTTGCGCCAGCGCTTGGCTTCCGATGGCCTGAGCTACGAGGAATTCCAAGCCAGCCTGCACGATGATATGACCGTGCAACGCCTGCGCCAGCGTTATGCCCAGAGCCAGGTCCAGATCAGCGAAGCGGAAGTCGATCAATTGCTGGCCACGCAGGAAATCGGCGGCTCTGAATTGCGCCTGGCCAACATCCAGATCAACGTCTCCGACGGTGCCACGCCGGACGAGATCGCCGCAGCCAAGGCCAAGATCGAGGAGATCAAGGGCTCGATCGAACGCGGCGAAATTGGTTTCCGTGCCGCGGCAGCGCGCTACTCGCAGGCACAGAACGCGCTCGATGGTGGCGAAATCGGCTGGCGCTCGACCGATGCCATTCCTCCGGCCTTCGCGGCCATGCTCAAGCAGATGCAGCCGGGCCAGATCTCCGAGGCACTACGCGGCGCCGGCGGATTCCAGATCGTGCAGTTGGAAGAAGTACGCGCGGCCCAACCACAGCAGATCACTCAGTACCGTGCTTCGGACATCATGGTCCGCACCACGGACACGGTGAATGCCGAAGCCGCCCGCCAGAAGATCGACGCCTTGCGTGATCGCATTGCCGCCGGCGAGGATTTCGCCAAAGTCGCCAAGGAAGCCTCGGACGACACCCTCACCCGCAACAGCGGTGGTGACATGGGCTGGTTCCAGGCCGACCAGTGGGGCGGTGCGGTTGCCGCTCAGATTGTCAGCCTGGCCGACGGCGATGTGTCGCCGGTGTTCGAGAGCGAAATTGGCTTCCACTTGCTCAAGCGCATCGGCACCCGCGAGCAGGATGTGACCGACCAGAACCGGCGCAACAAGGCGCGCGAGATCATTGGCCAACGCAAGTCGGATGAAGTCTACGAACGTTACCTGCGCCAGCTGCGCGCCGACGCCTTCGTGGAAAGCCGCCTCGGCGGCGCCTGAGCAACGATGCGGCCCAGGCTGGCCCTGGTTCCGGGCGAGCCTGCCGGCATCGGGCCGGAGCTCTGCGTCCGGCTGGCGCAACGCGAACACGATGCCCGCCTGATAGCCATCGCTGACCCCGATACCTTGTTGAAGGCGGCGCATGCGCTCGGCTTGCCGCTGCGCCTGCGCGACGCCACTGAGAATTCCGGCGCCGGCGAACTGGCATTGATCCCGATGCCTCAGGCGCAAGCGTCTCACTTCGGCAGCGCCGATCCCGCCAATGCCCGCGCCGTGATTGCTGCCCTGCTGCGCGGCGGCAGCGGCTGCCTCAATGGCGAATTCCACGGCCTGGTCACCGGCCCGGTGCACAAGGCGAATATCAACGCCGGCGGTATCGCCTACATCGGCACAACCGAATTGTTGGCGGAACAAGCGAACGCCGATGTAGTGATGATGCTGGCCAACCCGACCTTGCGCGTGGCCCTGGCAACGACCCACCTGCCCTTGCGTAGCGTGCCGGATGCAATCACACGCGCATCGCTGACACGCACGCTACGCGTGCTCGATGCCGCTTTGCGTGGCGACTTCGCCATTGCTCGGCCACGCATCGCGGTGCTTGGCCTGAATCCCCATGCCGGCGAAGACGGCGTACTCGGCGCGGAAGAAATCGAAACGATTACACCCGTGCTTGACCACTTGCGCGGCGAAGGCATGAACTTGACTGGCCCCATGCCGGCAGACACAGCCTTTCTACCGCAAATGCTCGCTGAATTCGACGCCGTGCTGGCGATGTACCACGACCAGGGCCTACCGGTGCTCAAGCATTCCGGATTTGAGCAAGCGGTGAATATCACCCTCGGCCTGCCCTACCCGCGCGTCGCCGTGGATCACGGCACGGCATTGTCGTTGGCTGGCAAAGGCGTCGCCGATCCATCCAGCCTGTTTGCTGCCGTCGCCTGCTGCACGGCCATGGCCCACGCCAGGATGTCGGCATGAACCGCTTCACTGCACCGCCCAAGAAAAACCTCGGTCAGCACTTCCTGCACGAGCGTGGCGTGATCGAAAAAATCGTGCTCGCCGTCGATCCGCAACCAGGCGACATGCTGGTCGAGATCGGGCCCGGCCAAGGTGCACTGACCTTGCCCCTACTGCGCAAGCATGGCGCGCTGACCGTGATCGAGTTCGATCGCGATCTGATCACGCCACTGATGGAATCCGCCGAAGGCGTCGGCGACCTGACCATCATCCACAAAGATGTGCTCAAGGTCGATTTCGGCAAGCTTGCCGGTGAAAGCCGCATTCGATTGGTCGGCAATCTGCCCTACAACATTTCCACTCCCATTTTGTTCCACGTACTCGAACACGCCGACGCCATCATCGACATGCATTTCATGTTGCAGAAGGAAGTGGTCGAACGCATGGCGTCGGCGCCGGGTAGCAAGGTCTACGGCCGGCTCAGTGTGATGTTGCAGGCCGTGTGTCGCGTCGTAACTTTGTTCGATGTCGCGCCCGGTGCGTTTCGGCCACCACCAAAAGTGGATTCTGCCGTGGTCCGGTTGCTGCCCAAGCCCGCTGTCGAGATCGGCATCGCTGATCCGGTGTTTTTCGAGGCCTTGGTCCGCGATGCTTTCGGCCAGCGACGCAAGACCTTGCGCAACTCCGTGCAGGCGCACTGCACAGCTGAAACCATCCTCGCCGCCGGCCTGCGCCCCGAGGCGCGCGCCGAACAGCTGGAAGTCGCCGAATTCATCGCTCTGGCCAATTTCCTGGCCGCTCAGCAGCCCGTACACTGACGCCATGGCCACCTACGCAATCGGCGACGTTCAAGGCTGCTACGACGCGCTGCAACGGCTGCTGGAAAAAATCCGCTTCGACCCGATTCAGGATCGCCTCTGGTTCTGTGGCGATCTGGTCAACCGTGGCGGGCAATCCCTCGAGACCCTGCGCCTGGTGCAATCGCTGGCGATCCACAGCACAGTGGTACTGGGCAACCACGATCTGTCGCTGCTGGCGATTGCGCAGCGACAGGAGTCCGACCAACGCCGGGTCAATCTTGATCTGCAGCGAGTGCTGTTCGCCGAGGATCGCGATTTGCTGATCGATTGGCTGCGCCAGCAGAAGTTGCTGCACGTCGATCGCAGCCTCGGTTTTGCCATGGTCCACGCCGGTCTTGCGCCGAAGTGGACGATCAAGATCGCCGAGGCGCGCGCGCATGAGGTCGAAGAACAACTGCGCGGAGACGGCTACCACAAGGCGCTGAAGAACATGTACGGCGACAAGCCAGCATGGTCGCCCAAGCTGACCGGCCCGGAACGCTTCCGCGCCATCATCAACGCTTTCACCCGCATGCGTTACTGCACGCCCAGCGGACGGATCGGCTTCGAGGACAAGGGTCGGCCTGGCAGCCAACAACCGGGGCTGTATCCGTGGTTCGAAGTGCCAGGCCATGCGCCGCGCGAGTTACCCGTCGTCTGCGGACACTGGTCCACGCTCGGTCTGTTCATGGGCCTGGGTGTTTACAGCATCGACACCGGCGCCGTTTGGGGCGGAAAACTCACAGCGCTCGAACTCGGTCCTGAGCTGCGCCTGCATCAGGTGGCGGGTCGGGCCATGCCGGCAGGCGAGAAAGCCAGCGATTGATTCAGCGCCGCACGAAGTCCACGAACTCGAACCCGTACGCATGCTTGCCGTCCGGCGCATGCGCCTCGCGGAATCCGGCCCGCCATTGCGACGGATCGTAAGCCGGAAAAAACGTATCGCCGTCCTCGACCACGGTATCGACGTGGGTCAAGTGCAACGTGTTCGCGAACGGCAATGCCAGCGCATAAATTTCGCCGCCGCCGATCACCATCAACTCGACATCACCAACGAGTGCGAGCGCCGCATCGAGCGACGCCACCGCTTCCATGCCGGCGAAGGGCGCGCTGACCGATCGCGTCAACACCAGATTGTGCCGGCCCGGCAAAGCGCGACCGAGTGACTCAGCCGTCTTGCGCCCCATCAGCACCGGTTTGCCGAGCGTCAGCGCCTTGAAGCGCTTGAGGTCGTCCGGCAGGCGCCAAGGCAACTCGTTGCCGCGGCCGATGGCGCGATGTCGGTCCAGCGCCGCGACCAGCGCAATTGAGCTCACACCGCCACCGGCGCCTTGATAGCCGGATGCGGATCGTAGTTTTCAAAAATAATGTCGTCATAGCGGAAGGCGAACAAGTCGGTCACTTCCGGATTGAGCTTCAGCTTCGGCAGCGCGCGCGGCGAGCGCGACAGTTGTTCGCGAACCTGTTCGAAATGATTGCTATAGATGTGGGCGTCACCGAAAGTGTGGACGAAATCGCCGACACCGAGCCCCGATATCTGGGCGATCATGTGCGTGAGCAGCGCATAACTGGCGATATTGAACGGCACGCCCAGGAACAAATCGGCCGAGCGTTGGTAGAGTTGGCAGCTTAGTTTTCCGTCGGCGACATAGAACTGGAACAGCGCGTGGCAGGGCAGCAATGCCATCTTCGGCAGGTCGGCGACGTTCCAGGCCGAGACGATCAGCCGGCGCGAGTCTGGATTGCGTTTGATCTCGGCCAGAAGCCACTGGATCTGGTCGATCGTGCGGCCGTCGGGCGCTTGCCAACTGCGCCATTGTTTGCCGTAGACCGGGCCGAGTTCGCCATTGGCATCGGCCCATTCGTCCCAGATGCCGACCTTGTGTTCGCGCAGATATTTCACGTTGGTGTCGCCAGCGAGGAACCACAACAACTCGTGAATTATGGAGCGCAGATGCAATTTCTTGGTGGTGACCAAGGGAAATCCGGTACCCAGATCGAAGCGCAGTTGCGCGCCGAACACACTTCGGGTGCCGGTGCCGGTGCGGTCGGCTTTTTCCGCGCCATTGCGCAACACATGGTCGAGCAGGTCGAGGTACTGGCGCATTTCAGGTGGCGACCGGGACCAACGTGGGCGAGCGCCGCGACAACCACAACAACAACAGCCCAACTGCCACCAGTGGCGACGACAAGAGCATCCCCTGCGTCACCCAGCCGGTTCCGAACAGGTAGCCGATCTGCTCGTCGGGAACGCGCACGAACTCCACCGCGATGCGGAACACGCCGTACATCAGGGCGAACATTCCCGACACGGCGTAACGTGGCTTCGGCTGCCGCGACATGAAATACAACACGAGGAACATCACCAGGCCTTCGAGCGCGGCCTGATAGAGTTGCGAGGGGTGCCGGGCGTAGCCATCGAGCGCCCCTGCCGCGAATTGCGTGCGGATCTGCTCCATCCCCATGCCGTTGAATTCAGGCGCATGCGGGAAAATCACGCCCCAGGGGCCGCCGGTCGGCTTCCCAAAAAGTTCACCGCCGATGTAGTTGCCGAGCCGGCCGAATCCGAGCCCTGGCGGCACCAGCGGCGCGATGAAATCCATGGTGTCGAAGACGTGTCGCTTCTGCTTCAGCGACCACCAGGCGACCGCCATCATCACGCCGAGCAACCCACCGTGGAAGCTCATGCCGCCTTCGTTGATCTTGAACAGGAACAGCGGATTGACGAGGAAATCACCGAAGGCATAAAACAGCACGTAACCGATACGCCCGCCCAGCACCACGCCGAGCATGGCGTAGAACAGCAAGTCACCGAAACCGTTTTCGTCCGCCCCCGGCAAGCGTCCGGCCCGGATCCGGCGCAGGCCCAGCCACCAGGCGACGCCGAAGCCGAGCAGGTACATGATTCCGTACCAGTGAATGCCATGCGGCCAGAACGGCAGGTGCAAGGCGATGGGGTCGATGTCGTGCAGAATGGGGCCGGGCATGGTCATATTTTGCCCGAAACCAAAGGACAACGCCGTTCTGCCATGGCCCCAAATAGACTTGCCGCCGAAACCAGCCTGTACCTGCGCCAGCACGCGGACAACCCGGTGGACTGGCAAGCCTGGAACGCGGCCTCGCTGGCCGTAGCCCGCGCCAGCGACAAGCCGATCCTGTTGTCGATCGGTTATTCGGCCTGCCATTGGTGCCACGTCATGGCGCACGAGAGTTTCGAGGACGCCGCCACCGGCGCGTTGATGAATCGGCTGTACGTGAGCATCAAGGTCGATCGCGAAGAGCGGCCGGACCTGGACCGTATCTACCAACTCGCCCACCAGGCCCTGACCCGGCGTGGCGGCGGCTGGCCGCTCACGGTGTTCCTCGATCCGCACACCTTGCTGCCATTCTTTGCCGGCACCTATTTTCCGAAGGCTCCGCGCTACGGCATGCCAGCCTTCGCCGAGGTGCTGCAAGGCGCGCGGCGCTGGTGGGACGAACAGCGCGAGCAGGTCCGCGAGCAGAATTCGGCGCTGCAGGGCTTCCTGTCCGACTACGGCCGCGAAGCCAGCCACGCCGGCGAATTGTCGGACGCGCCGTTACTGGCCGCGCGCACCAGATCCGCGGCCAGCTTCGATGCCGACAATGGCGGCCATTGTGGCGCACCGAAATTCCCGAACAGCGGCGGGATCGAGCGCTGGCTGGCGGCCGCGCGGGTCGGCGAAAAAACTGCGGCGAACATGGCCAGCACGACCCTAGCCTGCATGGCGCAGCGTGGCTTGCACGATCATCTCGCCGGCGGTTTCTTCCGCTACTGCGTGGACGAGCGCTGGGACATCCCGCACTTCGAGAAAATGCTCTACGACAATGCCCTGCTGCTACCGCTGTACGCCGAGGCTTCGGTGCAGTTCGAATCTACGGAATTTAGTGTCGCCGCCGAAGGCATCGTGGCTTGGTTGCAAGCGGAGATGCGCGCCGACGGCGGCGGATTTTTCTCGGCGCTCGATGCTGATTCCGAGGGCGTCGAAGGCAAGTTCTACCTGTGGACCCGCGAACCGTTCACAACAGTGCTCGATGGCGAAGCACGCGACATCGCGATGCGTCATTACGGGCTCGACCGTGATCCGAATTTCGAAGGCGAGGCCTGGCATCTGCATGCCGCCGATGCGCATGGCGACGAAACAACGCGACAACGGTTGCTGGCGTATCGCAACCTGCGCGTCCGGCCGGCACGCGATGACAAGCGCCTGACTTCCTGGAACGCTCTACTTTGCACGGGCCTGGCCCGCGCCGGTGTCGCGCTTGGCCGCGAAGACTGGATCGATGAAGCAGTAGCGATTTTCGAAGCGATATCCGCCGACATGGACGCACGCGGCAGGCTTCCCGCCGTACTCGGACGAACCGTCACGGGTTTTCTGGACGACCATGCCTACGCGTTGCAGGCAGCACTGGCGCTGTTGCAGGCGCGCTGGTCCATGGTCGTGCTCGCTACCGCGATCCGCCTCGCGGAAACCCTGCTCCGCGACTTTGCCGATGGCGAATCCGGTGGTTTTTATTTCACCGCACACGATCACGAATGGTTGCCGCAACGACCCAAGCCCTGGCTGGATGAATCCACTCCGTCAGGCAATGGCGTTTCTGCGCTGGCCCTGCTGGAGCTGGGATTCCTGCTGGGCGAACCACGCTATCTGGATGCCGCCGAGTCGACCTTGCGCTCTGGCTGGACGGACATTGGCGAACATCCACAGGCTGCCACAACAATGCTGGCGGCATTGGCCGAATATCGCGCGCCGTTGCCATTGGTCGTCATTCGCGGCGACGTCGATGCCTTGAATACATGGCGCGAAGGCTTACGCAATCGCATCGCATTGCCTTTGCGCGTCTATGCCATGGCCGATGCCGATGAAACCCTGCCGCCGGCGTTGGCCGTAAAACCACATGCGGCGCAGGGCGCAGCGGTGCTTTGTCGCGGCACCCTCTGCCTCGCCAGCTGCGCGGACCTCGAAACGCTGTTCACGCAGTTGCGCGAACTGGCTAGAGAATGACCGGCTGGTCCGAAAGTTCGCGCGGGTTGTCGGGAGCGGCCGGAAAATGTTTCGCCAGCAGGTCGCTGATCCGTTGGACGGCGGCCAGCACCGCGGCTTCCGCCGGGCCAAGCACCATATCAGCAGTGAATGCGTCGCAAATCGCCTGCCATTGCGCGGCATCCACGTGTTCGACGATGCCGCGGTCGGCAACGATCTCCACCCGGTGCTCGGCCAGTTGCAGATAGAGTAAAACGCCGCTGTTGCACTTGGTATCCCATACGCGCAACACCGAGAACGCCTGTTCGGCGCGCTGACGCGGCCGCAGGCCCGCCAGCACTTCCCAGGGCGAATAGCGCGACTCGACCGCGAAACACAATTCGCCGGCATGTTGCGTTTCGCCTTGGGCGATGGCATCGCGAACGCGGCCCATCGCCGCTGGTGGAAACCAGCGCGACATCCGGAACCAGCCGGCGAACACATTCAGCAGAAGCAGCTTGAGCATCACCATCCTCCCGAGGCGCCGCCGCCTCCGAAGGAACCGCCGCCGCCGGAAAATCCACCGCCACCGCTCGACCAGCCACCACCACCGCCGCCGGACCAGCCGCCAAATCCGCCGCCCGAACTGAATCGACCGCCACGTCCACCGAAACCACCGCTGCCCATCAACGCGCCGACCCCGGATGCCGCCAGCATCGCCGGCAGGGACCAGATCAGCCACGCCGCCAGCAGGGCCAGGACGATCGCCGACACCGTGCCGAGCGCTCGATGCTTGGACAGCAATACCAGCATGACGATACCGAGGAACAGGCCGAGGAAAAACGCCGGCACCGGATTGGCGTCACCACTAGCATCACTGACCATGGGTTCTGGCAAAGGCTCGCCATCGATCAACTTTGTCAGGACACCGATGGCTTCCTGCAATCCGCCGAAATAATCGTTCTGGCGAAAATGCGGCGCCAGGTACTCACGGATTACCCGGCTGGCGATCGCATCCGGAATGGCACCCTCCAATCCATAGCCGACTTCGATGCGCGCCTTGTGGTCGTCCTTGGCAATCATCAGCAGCAGGCCGTCGTCGACCTTGCCACGGCCGATCTTGTTCTTCTCGGCGACCGCCAATGAGTATTCCTCGATCGCCTGGCCATCGAGCGTGGGAACGATCAACACCGCCACCTGGCTGCCCTTGCGCTGTTCCAGCGCGACCAACTGCGCTTCGAGTTGGGAGATTTGTTCGGCGCTGAGCGTGCCGGTGGTATCGGTGACGTGCTGATGCAGCACCGGCACATCGGCAGCGCGCGCCGACGCAGCGGTGACCAGCGCCAGCAACAGGCCCGCGAGCAGGCCTCGGATCACAGTGCTCAGTTCTGCGGCTTCGGCGGTGCCGGCGGTGCCGGTGGTGTGGGCGCAGCAGGCGGCGCGACCGGCGCGAATTCAACCGTCGGCGGCTTGGAAATTGCCGCTTCGTTATCGACCGTGAAGTTGGGCTTGACTGCGTAGCCGAACATCTTGGCGGTCATGTTCACCGGGAACTGCCGCACCAGCACGTTGTAATCCTGCACGCTCTGGATGTAGCGGTTGCGCGCCACGGTGATGCGGTTCTCGGTGCCTTCGAGCTGCGCCTGCAAGTCGAGGAAATTCTGGTTCGACTTCAGGTCAGGATAATTTTCGGACACCACCAGCAGCCGCGACAACGCGCCGGACAGTTCGCCCTGCGCTTGCTGGAACGCCGCCAGCTTGGCCGGATCGGCAGCGTCGGCAGCGCTGATCTGCATGGAGCCGACCCGGGCGCGGGCGTTGGTGACCTCGGTGAGCACGCGCTCTTCCTGGGCGGCATAACCCTTGACGGTATTGACCAGGTTGGGCACGAGGTCGGCGCGCCGCTGGTACTGGTTCAGCACTTCGGACCACTGCGCCTTCACCGCCTCGTCCTGCGTCTGGATGTGGTTGTAGCCGCAGCCAGCCAGCATCGGCAGCAAAAGGACCAGTACCAGCCAACGAATCGCGCGCATGGCGTTACCCTGAGTTTGGATGGGCGCATTGGAACACCGCCCAGCCGGAGACGCAATGTGCCTCTAGTCAGTTGCCAGCTGGCCGGCTGCGTTTGCGGGAACGCTGCTTGGCGAGGATGTTCAGGGACTCAACGCCAGCAGAGAAGGCCATGGCGAAATACAGCAGCTTGCGTTCGATGTGGATCTCAATGCCGTCGGCGATCAGGGCGACGCCGACGAGGATGATGAAGGCCAGCGCCAGCATCTTGATGGTCGGATGCCGATCGATGAAATCACCGATCGGGTTGGAGGCAAAGATCATCACCGCGACAGCGATGACGATGGCTGCGACCATCACGCCGACATTGGTGACCATGCCGACCGCGGTGATCACCGAGTCGAGCGAGAACACGATGTCGATAATGGCAATCTGCGCGATCACGTAACCGAACACCACCGATGGCCGAGTGTCGATGTCCTCGTCTTCGCCGCGACCTTCGACCGAATCGTGGATTTCCATGGTGCCTTTGACCAGCAGGAACAGGCCACCGCCAATCAGCACCAGGTCGCGCACGGAGAAATCCTGGCCAAACAGGGAAAACAGATTGGTCTGCATCCGCGCCAGAAATGCCAACGACAACAACAGCAGGATTCGCGTCACGCAAGCCAGCATCAAACCTAGGCGGCGCGCCCTTGGCCGTTGCTCGGGCGGCAACTTGCTGACCGCAATGGAAATGAACACCAGGTTGTCCACGCCGAGCACGATCTCGAGCGTCGCCAGGGTGAACAGGGCGACCCAGATCTCGCTGTCGAAAAACCAATCCATTCGTCGATCAATCCATCAGCCGCGGGCCGAGGATCAAGCCCCAGCAGACCAGCACGTTCATGTCGGCAAGGAACACGGCCGCCGACCCCATGTCCTTGGCGCGCCCTGCCAGCACGTGGTGTTCGGCGCCCCAGCGGTCAACCACCGCCTCGACCGCCGAATTCAACACCTCGACGATCAACACCACAATCATGGAGCCGATCAGGATTGCGCGTTCAATACCACCCGCGCCGAGCCAAACAGCCAGTGGCGCCAGCAGCACGAACAGATATATTTCCAGGCGGAACGAAGACTCTACCTGCCAGGCAGCGCGCAGGCCTTGCATCGACCAAACGAACGCCTGCCAAGCCCGGAACGGACTGCGAGGAGCGTGACTGCCAGAACTATCAGCCATATCGCCTTTCAACTCGCAGGACTGGCCAACATTCTGCCATAGCTTCGCTTCAGCCCAGAACTGCGCCAGGGAAGCGGATGGTCGCGGTGGTCCCGCGGCCCGCCTCGCTGTCGAGATTTACCGGCCAGCCGTAACGCTCGGACAGGCGCCGGACGATCGACAGACCGATACCCTGGCCGTCGCGCGCGCGGTCGCCGCCGCGGTAGAACGGCTCGAACACGCGCGTCAATTCATCTGCATTCATGCCAATACCGGTGTCGGCCACCAAGATGCGACCGGCCGTGACGGTGACCATGACCGTCCCCGCATCGGTGTAATGGCAGGCATTACGCAACAGGTTGCCGAGCAGCACGGACAGCACCCGCACCGGCGCATGCAGTCCGAAGTCCTGCTCAACGCGATACGCCACGGCAACCGGCTTGCCTTGCACCAACTCGCGCGCCTTGTCGATTTCCTCAGCCACGACTTCGCTGACCGAAAAATCGTCGTCGGGCAGGCCGGTATCGCCTTCTCGGGCCAGGATCAGGAAGGCGTCGATCAGGGCTTCCATGTCGCGACCCGACGCCTGGATGCGCTTGAGCGCGCGCCGCGACATCGGCGACAGCGCTTCATCGGCGGCCATCATGTCGCCGGCCACCCGGATCACGGTCAGCGGGGTGCGTAATTCGTGCGAAGCGTCGCGGGTGAAGTTGCGCTCGCGCTCGACGAAAGTGCCAAGACGAGAACCGAAGTCGTGCAGGGCTGAAGCGAGTGCGAGCGTCTCGCCCTCGACATCGCCGGGCAGGTTTTCGGCGCGGATCGCGTCGACATCGGGATGATGCGGATCCCAGTGCTGCACCTGATCGGCCAGCCAGATGACTGGCGAAACCGCACGTCGGGATGTCCGATAAGTGCCCCAGGCGATGATGTAGACCACCACCAGTACAAGGGCCAACGGGGTAACGCCGAACCAGAATGCCAGGGAGTCAACCTGCTCCTGTTTGAACAGCAGGAAAAGGCGCTGCCCGCCCCGATCTTCCACCAGCACCAGCGAGCCGCCTTGTTCGCGCGGCAGGCTGTGGAAACCCGGACGCAGTGGGCGGAGCTCTACAGGCACGGCAACGAGCGGTGTGTTCGCCGGCAACAGGAAGCCGGTCATGTTGAAAGTATCGGGCATCTCGGCCGCAGGATTTTTTTCGCGGCGCTGCCAGAAATGCAACGCCTCCTGTTGCAACGCGCGCTGGATCAGCACGTGCTTGAGCACCGCCGACGCACCATAAACACCGAGCACCGCGGCGAAGCTGATCGCCGCCGCCTGCAGGATGAAAGCGACCCAGATCTTGCGGCGCAGCCCGGTGCGTCGGGTCATGCCGGGACCAGATCCAGATCGGCGATGCGGTAACCGGCGGTCTGGACGGTGTGCAGCAGGGGTTTGTCGAACGGGCGATCGACGACTTTGCGCAAATTGTAGAGATGGCTACGCAAGGTATCGGAATCGGGCAGGCCATCGCCCCAGATTTCCCGTTCGATATCGCGCCGGGTCACCACCCGCGGCGATTCGCGCATCAGGATGGTCAGCAGGCGCAGGCCGATCGGCGAGAGTTGCAATTCCTGCCCGGCTCGCGTCGCGCGCAGGCTGGCGGGGTCAAGCACCAGATCGCCGATCCGCAGCACTTCCGGGCTGACCTGGCGCCGGTCGCGCCGGATCAGCGCGCGCACGCGGGCTTCGAGTTCCTGGATAGCGAACGGCTTGACCAGATAGTCGTCGGCGCCGGCATCGAGCCCGCTGACTTTGTCAGCCAGGGTGTCGCGTGCGGTGAGCATCAGCACCGGCGTTGACTTCTTCGCCTCCGCACGCAGGCGACGGCACAATTCCACACCATCCAGGCGCGGCAGCATCAGGTCGAGCACGATCACGTCGTAGCTGTTGTCGCAGGCCAGCCGATAGCCATCGAGACCGTCGGTAGCGTAATCCACGCCAAAGCCGCGGGACTCCAGGTATTCGCCGACCATCTCGGACAGGTTGCGATTGTCTTCGATCAGCAGGATCAGGCCGGCAGGGTCGTCTTTGCGCATGGTCCACCTCGAGGTAGCGGGGTCTTCAGGTTTGTGAAGATTAAACCGCCCCGGGGGTGATTCCGGCGTGAAAAGCGCTGGCCGCCGATCAGAACGCGATCTTGCCGGTCAGCATGTCCTTGTACATCAACCAGTCGCTGGCAAAGGAATAGAACGGGTATTTGAAGGTGGCTGGCTTGTTGTGCTCGAAGAAGAAATGCCCGATCCAGGCAAAGCCATAACCGCACAACAGCGCGTACAAACCCCACCAGCCATCACCACTGCGCGCGAGCATGACCAGACAACCCAGCACCAGCGAAGTGCCGATGAAATGAAGGCGTCGGCAGGTGCGGTTGCTGTGTTCCGACAGGTAGAAAGGATAGAACTCTTTGAGGCTGGCAAACTGGCTCATGGGGCGTCTCCGGATGGCGCTCTCTCTTCAAGTTTCGCACGATTCCAGTAAGCGTCCTGTTGATCAAGCGTCATACCTTCCAGCGACAAGCCCTGTTCGGCGGCCAGCGTTTCCATGCGCCGGAATCGGCGTTCGAACTTGGCGTTAGCCCGGCGCATCGCCGCGCCAAAATCGACCTTGGCGTGGCGAGTGAGATTCGCGCAGACGAACAACACGTCGCCGATCTCGTCTTCCAGCGCCTCGTGGCCACGACCCTTGGCGAGCTCTTCGCGCACTTCGTCGAGTTCCTCGTGCAGCTTTTCGAACACGGGTTCGACATCGGGCCAGTCGAAGCCGACCCGGGCGGCGCGCTTTTGCAATTTCACCGCGCGTTGCCACTCCGGCAGACCACGGGCAATCCCGGCGAGGGCGCTGCGGTCGGCGCCGTCCTTGAGCTCACGTTCGATCCGCTTGGTTTCTTCCCAGGCGGTGGTCTGGACGTCGGCGTCCGCGACGCTGGCGCCAGCGAATACATGCGGATGCCGTCGCACCATCTTGTCGCAGATCGCCGCGACCACGTCGGCGAAAGAAAAATGCCCGCCCTCCTCGGCCATGCGCGCGTGGAAGACCACCTGCAGCAGCAGATCGCCGAGTTCGTCCTTGAGCTCGTGCAGGTCGCCGCGGTCGATGGCGTCGGCGACTTCGTAGGCTTCCTCGATCGTATAGGGCGCGATCGACGCGAAGTCCTGTTGCACATCCCAGGGGCAGCCGGTGGCGGGGTCGCGCAACCGTGCCATGATTTCGAGCAAGTCCCGAATGTCAGCCATCGAGCCAGTCCCGCCACGGCAGATCGGCGTCACCCAGCGCGATGAAATCCGGATTGAGCAGCGAATCCTTGCTGTTGTAGCGCAAGGGCCGGCCGTCGAGCGTGAGCACCGCGCCGCCGGCGGCCTCCAGCACGCATTGGGCGGCGGCGGTGTCCCATTCCGAAGTCGGACCGAAGCGCGGATAGACATCGACCCGGCCTTCGGCGATCCGACAGAATTTCAGCGACGAGCCCAGCCCCTGCGTCTGCGCCTCGCCCATGCGTTCCAGTGCGGCGGTCGTGCGTGGATCCATATGCGAACGGCTCGCTGCAACGCGCAGCGGTTGCGACGCCGGCTTTCGGCTCATGATCGGCACGTCGTTGGCGCCGTCGCGGACGAAGGCGCCGACACCGCGGATGCCGTAGTGCAATTCGTCCAGGGCCGGCGCGAACACCACGCCGAAAGTGGTCGCGCCGTCTTCGATCAGCGCGATATTGACGGTGAACTCACCGTTCTTCTTGACGAATTCGCGGGTGCCATCGAGCGGATCCACCAGCCAGTAGCGCGCCCAGCGTTGCCGTTCCGCCCAGGGTACGCTGGCTGATTCTTCCGACAGCACTGGCAGGTCCGGCGTCAGCGCCGTCAATCCGTCCACGATCAGGCGATGCGCGGCCAGATCGGCGGCGGTCAGCGGCGAGCGATCATCCTTGTGTTCCACCGAAAAGTCTTCGGCGTAGACCTTCATGATCGCCGCGCCGGCGGCGCGCGCGAGCGCGATGACTGCCTCGTGGTCGAAGTTCATCGCCGTGCCGCCAGCAGTTCGCGGACGATGAACAATCCGGCCAGCGAGCGGCCTTCCGAACAGTCCTCGCGCAGGATCAGTTCGTGCAATGCATCAAGTTTCCAGGGCAGCACTTCCAACTCCTCAGGTTCGTCGCCGGGCAGGCGCTCGGGATACAGCTCTTCGGCCAGCACGAGGTGGATTTCGTGGGTCATGTAGGAAGGCGCAAGGCTGATCGAGCGCAGGTGGGTCAGCTTGCGTGCACCAAAGCCGGTTTCTTCCTTGAGCTCACGATTGGCGGCGTCAAGGATGCCTTCACCGGCGTCCATCCGCCCCTTGGGCAGGCCCAATTCATAGCGATGCATGCCGGCGGCGTATTCGCGGATCAGCAGCACCGTGCCCGGCTCGGGGATCGCGGCGATCATCACCGCGCCGTGGCCACGACTGATCAGCCTTTCGTATCGGCGGCGTTCGCCGTTGGCGAACTCCAGGTCCAGCGTTTCCCGGCGATATGGCCCGGATTCGACTTCTTCCCGGCCATGGATGATCGGCAGGGTCGGCATCATAGCTTCCCTGGCGCATCCGCCAAGCCATCGGATGCATGGACAGAACGGCGGCGGCTCGGGATCATGGGCGCATGCACAAGGACAACATCGACACCGCGATGCTAGCAGAGGCCGAGGCCTGGCGTTCGCGCGATCTCGCCGTGCTCTGGCATCCCTGCACGCAGATGGCCGAGCATCCCGATACTTTGCCGCTGGTGCCGATCCGGCGCGGCCGTGGCGTCTGGCTTGAAGGCGTTGACGGCCGCCACTATCTGGATGCGGTGAGCAGCTGGTGGACCAACCTGTTCGGCCACGCCGAGCCGCGTATCGCCGCGGCGATCGCCCGCCAGGCCGGCGAACTCGAGCACGTGATCTTTGCAGGGTTTTCGCATGAGCCCGGCCTGATGCTTGCTGAAAAACTGCTCGCACTCGCGCCGCCCGGATTGGCGCGGGTGTTCTATGCCGACAATGGCTCGGCCGCAGTGGAAGTAGCGCTGAAGATGAGCTTCCACAGCTTCCTCAATCGCGGCGAATCGCGGCGGAAGAAATTCATCGCCCTGAGCAACGGCTACCACGGCGAAACCCTCGGCGCGCTGTCGATGGGTGACATCCCACTGTATCGCCGCATCTACTCGCCGTTGCTACTGCAACCGCTATTCGCCCCGTCGCCCGATGCCTACGAAGCCGAGCCAGGCGAATCCGCCGAGGCCTGTGCGCTGCGCCGCGCCGACGAACTCGCTACGATCTTCGCCCGCCACGAAGGCGAGATCTGCGCACTGATCCTGGAACCGCTGGTGCAATGCGCCGGCGGCATGCGAATGTACCACCCCGCCTACCTGCATCGCGCCCGCGAGATCTGCGACGCGCACGGTGTGCACTTGATCGCCGATGAAATCGCGGTCGGCTTCGGTCGCACCGGCACGCTGTTTGCCTGCGAGCAGGCTGGCATCACTCCTGATTTCCTCTGTCTGTCGAAAGGTTTGACCGGTGGTTTCCTGCCGATGTCGGCGGTGCTGACCACGGCGGCGGTTTACGAGGCATTCCTGGATGAATCGCGCGATCGCGCCTTCCTGCATTCGCACAGCTACACCGGCAATCCGCTCGGCTGCGCAGCGGCGCTGGCGTCATTGGCGATCTTCGAAACCGAGCCGGTGCTGGAACGCAACCGCGCCACCGCCGCGCGCATGGCCGAACTGGCGGCGCCGCTGCGTGAGCATTCACAAGTCATCGACGTACGCCAGACGGGGATGATCCTGGCAGTCGAAATGGCCCCGGGAGATCGCCGAGGCTTGCGCGCCTATCGGCATGCGCTCGGCGAAGGCGTGCTGCTTCGCCCGCTCGGCGACGTCTTGTATTGGATGCCGCCCTATTGCATCGACGAGGCGGCCCTGCAGCACCTGGCCAAGACCACATTATCGGCCATCATCGAGGCGGCCCGCTGATGCGCACGATCCGTAGTTTCCTCGACGCCCCGCTCGCCATAGGCCAGCACCTCGCCTTGCCGGAAGCGACCAGCAACCATCTCGTGCGCGTGTTGCGGCTGGAGATCGGCGACGCCTGCGTGCTGTTCAACGGCGACGGCCACGATTACCAGGCGCGCCTCCTCGGATTGCTCAAGCGCGGCGCGGAAGTGGAGATCACCGGCCGCATCGAGGTGAAGAATGAATCGCCGCTGCACATCACTCTCGCCCAGGGCATCGCCCGTAGCGAAAAGATGGATCTGATCCTGCAGAAGGCCACTGAACTCGGAGTCGCGGTGATCGCGCCAGTAGTGACCGACCGGACCGAAGTGAAGCTCGACGGCGAGCGTTCGGACAAGAGAATGAACCATTGGCGCGGTGTCACGGCATCGGCCTGCGAGCAATGTGGGCGCGCGCGACTTCCGGCAGTTCTCGCACCGCAGACGCTGGATCGATTCGCGGCCGGTGATGGCAACGCGCGCCGGTTCATCCTGGATCCGGCAGCAAAACTGTCGTTACCGGAGGCCGCGTTGGTGGCAGACACTTTGACCCTGGCGATCGGCCCCGAGGGTGGATTCAGCGAACGCGACATCGCCACGCTCAAGGTCGCCGGTTACGAAGGGCTGCGCATGGGGCCGCGCATCCTGCGCACGGAAACGGCCGGGATGGCGGCGATCGCCGCGCTCAATGCGCTTTACGGAGACTGGCGCTAAGCCTCGATTGAAACCAGGCTCAGGCGGCTTGTGCGAGCGCCTTGTCGATCAGCAATTCGATACTCATCAAGTCGGGGACTACGGCGACGTCATCGTTGAGCATTACCTGCGAGTGGACGCCCAGCGGCTGATCCTTGCCATCGCGGGTCTCGGTCAAGCCGGCATTCGATACCGTCACCAGGCGCGGGAATCCTTGCGACAGCACGGCAAAATAAGGCAAGCGCGGATTACCACCCAAGGCTTTAAGCACCGCTACCTTGGCACCAATCTGGCCGCCTTCCTGCGACCAGCCAGTCAGCCGGGAAAAGGACACCAACGGCAGGCGCCAACCGCGCCAGCGGATGCGACCCAACAGCCAGTCCGGCGCGTTCTCGACCGGTTCCGGATCGGAAAAGGTGATGACCTCGGCGACGCTGGCGTTGGGCAACAGCAGCCGCCCCTGGCCGACCGTGATCATGACTCCGCGGATGTCTCTTTGTGGGGCATTCACGAGCATTCTCCTGAAATTTTCACAGCGACCAGCGGGCGGCGATTTGCCGGGCCAGTCCCAACGCGGGATAAACGGCCGCTCCCTGTTGTTGCAATGCCAGCGCCGCCGAAGGATCGAAGCAGACTTCGGGGTCCTGGGCGAAAGCCAAGCCGCCGGCAGTTCTCAGCGCCATTGCCGCCGCGACAAGCGAGGCATCGGCACCGCTGAGAAAGACCACCACACTGGCACTTGCCGGCAATGCCGTAATCAAGCATTCGAGCGGTCCCGGTTCGAAGCGCAATACTCCTCCGTCAACCCTGAGCGAGATACCCGCAGGCAGCACCGAAACACAGCCCGGCCTGGGGATCTCCCCAGCGCAGGCAAGCGCTACCGGTAGCCGGCTGACCTTGGCCAACTGCTCCACCAGACGATCGTACTTGCCAACCTCCAGGTGCTGGTAAAGCAGTACGGGTGCCGGCATGCGATCGGGCAAGCTGGACAACACTTGACGCACGGCGTCCGGTCCACCCAGGCCTGCCAGGATAACTACCGCACCAGCGCCTTGGACACTGCGCATCGTTTCCACGATCTCGCCATCGATCGGCGCCAGGCTGAGCCCGGAATCCGCGAATACCGGCATGGTGGCAACAACCGGCGCGGGCGCCGCCTTCGGTAGAGGGGTATCCGAGTCGAGCAACGAAAGTTCACCGAAATCCATGTCCGCCAATGCCGCCAGATCCGCCGGCACCGAAACCGGTGCAGTTTCAACTTGTGCCTGGGTCACCTTGACGGCAGTGTCAGGCGAATGGCCAAACAGAGCTTCCAGGCCGTCAAGCCCGTCGCCTGTCGATGCATGCTCGAACGCTTCCAGATGCGCCGCCAATTTCGCAACATCTTCGTCCAGCTCGCCTTCGGATGCCTCCGCGTCAGCATCGTTGTAGTCCTGTCCGGACGAAAACGTGGCGTCAGTCGGAATGCTGTCGGCCAGTGCACGCGTGTCGAGGGTGTAGTCCTCCAGGCGCGCATGGTCCATCGCCTCCGCTGGCGTCTGCGGCGCGCCGGGCTCGGGAGAAAAATCATGGCGGTCGTGTTCGGCTGCGCCGGCGGGGCTCGGCGGCAGAAGATCCGTGCCTACCAGCTTGGCAACCAGGTGCCGGGCCCAACGATTCAAATTCCAGCCATCAAGGCCATTGGTGACCTCGGCATCATCGAACATCACCTCGATACCCGGTGCATCCAGCAAACTGTCGAAGCGTTCCATCGCCGATTCGATCGCCGGTTCGATACCGACCAGAACCAGCGTCGGCGCGAGCGCGAGTATTTCGGTCGGATCGAGATCGGCAGGATCGCCTTCGACCACCAGCGCTGCACCGGCATCGCCAAGGGCGCGCCGGAGTTGTTCGCGGGCGTTGCCTGCGCGCGCGAGCAGAGCGACGCGAGGCACCGCCTTAGCCATTCACCGACTCCATGCCAAGCATCTCGAACACATTGCGCATGAGCTCTGGCTCTTGGTAGGGTTTGCCGAGGTAACGGTCGACGCCGATTTCCATGGCGCGCTGGCGATGCTTTTCGCCGGTACGCGAAGTGATCATGATGATCGGCACATCCTTGAGGCGCGGGTCGGAACGCATGTTCTGGGCGACTTCATAACCGTCCATGCGCGGCATTTCGATGTCGAGCAGGACCAGGTCGGGAACGCGTTCGGCCATTTTTTCGACCGCATCCACGCCGTCCTTCGCGGTGAGCACTTCCATGTTGTTGCGCTCGAGCACGCGGCCAGTGACCTTGCGCATGGTGATCGAATCGTCGACCACCATGACGATGGGAATTCTCTGGACTGGCGCCGCAGGCACCTCCGGCAGTGGCACTTCCGGCGTCGCCTCGCGCACGATCGCACTTTGGCGTCGCACCAGCGGCGCGACGTCGAGGATCACCACGACGCGCCCGTCACCCATGATGGTGGCGCCGAAAATACCCGGCACCGAACTGACTTGCGGCCCCACCGGCTTGACAACGATTTCGCGACTGCCGAGCACTTGGTCAATGCAGATCGCCGTGCGCAGATCACCGGATCGCGCCAGCAGCAATGGCATCTGCAGGCTGTCCTGCGCCTTCGCGGGCAAGTGGCCAATCAGGCGGCCGATATCATGGATCACATACTCTTCGCCCGCATAGGTGAACACCGGGCGATCCGTCGCCAACTGCTTGGCCAGGTCTTTGCGATCGATACGACCCACACCCTGCACGGACGCAATCGGCACGGCGAAGCTGGTCTCGCCGATCTTGACGAATACTGCTTGCGTCACCGCCAGCGTGAACGGCAAGCGGATGGTGAAATCGGTGCCCTTACCTTCCTCGGACTTGATCTGCAGGGTGCCGCCAAGCTGGCGGATTTCGCTGTAGACAACGTCCATGCCGACGCCACGACCAGACAGGCGACTGACCGTTTCGGCAGTGGAGAAGCCGGCCTCAAGAACCATGCCGAAGAGTTCATCGTCGGTCAGCACGGCATCGGCCTTGATCAGGCCACGTTCGATGGCCTTGGCGCGAATGGCCTTCTTGTCCATGCCCTGGCCGTCGTCGCTGACCTTGAGCACGACTTCCGAACCTTCACGCTGGACAGCGATTCGGACGGTGCCTTCCTCGGCTTTCTTGGCTTTGCGGCGGTCCGCCGGCAGTTCCAGGCCGTGGGCCATGGAGTTGCGCAGCATGTGCTCGAGCGGAGCGGTCATGCGATCGAGGACGTTGCGATCCATTTCGCCAGACGCGCCATCAACCTTCAGCTGAACCTGCTTACCGGTGTCGCTGGCTGCCTGTCGCAAGACGCGGCGCAGACGCGGGACCAAGGCATCGAACGGCACCATGCGAGTGCGCATCAGGCCTTCCTGCAGGTCCGAGCTGACTCGCGATTGCTGCAGCAGCAGGGTTTCGTACTGGCGGGTGATCTCGTCCAGGTTGCCCTGCAGGTTGACCAAGTCATTGGCCGACTCGGACAGCGCACGCGACAGTTGCTGCTGGGTCGAGAACCGGTCGAGTTCGAGCGGATCGAAGGTCTCGTCCATCGTCTCGCCTTCGCGCTGGAAGCGGGCGACGATCTGGGCTTCGGTCTCGATCTCCAGGCGGCGCAGCTGTTCTCGCAGTCGCGTCGTGGTCTGGTTGAGTTCACCAAGATTGGAACGGAACGCGCCCAATTGCTGTTCCAGGCGGGCGCGGTAGATTGCCACCTCACCGGCGTAGTTCACCAACCGATCGAGCAGGTCGGCGCGAATACGCACTTGTTCCTGCGTGGCGCGTACACCGGCGAATTCGTCTTCGCCGGCGAGGTCGTCGATCGGAGCGGAAAGCGGCTGCAGCGGCTTGACCAGCACTGGCGTCGGGACACTCTCGGCCATTTCCGGCTTGCCCGCGACGCCGTCCAGAGACAGGCCGGCAGACAGTGCCTCGACTTGGGCGATGGTCCCGGTCGGCATTGCCACCGCCTTGCGGGAACTGATGCGTCCAATCATGGCATGCAGTCGGTCGAAGCCACGCTCGAGCACGATCACGCCGATGGCACTGAGCCGCTGGCGGCCCTCGGCCACAGCCTCGAGCAGCGATTCCATGGCATGGCCCAATTCGCCGACCGTGAAGATACCGGCCATGCGCGCGCCACCCTTGAGCGTGTGCAGGTCGCGCTGCAACCCGGTAACCAGCTCGCGGTCATCAGAGCTATCGCGGAGTTTCGCGAGCAAGCCATCCGAGTGATCGAGGATGTCGTTGGATTCTTCCAAGAAGATGTCGAGCAAGTCAGGATCGATATCGCTGACATCGAGATCCGCATCGGGATCATCGGGATCGACCGCCAAGGGCACGGTCGGGCGGGCAACCGGAACTGGCGCCTCGACTTCGACCGCCATTTCCGCTGCCAGTTTGGCCTCGGTCTCTTCCTCCGACTCGTCGGCGAATTCTTCCGCAACTTCCGTTTCGGCCGCGAGTTCTTCCGGAATCTCTGCTTCGGAGGCCGCTTCAGTTTCAGTTTCAGTTTCAGGTTCCGCTTCAACCTCTGCTTCCGAGATGGCTTCGAGCCCTGCTTCGGAACCCGACAGCTCGGAAATCTCGTTGTCGGACATGCCGGCGATCGCTTCCACCGACAGCGCCTCGACGTAATCGGGCGCCGACGACACTTCGGCACTCGCAGGTACGTCGCCGGCGACCGACTGCTCCGTATTTTCCACTTCCGCTTCCGCAACGGCCTCGGCCGTCGCTTCCGCAAGTTCCGGGGCAAGCTCGGGGGCCGTGAGCGCCTCGAGTTCATCCAGGCTGAGTCCGTAATAATCATCTGCACCCACTGTCGCGGGCGCATCGGCAACCACAGCGAGATCCGCTTCACTGGCGACAGCCTCGATCTCCGGCTCCGCAATGGCATCCGCCATTTCCACATCGGTGGCATTTGCATCAATGACATCGGCTTCGACAAGGTCGGTGCCGACGGGGCCGGTTTCGATGATATCGACAGACGTTGAAGCCTCGTCGACGCCCAGCGACTCAACCTCTTCCGGTGCGAAGGCGGCGATCATGCTCGCCAAGGCATCGTCCGACGCCAACACAGCATCTTCCGGGATTACCTCCGTCGGCTCTTCCAGGAACACTTCGCCGGTCGCGTCTGGCGTTTCTTCCATGGTGAAAATCGGCGTTTGCTCGCCTGCGGATTGCAGGAAATCGTCGAGCGACAGCAGTTCGCCTTCGGGCAGGTCGGCAATGTCGGGCTCCGCCTCGAACGTCGTGTCTTCGACAACGAGGATTTCCTCGGCCGCCGCCGCTTCATCGGTAGCCGGCAGTGCTTCGGCGACAGGCGCTTCGGCGACAGGCGCTTCGGCCACCGGGGCCTCGGGCGCTTGTGCGAATTCGGGCAAAGCCGAAGTATCCGCGTCGCCCATGACGACCGCCTGCGGAAGCATCGATACTTCTGCCTCTTCCGCATCCAGGTGCACGGGGACACTGGGCAGGTGCGAATCGGGCAAGGTGTTGCGCAAGGCATTGATGCGCGCCGCCAAGTCGTCGAAATGTGGCAACGAGTGGGCATGTTCGAGCGCAAACAGCGTGACCCGGATCGCCTGCGAGGCTTCCCCGATCAGGCCGATGTCTTCCACGGACGGCATCCGGTCATGCGCCAACGCACGCTTGAGATAGCCTTCCAGCGGCGAGGTGACATCGGTAATGACCACGACATCGGTCATGGCGAACGCACCATTCATGGTGTGTATCGAGCGGAGCAATGGGTCGGTCACCTGCTGCGGGCCGCCGCTGGCGCAGGCCGCCAACCAACGATCGACGACTTCCAGATGCCCATTGACTTCCGGCTTGAGAATCTCGAGCAGCACCGGGTCGATCGAGAATACGTTGCTATCGCTAGCGGTCTCCGCGATCTCCTGCGCCATCATTTCGGCGATCGCATCCGACTCGGCCGCAACCGGCTCGGCTTCATCGGCATCGATTGCAGCCGGCTCTTGCGTCACTGCATCGGCAGGCTGGTAGATCGCCTCTTCGCCGGCCATCAATTTGCCAGCGACATCCTGTATGCCGGCCAGGTCGGCATGGACACTTTGCCCTTGCAAGGCGGCGCGCAACAACGGCAGCGTGTCGAAGGCATGGCCGACCAAGGCTTCCACCGCCGGTGTAGCCGAACGACTACCGTCGAGCACGCGGTTGAGCAGGCTCTCCACGCTCCAACTGAATTCGCCGAGCGCCTTGGCGCCTACCAGGCGTCCGCTACCCTTGAGCGTATGGAAAACACGGCGGATCGGGCGCAGCAATTCCGCGCTATTCGGTTCGACATGCCAGGCGGGAAGCAGTTGGCTGAGGTTCTGGATCTCCTCTTCGAGCTCTTCGAGGAAGACTTCGCGGATCTCGTCGTCGATTTCCTCGTTGCTCGCGGCATCGAAGCCGGGGAGCAAGGGAAACTGGCCAGAGGTCGCCGCCATCATGGCGACAGGCGCAGCACTGCCGTGCTCGACAAGCGCTTCGGTGACAGACTCAATCGGCGCTGCATCGATAGTCGCCGCCATTTCGGGTGTTGCGACAACCGCAACGGGGGCAGCCGGCTTAGCTTTTTCGGCGAGCGGCGCATCGGAAACATCGTCCGCCGGCAGCGGCCAATACCCGAGGGACTCCAATCCCTGCCGGGCCACTTCCATGATCTGTTCGCGATTCGGTCGGCGGTCACGCAGGGCTTCGAGGTAGTACTCGATGCTGGCCAAGGCGTCAGCCAGGGAATCCATCTGCTGGCCACTGGGAACACGCCGGCGGCGCAACAATTCGCTTTCCGTGAAGCGCTGCACGCCAAGCAAGTATTGCGAAGGAATCGGAAGATCAAGGATGCGCAGCGCCCCAGACACTTCGCTGAGCAAGCGCGGCACATCGGCCAATTGACCATGATCCCAGTGCGTCTCGACGAAGGCGACGAAGCACTCGCGAGCATGGCTGAAGTTGGCAATCGCCTCCTTGACCAGCGCCTCGAGCAGCTTGCGCGATTCGGCGGCCGGCATTGGGGCGGTGCCGGTCGAAGTCGCATCGGAGTCCTTGCCCAGCCGTTCGACCTGGTCGTCCAGGGCAGCTTCGACGTAAAGCAGCGCGCCGGCGATATCGAGCATGGTCTCTTCGTCATCCCGGCGTTGGCCGGCGATGACATCGTGGATCGCGGTGCGCTGTTCCTGGACAACCCGGCGCTGAACACCGAGTCCGAGCATCCCGAGAGTATCGGCGACGCGGTCCAGCGCTTCAGCCTGGACAATCAAGTCGGCCGGCGAGGCATCAGGCGTGCGCAGGTGCAGGTCGAGAGAATCCTTGACCCGCATCAGGTCTTCTTTGATGGCGCCAGAGACGGTTTCCAGCAAGGCGCGGTTGTTGCCGGCAAGACTACCGCGGGCATGAGCCAGTTCGGCTTCGCTCGGTTGGCCACCAGTCAGGCCGAACACGCTGCGAATTTCCCCGACTCGGCCGGTATCGGTACCTTCGTGGGCAATGAAATAAAGCAGTTGCTTGGTCAATTCGAGCGGCGGATCGCTGCGGAAAGCGTCATCGCCACCTTCAGCAAGGCGCTTGATCTCGCGTTCGACCTTGGCCAGCGCCTGCTTGAGCGGCTTGCTGACCGGGAATGCATTCCTGCCCAGGCCATCAAGCGTCCCGGCTGCCACCCAGAACAGGCGTCGCGCCGGCTCGGCCCGGGTGATCGGGACCAATTGTTCGCAAACATCGGTCAGGTCGCGAATGGTGGCTGCGCTGTTGTCTTCCTTCAACCAACGCAGCAACGCGCCCTGGAACAAGCTATGCAATGTTTCGGCACGCCGGCGCAGTTCCGCCAGCGGCAACTCCTTCTCGGGACCGCGAGCCGAAGCCGGCAGCGCGCGCGACAGGTCCGGCGAAAACAATACGCTTTCGTTCAGTCCCTTCTCACCACGGGCCCCGCGCAATTCGTTGAGCAGCGGTAACAGGACGATCGGAATGTCACGATGGCCGCTTTGCAAGCGCTCGAGGTAATCCGGCAACTGCACGATGCCTTGCATCAGCGCGGCATAGGCGTTGTCGCGGTTGTCAACCTTGCCCGCGACCAGCGCGAGATTCAGTTGCTCCATCTCCTCGGCGACCATGGCCGGCCCGTACAACTCGACCATCCGCAAGGTGCCCTGCACCTGATGCAGCAGACTGGCGCACTGGCGCAACTCCGCCAGATCCTCGCCTTCCTCGACATAGGTTTGCAGCGCAGTCCGAGCCTGCCTGAGCGTTTCATCGAGCTCGGGCTTGACCCAGGTCAGCGTGGTGAAATCGATGTTCTCGTCCAGCCTCATGCCGAGGTCCCGTCAATGCCCAAGAGCAGTGCACCGCTCCCAAGCCAAGCCATTGCCAATGCCAATGCCGCCCGGATGTCGATCAGGCCGCCGGCAACTTGAAGTCGGCCACCGATCGACGCAGGTCCGCCGCCAACTGCGCAAGGTTTCCAATCGACTCTGCAGTCTGATTGGCGCCCTGTGAAGTTTGCGAGGTGATCTGCTGAATCACGGACATGGTGGCGGTGATGTTGGTCGCCGCGACCGACTGCTGGCGCGCTGCGGTCGAAATGTTCTGAATGAGATCGGCCAAGTCGTTCGAGACCTTTTCAATCTCACCGAGCGCCAAACCCGCATCCTCGGCGAGTCGGGCACCGGCCACCACTTCCGCAGTCGTCTGTTCCATCGACGACACTGCTTCGTTGGTATCGGATTGAATCGTCTGCACCAACGCTTCGATTCGCTTGGTCGCGTTCGACGCGCGTTCCGCCAATCGCTGCACTTCGTCGGCCACGACCGCGAACCCTCGGCCCGCTTCGCCGGCGGACGCCGCCTGAATAGCGGCGTTCAGCGCCAGGATGTTCGTTTGCTCGGCGATGTCGTTGATCAGTTCCACGATCGAACCAATTTCCTGTGAGCTTTCGCCCAGTCGCTTGATTCGTTTCGAGGTCTCCTGGATCTGGTCACGGATGTTGTCCATGCCTTGGATCGTCTGGCGCACCACATCGGCGCCCTTGGCGGCGATTTCCACCGATCGATGCGCCACGTCGGCCGACTCGGCCGAGTTGCGCGACACCTGGTCGATGGACGAGGCGATGTCATTGATCTGCGCCGAGGCCGAGGTGATCTGCTGCGCCTGGTGTTCCGCGGCTTCGGCCAGGTGCATGGCGGTCGCCTGAGTTTCCTGGGCGGCGGCAGCCACCTGCACGGCGGTTTCATTAATGGTCGATACCAGGGATCGCAGCGCCTCGACCGCGAAGTTGATGGAGTCCGCGATCGCGCCGGTGATGTCCTCGGTAACGGTCGCCTTCACCGTCAAGTCGCCTTCGGCGAGTGATCCCATTTCGTCCAGCAGGCGCAGAATGGCCTCCTGGTTGCGCTTGTTGAGTTCTTCGGAACTACGGAAAGCCTTGCGATCGTCGCGGCGGACCGTCAGCAGCAAGCCAACGATGGCGGCCAGGGCGAACAGGCCGGAGATTGCCGCCCACGCATTGTTAGGAAAGAACCGTTTGAGGCTGGAGCCGAAGGTCTTGAACAAGGCCTGGCTGTCTTCGAGCAGGACGTTGGAATCACCGGAAATCGAAGCCGATGCCTGCTGCACTTCGAACAGATCGGTGGATGCCTGCAGGATGCTTTCCATTTCCTTCTGCGAATCGGCATAGAGCTTGTCGACTTGGTTGACCGCGTCGAGGGCGGCGGTGCTGCCAACCCGGGAGACGCCCATTTCGGCATTGCCATCGCGCAGGCCGGAGAGCACCTGGCTGAACACCGCGGTATCGCGCGAAAGCGCGTCGGCGGCGGTTACGGCGCGGTCGCCGCCACCGAGAATTTCCGTCACGCGGCGGGACATGCGGTCGGCGAGCACGATCTGCCGGTTGGCGATGTTGATCTGCGACGCCGGCGCGCCGGTATCGGACATGGCGCGCACCACTTCATCAAGGCGGGCGGAGATGCGCGGGATCCGGCCGGTGAAGCTGTCGGCGGTGTCGCGCAGGCTGACCACCTGTTCCTGGCTCTTGAGGATGCGGTCGGCGTCCTGGGACATCTTGGCCCAGATTTCCGTGGTCTTCTTGAGCGACGCGCTGACGCCAGGCTCACGGACGCTGCCTTCGTAACCCGGAACGCCTTCCGAGCCACCCTTGCGCAAGGCTTTCATGATGGCGTCGATACGGGTCTTGGTGGCGGCGAATTCAGTAAATGAGTCGGCGTTGCCTTCGACCGCTTCCTTGCCGTATTTGGCCAGCTGCTGCGAGAGCACCTGCATTTCTGCGGTGATGCTTCGAGCCTTGTTTTCCTGGCTGGAAAGGTAGGTCGCGTAACCGAAGTTGGCGACAAAGATGATGGCAGCGAGGACAAAGATGCCCACCCATGCCATACGACCAAAGCCGCTGACCCTGTTGGTAAATGCGTTGACGTTAGTACTCATGACTGGACCTCACCCCAAGAAATTGCACTGACGGCCGTCGTCACAGCGCGGCCTGCCGGAATTCAGGCGTGCGCGTCAGCACTGACATGCTGAACACACCCCAAGACGTGTCGCCCAGGCGGTAGGCCCGGTCGACGAAATGGCCGTAACGGCCTTCGTTTTCGCCGGACAACTCAGTCCGGTGCGTGTCGTTGAAGGTACGCTGGCCGAACATCTCATCGATCAGCACCGCTACGTTGCCGCCACCCTGTCGCACCAACAGTACTCGCTGCCCCTCGTGGACAAGCGTGCGTTCGCCTTCGAGGAATTGTTTGAGATCGACGACCGGAAGCAGGGTGCCGCGCACATTGGCGACCCCGAGCATCCATGGCTGCGCACCCGGTACCGGGGTGATCGGCGGCAGCGACAGGATCTCCATGATTTCGTCGAAGGACGAGACCAGGCGCCGCTGGCCCAGCCTGAAGCCAACGCCGCGCCAATGCCCCGGCGCCTCGATCATTTCTGGGCGGCCGACCACATGCGCCAACGAACGCTGTTCATAGTCGAGCAGCATGTCGAAGGCATTGATACGCCTGCGGGCGGTGGGCTTGGCCATATTCGGGTCAGGCTCCTGGCAGGTACTTGCGGATCGCGTCGAGCAACTCGTCGCGAGTAAAGGGTTTGGTCAGGTACTGGTCGGAACCGACGATCCGGCCGCGCGCCTTGTCGAACAACCCGTCCTTCGAGGACAACATGATCACCGGCGTGCCCTTGAACATCTGATTGTTCTTGATCAAGGCGCAGGTCTGATAGCCGTCCAGGCGCGGCATCATGATGTCGACGAAAATGATCTGCGGTTGCTGGTCGGCGATCTTGGCCAGCGCCTCGAAACCATCAGTCGCGGTGACGACGTCGCAACCCTCCTTTTTCAGGAGCGTTTCTGCCGTCCTGCGGATGGTCTTCGAATCGTCGATGACCATGACCCGCAAGCCGTTGAGATTGGATTGGTCCATCTTGCTCCCCATTTCGCGGCGCTATCGGCGGCGACTCGCAGACGCTTGCCACTGGCCTTATATCCCAGCGTAGCGCAAAAGTGTCAAGCAGGTACGCGGAATACCTCGCCTTTCCGTGACCCCCTGCACGTTGTCCCGGTGGCCCTGCTAGGCTAGAGGCCATCGCCACTGCACACCGGACGCGCCATGCCTTTGCACGTGGCCATGGTCATGGACCCGATCGGGTCCATCAAGATCGCCAAGGACACCAGTTTCGCCATGCTTCTGGAAGCCCAGAGCCGCGGGCACTCCCTACACTATGTCGTGCCGGGCGGACTCGGCGTTGCCGGAGGTCGCGCGGTGGCGCGCTGCGTACCGCTGGTCGTCGCCGAGGACCCGGATTCCTGGTACCGGCTCGGGGCGGCTCAAACCCGCCCGCTGGCGGAAATGGACGTCGTGCTGATGCGTCCCGATCCCCCAGTGGACGCCGCCTATCTGCATGACACCCATATCCTCGGGCTGGCGCAAGCCGAGGGCGTGCTGGTGGTGAACGATCCGCGCGGCCTGCGCGACCTGAACGAGAAGCTGGCAACCCTGCTGTTCCCGCAATGCTGCCCGCCGACGCTGGTCAGCCGTGATTTCGCCGCCTTGCGCACTTTCGTGGCCGAGCAAGGGCACTGCGTGCTCAAGCCGCTGGACGGCATGGGCGGTCGTTCGATCTTCCAGGTCCGGGCTGGCGATCCCAATCTCAATGTGATCCTTGAGACCCTGACCGAAGGCGGCCGGCACCTGGCCCTGGCGCAGCGCTTCCTGCCGGAAATCCGCGAGGGCGACAAGCGGATACTGCTCGTGGATGGCGAGCCGGTGCCTTATTGCCTGGCCCGGATCCCACAAGGCGATGAATTCCGGGGCAATCTCGCCGCCGGCGGCCGCGGCGAAGGCCGGCCACTGAGCGATCGTGACCGCTGGATCGCCGCCCAGGTTGGGCCCGAACTCAGGAAACGCGGCATGTTGTTCGTCGGACTGGACGTTATCGGCGACTATCTGACCGAAATCAACGTCACCAGCCCCACCTGCGCACGCGAACTCGACAAGCAATTCGGCCTCAACATCGCCGGCCAATTGTTTGACGCCATCGAGGCCCGATGCGCCCAGCGGTCGTGACGTGAGCGCGCCTACGGCCGTCCCGCCCAGCGTCACCAAGGTCACGGCAGGGCCCGAGATTGGGCCGCGCGAGCGCTTTTCGGCCACTCTAGCCCTGTCGGCGATCTGCTTCGGCGTGTTGATCCTCGGTGTGGGCTTCGCCCGTGAAGACGCCGCGCCGGTCGTCCCCACCCTGGACGTGATCCTGACCCAGACCTCGACCCCGAGCCCACCAGACCAGGCCGATTTCATCGCCCAGGCCAACAACCAGGGCGGCGGCGACCGCGATCGGGCCCAGCGCCCCCGCGAATCACAGATTTCGATGGTGCCCAGGACCCAATCCGGGATTGCACCCGAACCCATGTCTGCGCAAGCACCACCGCCGGCCCCGGATCCTGTCCAGCGCCTGCTCACCACCCGCGCGCAGAGCGCCGAAAAAGCGCCACTGCCCGAGGACACCCAGCCGGTCGTGGCCACGCCACTTCCGACCGGCCGTGAGCTGATGCAGCAGAGTCTGGAAATGGCGCGACTGACGGCCGAAATCGACCGCCAGCAAGAGCTGTACGCGCGCCGACCGAAGCGCAAGTTCATCTCGGCAAGCACTCGCGAATACGAATATGCCGCCTACATGCGCTCCTGGGTAGAGAAGGTCGAGCGGGTCGGCAACCTCAACTATCCTGCCGCGGCCCGGCGACTGGGAATGAGCGGGCGACTGGTGATCACGGTGGTCGTGCGCCGCGATGGCAGCGTTTCCGAAGTAACCCTGGTCACTCCGAGCGGGCAAAAACTTCTCGACGAGGCCGCCCAGCACATCGTCCGACTTGCCGAACCCTTCGCGCCCTTGCCGAAGACCAAGGAAGACATCGACGAGCTGTATATCACCCGCACCTGGGACTTCAAGAACGGTAGCGTCGACAGCAATTAACCGCTCGCCAAGAGCGTTCGCAACACCGCCATCCGCACCGGCAGGCCGTTGCCGACCTGGTCGAAGATCACCGACTGCGGACCATCGGCGACGGCATCGGCGATTTCCACACCCCGGTTCATTGGCCCCGGATGCATCACGACCGCGTCGGGCCGGGCCCGGCGCAGCCGCTCGGGAGTCAGGCCGAATTCGTGGAAGTAACCTTCCAGCGACGGCACCAGGCCCTGCTCCATGCGCTCGCGCTGCAAGCGCAACATGATCACCGCATCGACGCCATCGAGCGCGGCATCGAAATCTTGGCCCACCCTGCAACCGGCCAGCAGCGAGGCGTCCGGCAACAGGTTCGTCGGCCCGCAAACGCGGATCTCGCCCGTACCCAGCGCACGCAGGGCGTGCAGGTCGGAACGCGCGACCCGCGAATGCAGTACATCCCCGCAGATCAGTACGCGCAGTTTCGAGAAGTCCGTGCCCTTGCGCTGACGCAGCGTCAGCATGTCCAGCAAGCCTTGGGTCGGATGGTTGCTGCGGCCGTCGCCCGCATTGATGAATACCGTGTCCGGCCGCGCTCCGGCGGCGAGTTCAGCCACCGCGCCATCGCGGGCATGGCGAACGACAAACGCATCCACGCCCATCGCTTCCAGCGTGCGCATGGTGTCGAGCGGGCTTTCGCCCTTGCTGGTCGAGGACGAGGAGACATCGAACACCAAGGTATCGGCACCCAGCCGGATGGCGGCCAACTGGAACGAACTGCGGGTGCGCGTGGAGGTTTCGAAGAACAGCGTGCACAGCGTGCGCCCGGCCAGTACATTGCGGAACACCGTGCCGCCATGCGCATGTGGGCGCAAGGCCTCGGCGGAGTCGAGCAGTTCTTCCATGATGCCGGTGGACAATCCATCCAGTGTGAGCAGGTGCTGGAGCCGGCCGTCGGGATGCAGTTGGGAAACGCTCATGCGGCTCAATCCTTGGGCAGGGCGATGCGGGAGTCTGGCTCGACCAGCCAGCGTTCTAGGATCACGGCAGCGGCCAGGGCATCGAGCTGCGCAGCCTGGTGGCGCTTGCGCGCGCCGCTGGCGCGGCCGGCGGCGAAGCGTTGCGCGGCCTCGATCGAACTGGTGCGCTCATCCACCTGCTCGACCGGCACACGGTAACGCTGCTGCAATTGCCGGGCGAATGCTCGTGCCCGCCGACGAATCGGCTGATCGCCGCCATCGAGTGTCGCCGGGTCGCCAACTACCAGTCGGTCCGGTCGCCATTCCTGCATCCAGCGATCCAGCACCAACCAGTCGGGGCCTGTTTCGAAGACATCGAGCACGCCGACCTCGCGCGCACTCTGGGAAATGGTGTTGCCCACCGCCACGCCGATGCGCTTGGCGCCGACGTCGAAGGCCAGCAGGGTCTGGGCTGGCGCCGACATCGTCAGGCGTGACCCACGGCATCGGACAATCGGGTCAGATCCACTCCGATGGAATCGGCAGCGGCGCGCCAGCGCGACTCCAGTGGCATGTCGAAAACGATCGCCGGATCGACCGGCCCGGTCAGCCAGGCGTTCTCGGTCAGCTCTGCTTCCAACTGGCCCGCGCCCCAGCCGGCAAAGCCCAAGACAACAAGGGCACGAGCCGGGCCCTCGCCGCGCGCCATCGCTTCAAGCACGTCGCGTGAGGCGGTGATTGCCAGGCCGCGACCGAAGCGCAAGGTCGAGCCCCAGTCGCGCGGGTCGTCGTGGAGGACGAAGCCGTGGTCGGGCTGAACCGGTCCGCCGAGCAGCACCGGCAGGCCGGCGACTTCGGGTAAGCGGGTATCGATGCCCATCTGGCGGAATATTTCGCCAAGCAGAAAATCAGAGCGGCGATTGATGGTAAGCCCCATCGCCCCGTCCTGGTCGTGCTGGCAAAGCAAGGTCACGCCACGGGCGAAGTTCGGATCGGCCAGTGACGGCATGGCGATCAGGAAATGGTCGGCCAGAAAGGAATCTGCCGGAGTCGATGCTGCGCTCATGCGGCCATTCTAGCGCACCTCGGAAATCTCCACGCCGTCCAGTCCCTGCGAGAGGCTGCGAGCGTCACCGCCCTGGGCCAGCTTGATCTTCAGGCGCACTTCGTTGGTCGAGTCGGCGTGGCGCAGGGCGTCTTCGTAGCTGATCTCGCCGGCCTGGTAGAGCTCGAACAGCGCCTGGTCGAAGGTCTTCATGCCGAGGTTGGTCGACTCTTTCATCACGTCCTTGAGCTTGTGGATCTCGCCTTCGCGGATGTAGTCCTGGATCAACGGCGTGCCGAGCAGCACTTCCATCGCCACACGCCGGCCCTTGCCATCCGGGGTCGGGATCAGCTGCTGGGCAACCACGCCCTTGAGGTTCATCGACAAGTCCATCAACAACTGGCTGCGGCGTTCCTCAGGGAAGAAGTTGATCATGCGGTCCATCGCCTGGTTGGCGTTGTTCGCGTGCAGGGTGCAAAGCACCAGGTGACCGGTTTCAGCGAAGGCGATCGCGTGGTCCATGCCTTCTCGGGTGCGCACTTCGCCGATCATGATCACGTCCGGCGCCTGGCGCAGGGTGTTGCGCAAGGCCATTTCCCAGCTGTCGGTATCGATGCCGATCTCGCGCTGCGTGATGATGCAGCCTTCGTGCTTGTGCACGAACTCGATCGGGTCCTCGATGGTGATGATGTGGCCGGAGGAATTCTGGTTGCGGTAGCCGACCATGGCCGCCAGCGAGGTCGACTTGCCGGTGCCGGTGGCGCCGACGAAGACGATGATGCCGCGTTTGGTCATCGCCAGGGTCTTGATGATCGGCGGCAGGCTCAGCTCTTCGATGGTCGGAATGCGCGTCTCGATCCGGCGCAGCACCATGCCGACCTGGTTGCGCTGGTAGAAGCAGGACACGCGGAAGCGGCCGACGCCGGACACGCCGATGGCGAAGTTGCACTCGTGGGTCTTTTCGAACTCTTCGCGCTGCGCCGGGCTCATCACGTTGAGCACCAGGTCGCGACTCTGCTGCTGGGTCAGCGGGCTCTGGGTGATCGGCGAGATCTTGCCGTGCACTTTCATGGACGGCGGTACGCCGGCCGTGATGAACAGATCGGACGCCTTCTTGTGCGCCATCAGTTTCAGGAACGAGGTGAAGTCGATGCTGCTCACGGCGTTTCTCCGGATCTACGAGCGGGGGGACTCAGTCGAACAGACGCTTGTCCTTGGCGTATTCGCGCGCCTGCTGCTTGGTCACCAGGCCGCGCTTGACCATATCCTGCAGGCACTGGTCGAGGGTCTGCATTCCGTACTGTTGGCCAGTCTGGATCGACGAATACATCTGCGCGACCTTGTCCTCGCGGATCAGGTTGCGGATCGCCGGGATGCCGACCATTATTTCGTGGGCGGCGACGCGGCCGCCGCCGACTTTCTTCATCAGCGACTGCGACACCACCGCGCGCAACGACTCGGACAACATCGAGCGCACCATCGGCTTTTCGCCGGCAGGGAACACATCGATGATGCGATCAATGGTCTTCGCCGCCGAACTGGTATGCACGGTCGCGAACACCAGATGCCCCGTCTCTGCCGCCGTAAGTGCCAATCGAATCGTCTCAAGATCGCGCAATTCGCCGACCAGGATGTAGTCGGGGTCTTCACGCAAGGCCGAGCGCAGGGCTTCGTTGAAACCGTGCGTATCGCGATGCACTTCGCGCTGGTTGATCAGGCATTTCTGCGAGGTATGCACGAATTCGATCGGATCCTCGACTGAGAGGATGTGGCCGTATTCCTGCTTGTTGATGTGGTCGATCATCGCCGCCAGCGTGGTCGACTTGCCCGAACCGGTCGGGCCGGTCACCAGGATCAGGCCGACCGGCTGTTCGATCAGTTCGGCGAAGACTTTCGGACAGCCCAGTTCTTCGAGCGAGAGGATCTGGCTGGGAATGGTCCGGAACACCGCGCCGGCGCCCCGGTTCTGGTTGAAGGCGTTGACCCGGAAGCGCGCCAGCCCGGGAATCTCGAAGCTGAAGTCGACTTCGAGGAATTCTTCGTAGTCGCGGCGCTGCTTGTCCGACATGATGTCGTAGACCAGCGAATGCACCTGCTTGTGGTCCAGGGCCGGGATATTGATGCGGCGGACATCGCCATCAACCCGGATCATCGGCGGCAGGCCGGCCGAAAGATGCAAGTCGGAGGCCTTGTTCTTGACCGAGAATGCCAGCAGCTCTGCAATATCCATATTCATTCCGTCCAGATGGCTCGCGACGCCGGGGTAGGCGCCAGCGGTTCCCCGAAGGCAGTATAGCGCTCCCGCCCCCGGCAACAATCCCACGCATGAGCAGCCCCAAACCCGTGTTCGAGAGCGTCCAGCGACATTTATTGAACGTAGCAGCGGCCGCCGGCCGGCCACCGCCGCGGTTGCTTGCCGTGTCCAAGACCCGGCCGACCTCGGCCATCATGGCGCTCGCTGCCTGTGGCCAGCGGGCCTTCGGGGAAAACTATGTGCGCGAAGGTGCGCTCAAAGCCATCGAACTCGCTCCGCTTGGCCTGGAATGGCATTTGATCGGTCACCTGCAATCGAACAAATGCCGGGAAGCAGCCGAGCACTTCGACTGGCTGCAATCACTCGACCGGCACCGGTTGATCGAACCATTGAACCACTACCGGACGCCGCAACGATCGCCAATGAACGTGCTCGTGCAGATCAATGTCGACGGCGAGGCCAGCAAGTCCGGATGCACTCCGGACGAAGCGCTGCCACTGGCGCGCGCCGTCGCTGCCGCACCGAACCTGCGCCTGCGCGGCGTGATGGGCATCGGCGCACCGTACCCGGATTTCGAACATCGGCGGGCCAGTTTCCGGCGCCTGCGCGAGCTGTTCGAAGCGATGCAGGAAGAATTTCCCGATGTCGACACGCTGTCGATGGGCATGAGCGAGGATTTCGAACTGGCCATCGCCGAGGGCGCGACGATGGTGCGGATTGGTTCGAGCCTGTTCGGTCCGCGCTGATATCCTGTGCGCATGAGTTCGAACTTCCCCAGCCTCGCCTTTATCGGCGGCGGCAACATGGCCCGCAGCCTGATCGGCGGGCTGATCGCGCGCGGTCGCTCGCCGGCATCCATCCACGTTTCCGAGCCTGGCGTTGAGCTGCGCGACGCGCTGGCCCGGGATTTCGGCGTGGCAGTGCATGCGGAAAACACCAATGCCGCCAGCGCTGCCGAGATCTGGATTTTCGCGGTCAAACCGCAGGTGCTGAAGTCAGTCTGCCAGGCACTTGCCGCGACTGCGCAATCCGCGAAACCGCTGGTGGTCTCGACCGCCGCCGGTATCACCAGCCCGCAACTGGAACAATGGCTGGGCGGCAACCTGGCGGTGGTCCGCGCCATGCCCAACACGCCCGCCCTGCTCGGCGCCGGCGCTACCGGGCTGTTCGCCAACGCCCACGCCACATCCGGACAACGCGACCTGGCCGAGAACCTGCTGCAAGCTACCGGGGTCACCGCCTGGATCGAAGACGAATCCTTGATGGACGCGATCACCGCCGTGTCAGGCAGCGGGCCGGCCTATGTTTTCCTGCTCGCCGAAGCCATGACGGCGGCCGGATGCGCGCAGGGTCTGCCGGACGAGGTCGCGCGCAAGCTCGCCCTGCAGACGATCTTCGGCGCCGCGCGCATGCTGCTCGAATCCGGTGAACCGGCTGAAGTGTTGCGTCAGCGCGTGACCTCCCCGGGTGGCACCACCGAAGCGGCGATCGACACTTTCGAGGCCGGCGGCTTGCGCGCGCTGGTCAATGCCGCCATCGCCGCCGCGACCCGGCGCGGCGCGGAATTGTCGGCCGGCAACGAATGAGCTTCCTGCTCGTCCGCCACGGCCAGGCCAGCGCCGGCACCGACAATTACGACCGATTGTCCGAACGCGGCTGGCAGCAATCGCGCCGGCTCGGTCACTGGCTGGCATCGACGGGTCATGACTTCGACGCGGTTGTACTCGGAACGATGCGCCGTCACCACGAGACCTTCGAGGCCATCGCCGAAGGCTACGCCGCGAATGATCGCGCGCTGCCGACGCCGGCCCTCGATCCGGGCCTGGATGAATTCGACCATCACGCGGTATTTGATGGCTTTGCCGCGGACCATCCCGATCATCCGGCCATTCGCGCCAGCCGCGAAGGTGGCCTGCACGCCTTGGGTGCGATGATCCATGCAGCGCTCAGCGCCTGGTCTGAAGACCGCATCACTGGCGTCCCAGAAAGCTGGCAGATCTTCGGCGCGCGCGTCCAGGACGCGGGCCAGCGCTTGGCGCAACATGGGGCGAAGAACGTGCTGGTACTGACTTCAGGTGGCGTGATCTCGCGTCTGGCGCAAGGCGCGCTGGAATTGTCTGATCGCGGCGCGGTGGATCTCAATCTGTCGCTGCGCAACAGCGGCCTGTGCGAATTCCACCCCCGGCCGTACGGGTTCGCGCTCGGCAGCTGGAACGCCCTGCCGCATCTGCACGATGCGCGCGAACTGTGGACATACTATTGATATGAGCGAACTGTTTCCGATGACCGAACGCACCCGCGAGTTCGATGCCCGGCTCGTAGCCTTCATGGACGCCCATGTTTATCCGGCCGAGGCGGAATTCGCCGAATGGGATCGCGATCCCGCGCGCCGCTGGACAATCCCGCCGCTGCTGGAATCACTGAAAATCCGCGCTCGCGCTGAAGGTTTGTGGAACCTGTTCCTGCCCGATCCGGTGCACGGCGCCGGCCTGAAAAACCTCGAGTACGCGCGCCTGGCCGAACGCATGGGCCAATCGCTGATCGCCTCGGAGATCTTCAATTGTTCGGCGCCGGACACCGGCAACATGGAAGTGCTGCGCCAGTTCGGCAACGCCGAACAGAAAGCACGCTGGTTGGCACCATTACTGGAGGGCACGATCCGCTCGGCGTTCGCGATGACCGAGCCGGACGTGGCTTCCAGCGACGCCACCAATATCGCGTTTCCAATCACGCGCGATGGCGACTCCTATTTACTCAATGGCCGCAAGTGGTGGACTACCGGCGCTGGCGATCCGCGCTGCCAGGTATTGGTCGTGATGGGCGTGACCAATCCCACCGCGGCGCCGCACCGTCGCCAGTCAATGGTCCTGGTGCCGATGGCTACTCCCGGGGTCCGAGTAGTGCGACCTCTGCAAGTTTTCGGTTACGACGATGCGCCACATGGTCACGTCGAGATGGCGTTCGATAGCGTGCGGGTGCCTGTGGGGAACCTCATTCACTCCGAGGGGAGTGGCTTCGAGATCGCCCAGGCGCGGCTCGGCCCGGGGCGAATTCATCACTGCATGCGCCTGATTGGGCTCGCGCAGCGCGCGCTGGAAATGATGATCGAACGCGCCCGCTCACGGGTGGCGTTCGGCATGCCGCTCGGCCAGCACGGCATGACGCAAGAGGCCATTGCGCTGTCGCGTTGCGAAATCGAACAGGCCCGGCTGCTGACCCTGCAGGCGGCAGCGGCACTCGATGCGCTCGGCAGCAAGGGAGCAAAAGATCTCATCGGGATGATCAAGATCGTCGCCCCGCGCATGGCCTGTCAGGTGCTGGACCGGGCCATGCAGGTTCACGGCGGCGGCGGTCTGTCTCAGGATCACTTCCTCGCCACTGCCTATGCCGGCGCGCGCTCACTGCGCCTGGCCGACGGCCCGGATGAAGTGCATATCGCCGCGCTGGCGCGCTCGATGCTCAAGGGCTGAGCGTGGCGTCCTCACTCGATCTGCCCGACGCTAAGCTCGCGATCTATCTCGACGAGCAGATCGCGGGTTTTTGCGGGCCGCTGAGTTCGCGCAAGTTCAAGGGTGGCCAGTCCAACCCGACTTACTTGATCGAAGCCGCGAGCGGTCGCTACGTCCTGCGCCGCAAGCCGCTGGGCCAACTGCTGGCGTCGGCACACGCGGTCGATAGGGAATTCCGCGTGCTGCAGGCCTTGCATGGCAGCGCCGTGCCGGTGGCTAAGCCACTGCACCTGTGTCGCGACGAGTCGGTGATCGGCTCGATGTTCTACCTGATGGAATTTGTCGACGGCCGGATCTTCTGGGATCCGTCCCTGCCCGAAATCGCGCAAGGACAGCGCGACGGCTATTTCGACGCGATCATCGCGACACTGGCGGCCCTGCACATGATCGACGTGGGTGCGGTCGGCCTGGCCGACTACGGCAAGCCGGGCAATTATTTTTCGCGGCAGATCGCCCGCTGGAGCGAGCAATACCGCCAGAGCGAAACCGGGGACATTCCAGCGATGGCCGCGCTGATCGAGCAGTTGCCGGCACGTTGTCCCGCCGACGATAGCGCGGTGGCGCTGGTGCACGGCGACTACCGGATCGACAATCTGATGTTCCATCCGACCGAACCGCGGGTGATCGCGGTGGTCGACTGGGAATTGTCGACGCTCGGGCAGCCGCTGGCTGACCTCGGCTACTTCTGCATGGCGCTGCGCTTGCCGCGCAATCCGGCCCTGCCCGGCCTGGCCGGGCTGGATCGTACCGCGCTCGGCATTCCCGACGAGGCGGCGATCCTGCATCGTTATTCCGAACTCACGGGCCGGCCAATTCCCGACGATTGGGGCTTCGTGCTGGCCTTCAGTTTTTTCCGCCTCGCCGCCATCGCCCAGGGCGTGGCCAAGCGCGCGGCACAGGGCAATGCGTCGAGCGAACAGGCTGCGCAGGCCGGGCGCATGGCGGCAGTGCTTGCGGAGATGGGGTTGGCGACGCTGTTGTAGGAGCGATGGAAATCGCGACCCCGATCGTCGCTTGCCGGTCGCGATTTCCATCGCTCCTACAACGAACGATTCGCCCATGCATGGATATATGCAGCCATTGCGTTTATGCCATCGGTCAATGCGGCCGGACCGGGCTGCAGGATGATCGGCGACTTGATCTCGTGCAGTTCGCCGTCGCGTACCGCCGGCACGTTCGCCCAGCCGGGGCGCGCCGCCACTTTCACGGGCTGGAATTTCTTGCCGCACCAGGAGCCGAACACGATGTCCGGCGCGCGCGCCAGGATCTCGGCGTCGTCGACCAGGATGCGGTCCTTCGCCAGCGATTTTTCCGCGCGCTCGGGAAAAATGTCGTCGCCGCCGGCCAGCCGCACCAGTTCGGCGACCCAGCGGATGCCGGTGATGCGCGGTTCGTCCCATTCCTCGAAATAGACTTTCGGGCGGCGCGGCAACTTAGCCGCCTGCGCAGCGATGTTCTCGAGACCGCGCTGCAATTCGCCTGCGTAGGCATCGGCTTTCGCTGCAACACCGACCAGCGCACCGAGTCGGCGCACGTAGTCGAGGATGCCCTCGATACTGCGGTGGTTGCTGATCCAGACTTCGACGCCGTGCTTGATCAATGCCGCGGCGATCTCAGCCTGGATGTCGGAAAAGCCGACCACGAAGTCGGGCTCGAGCTTGAGGATCGCGCCGAACTTCGCCGAAGTGAAGGCGCTGACCTTGGGTTTTTCCCTGCGAGCGATTGCCGGCCGCACGGTGAATCCGGAAATGCCGACGATGCGCGCCTGTTCGCCGAGGGCGTACAGGACTTCGGTCGGTTCTTCGGTCAGGCAGACGATCCGGCGTGGACCGCTCGTCACGGATAGAGCATCCGTTTCGTCCATTCGCCGTCGACACGCTCGTAGCGCTGCCGTTCGTGCAGGCGGAATTTCGCGCCGTACCAGAACTCGATCAACTCGGGCACCACGCGGAAACCCGACCAGTGCGGCGGGCGCGGCACCGGCACGCCTTCGAAGCGCTTGTCGACGGCGGCGAAGCGTTGCTCGAATTCATCGCGCGAGGATAGCGTCTGCGATTGCAACGAGGCCCAGGCACCGATTTGGCTTTCGCGCGGTCGCTTGGCGAAATAGGCTTCGGCCTCGGCAACCGTGACCGGCTCGACCGTGCCCTGGATCTCGACCTGCACATGCTCGCGCCCGCGCAGTCCCTTCCACAGGAACAGCAGCGCCGCCTGCGGGTCGTCCGCCAACTGCCGGCCCTTGCGACTCTCGAAGTTGGTGTAGAAGACGAAACCGCGTTCGTCGTGCGCTTTCAATAAAACCGTGCGCACCGCCGGACGACCGCCTTCGCCGATGGTGGCGACGGTCATCGCGGTCGGTTCGGGATCGCCGGAACCACGCGCTTCATCAAGTAGATCGCCGAAGGTCTGCAAGGCCTCGGCGTAAAGGATTTCGCTGCTCATGCTCGGCTCAGGACACAATGAAAGTCACTTTCATTGCGACCCGCCATTCGGTGATATTGCCATCGCCATCGGTTACCACTTTGAGGTCGTTGACCCAGGCGCCCTGGATATTCTTGACGCTGCGCGCGGCCTTTTTCAGCCCGCCTTGCACGGCATCTTCGATGCCCTTGTCAGACGAGGAGGAAATTTCGATCACTTTCGCGACGGTATTGGCCATGGTCAAACTCCGTTGATGAGGTTGGGGCGCGGGAACTGCTTGCAAACTATACGCCGGCACTGGCTAGCAGAGGGGCGTAACCAGCCCTGAAATCGGCGTAGCGCGGGCTCCAGCCTTGGGCGCGAAGCCGGGCATTGCTGACACGACGACCAGACTCCATGCCCGTCGCCATTGGCTGGTCGGGCAAGCCTTCGCGAGCACGCAGCCAGGTGCTGATTTCATCCTCGCGCGCAGGGCGGTCGTCGTTGCCCAGGTACAATCGCTGCGGCGTACCTAGGTCGAGCAAAAACGCCAACGCCGCCGCCGCGTCCTCGACGTGGATGCGATTGCTCCAGTGCGCACGATTGGCCTCGCCGGCGCGGGCACGACGCAGAATCGCCTCGCGACCCGGCCCGTAGATGCCGCTCAGGCGCAACACCACGCCGCCGGCGTGCGCGGCAAGCGCCTGTTCTGCTTCGAGCAGCACGCGACCATTGAATGCCGGCGGGCGCGCGGGCGTGGTTTCATCCACCCATTCGCCGGCATCTTCGGCATAGACCGCCGTTGAAGACACGAACAGCACGCGGCGGGCATCGCAGGCATCGAGCAAGCGGCGCAGGCCGTCGCGATAAAGCGTGCGATACGCCGCTTCGCGGCGTTCATCCGGCGCAGCGCAGAACACCACCGCCTCCGGGCGGCACGGCAGGCGATCCAGGCCGGCACCGCTAGCGAGGTCAGCGCGCAGCGCACGAACGCTGGGGCCCGGCTCGACCGCCCGCCGGCGCAGCGCGATCACTTCGTCGCCGCGCTTGGCGAGCAGCGCCGCCAGCCGGCCGCCAAGGTCACCAGCTCCGGCGATCACCACGCAAGGAGAAGATTCCGAGCCCACGCGACACTCCTCGAACAAGCGGTGGATGCTAGCATTCGGGCCATGAATCCCGCGCCCAACCTCGTGCTCGTCGGCCCCATGGGCGCCGGCAAGACCTCGATCGGCAAGCGCCTGGCGCAGCGCTTGGGCCTGATCTTCGTCGATGCCGACCACCGGCTCGAGGAAGTCACCGGGGCGCCGGTGCCGCTGATTTTCGAATGCGAGGGCGAGGCCGGTTTCCGGGTGCGCGAGTCGCAATTGATCGCCGACCTGATGCTGCGCCGCGGCCAGTTGGTTGCCACTGGCGGCGGCGCGGTACTCGCGGCGGAGAACCGGCGCCTGTTGCGCGCGAACGGTTTTGTTGTCTATCTGAAAGTCAGCGTCGGGCAGCAACTGGAACGGCTGGCGCGCGACCACAGCCGGCCCTTGCTGGCCACCGACAACAAGCACGCGCGACTGGAATCGCTGGCCGCCGTGCGCAACGCGCTGTACGAGGAAGTCGCCGATCACGTGTTCGAGTCGGATGGCTTGTCCGTTGCCACGGCCGCCGATCAACTGGCGGAGATGCTCGAGTCCCGCTGGCAACGCGGAGCGGCCGCCTGATGCGCGAATGCTTCGTTGAACTCGGCGCACGCCGCTATCCGGTCCGGATCGGAACGAACCTGCTCGACGATGCCGCCGTGCTGTCCGCGCTTGTGCCGGGCCGACAGGCACTGATTGTCAGCGATGGCAACGTGGCGCCGCTGTATCTGGCGAAAGTGCAAGCCGCGCTCGCCGGCAAGACTACGGGGCATTTCATCCTGCCGCCGGGCGAACAGGAAAAAAACCTGGCGCGTTTTTCCGAAGTGCTGGCGGCGCTGGCCGTACTCGGCGCCAGTCGCGATGTCACCGTGATCGCGCTCGGCGGCGGCGTGGTTGGCGATCTCGCCGGTTTCGCGGCGGCCAGTTGGATGCGCGGCGTGCGCTTCGTGCAACTTCCAACGACGCTGTTGGCCATGGTCGATTCTTCGGTCGGCGGCAAGACCGCCGTCGACCTGCCGGCCGGCAAGAATCTGGTCGGCGCCTTCCACCAACCCTCGGCGGTGCTGGCTGATACCGCCACACTCGCAACCTTGCCGATGCGCGAACTGCGCGCGGGCCTGGCCGAAGTGGTGAAGATCGGCGCGATCGGCGACGCGGCGTTCTTCGCCTGGCTCGAAGGCCAGGCCGAAGCCTTGCTGGTGCGCGAACCCGAGGCCATCGCCGAAGCCATATTCCACAGCTGCATGCACAAGGCTGGCGTGGTCGCCCGTGACGAGACCGAGCAAGGCGAACGCGCCCTGCTCAATTTCGGCCACACCTTCGGCCACGCGATCGAAACCGAGCAGGAATTCGGCGGGCTCAATCATGGCGAAGCCGTGGCCGTGGGCATGGTATTGGCGGCGCGGCTATCCACCGCGCTGGGGCGTGCGCCACAAGCCGATGCCGAGCGCCTGGAGGCGCTGCTCGATCGGCTTGGATTACCGACCGTTCTGCCCGCAGGCCTGGCACCAGAAACACTGTTGGCGCGCATGCGGCTGGACAAGAAAGCGGTCTCGGGCCAGTTGCGGCTGATCCTGTGGCGCGGCATCGGCCGGGCCGAGATCGTCGCCAATGTTCCGGAAACTGCGGTATTGCAGGCGCTTCGCGGCTAAAATACGCGCATGCGCCTCCTGCTCCAGCAAAAGCCGCTCGCCGGCGAATCGCCCAAGTATGTCCAGCTGATCCTGCAGCAGGATCTGCTCGGCGGCTGGACGCTGTTACGCGAGACCGGCCAGATCGGCGGCAAGGTCCAGCTCAAGCGCGAGCAATTCCTCAACCAGGAATCGGCCATCGCCGCATTCGAAAAAGCCCGTGATGCACAGGTGCATCGCGGCTTCCTGGTGATGTTCGCGCAAGGTGCGAGTGCGCCGCAGTGAGCCTGACTCCATGACCCCACAAAACGACCGTTTCCTGCGCGCGTTGCGCCGCGAGCCGGTGGATTGCACGCCAGTCTGGCTGATGCGCCAGGCCGGCCGCTACCTGCCCGAGTACCGCGCCACCCGCGCCAAGGCCGGCAGCTTCATGGGCCTGGCCACGAATCCCGAACTCGCCTGCGAAGTGACGCTGCAACCACTCGCGCGCTTCGATCTCGACGCGGCGATCCTGTTCTCCGACATCCTGACCATCCCCGACGCGATGGGCCTGGGTCTGTCCTTCGCGGAGGGCGAAGGCCCACGCTTCGCCCATCCCGTGCGCAACGCCGCAGACGTAGCCAAGCTGTTCGTGCCGGACATGGACAAGGAACTGCGTTACGTGATGGATGCCGTCACGCTGATCCGCCACGAACTGCACGGCCGCGTGCCCCTGATCGGCTTTTCCGGCAGCCCATGGACGCTGGCCTGCTACATGGTCGAGGGCGGCGGCAGCGACAACTTTTCGCGGATCAAGGCGATGCTGTTTTCGGAGCCCGCGCTGCTGCACAAGCTGCTCGGCGTGGTCACCGACGCGGTCATTGCCTATTTGTCCGCGCAACGCAGTGCCGGCGCGCAGGCCTTGCAAGTCTTCGACACCTGGGGCGGCGTGCTGGCACCGCACCACTATCGCGAATTTTCCCTGCCCTACCTCACCCGCATCGCCCGCGAACTGCCGCGCGGCGAAGGCATTGAGCGCACGCCATTGATCGTGTTCGGCAAGGGCAACGCTCCGTACCTGGAAGAACTCGCCGCCAGCGGTACAGAAGGTGTCGGCGTGGATTGGACGGTAGCGCTGGGCGAAGCGCGCCGGCGCACCGGCGGCCGCGTGGCGTTGCAGGGCAACCTCGATCCGGCCACGCTGTACGGCACGCCGGACGCCATTCGCGCGGAAACCAGACGCGCGCTCGACGACTTCGCCGCCGCCAATGGCGGCTCGCGCGCCGGGCATATCTTCAACCTCGGTCATGGCCTGTCACCGGACATGGACCACGAGCGCGTGAAAGTGCTGGTCGACGCCGTGCACGAGTTCAGCCGGATGTGATCTTGCTTTTGTAGGAGCGATGGAAATCGCGACCGGATTCCGCGCGATCTTGGTCGCGATTTCCATCGCTCCTACATCAGCGTGTCACGGATGGCATTCGCCAGGATCTCACTGGTCACCGGCTTGCGCAGGAAACCGTCCATGCCGGCCGCTCGCGCCAGCGGTTCGGCCTCGGCATCGGCACGGGCGGTCAAGGCTAGCAATGGCAGGCGATGCCCCTGCGCGCGGATCAGTCGCGCCAGTTCGAAACCATCGATCCCGGGCAGGTCGAGATCGAGCAAGGCCAGGTCGAAGCGACCGAGCTGCAATTCCGAAAGCGCCGCCAAACCCTGTGGCGCATGCACGGCCTCGTGACCGAGCGATGCAAGCAAGCCGACCACGACTTCGGCAACGGTAGGGTCGTCTTCAACCACCAGCACTCGCCGGCATTTGCCTGAATTTACGGGAGCCACAGTGATCACCGCGCGCTCCTCCAACACCACCGCAGGCAAGGGTAACAACACCCGGAAGGTACTGCCCAGTCCGGCCTGACTATGCACAGCAATACGCCCACCCATCGCCGCCGCCAATTCCTGGCTGATCGCCAGGCCCAGGCCGCTGCCACCATAACGCAGCGTGGTGCGCGCGCCATCGGCTTGTTCGAAACGCTGGAACAAGCGCGCCTGCTGGTCGGCGTTCATGCCCGGGCCGGTATCGCTGACCTCCAGCACCACGCCATTCGGCGTAGCAGCGCTGCGCAGCGCAACTTCACCGCGCGCAGTGAACTTGATCGCGTTGTTGCCGAGGTTGAGCAGGATCTGGCGAACCCGACCGGGATCACCACGCAGACCGCGCGGCGTACCTGGCGCCCGCTGCAGGGAAAAAGCCAGGCCTTTGGCGCGGGCGAGGGGACGCAACAAGTCCGCGATTTCCTCGAGCAGGGCATGCAGATCGAAGGCCTCATCGAGCAGGCTGAGTTTCCCGGCCTCGATCCGCGCCAGATCCAGGGCATCGTTGACCAAGCGCAACAGGTGCTGGCCGGCACGCTGGATCGCCTCGACGCGTGCGCGTTGTTGTGGCGCAAGTTCTCCCGCCTGCAGCAGTTCGGCCATGCCTAGCACGCCCGTCATCGGTGTGCGGATCTCGTGCCCGAGCGTGGCCAGGAAACGGCTTTTGGCTTCGGAGCTCGCTTCGGTCAGGCGCTGGTGCTGATCCAGCAGCTGCCGGGAAAGCCGAAGTCGCAAGCGCCGCCGATAGGCCCAGAACACGATGAACATGAGCAGGATTGCGATCGCCGCATAAGCGCCGCGCGCCAAACCGGTGCGCCACCATGGCGCCTGCACCTGCAAGTTGAAAGTTCGCGGTTGCGACCAACGACCATCGGCATTGGCGGCGCGAACTTCCAGCCGGTAGTGGCCCGGCTCCAGCCGCGAAAAAATCCGTTCGCCCTGGGCGCTGATTTCCACCCAATCCGGATCGTAGCCGTGCAACCAGAACCGGTACCGGTGTGCGCTGGGATCAGCGAACGAAAGCAGCCGTGCGACCACGCGCAGATCGCGATCATCCGGAGCCAACGTGTATTGGCTGGCGTTGGCATCGAGTTCGACCTGGTCTTCGCCGCGACGCAACGACACCGAGTCGAGCACCAGCTGCGGGATCGCAGCCACGCTGCGGATGCGCGCCGGATCGAACAGAACCAGTCCCGATTGCGTGCTGGCAAGGCCAAGCCCGGAGGCGGTGAACAGCGGCGCGCGCCATTCGAATTCCTGACTCGGCAAGCCATCACGGACTCCGAACACGCGCAAGCGATCGCTGATCGGGTCATAGCGGACCAGTCCGCGCGCACTGGTTACCCAGATGGCGCCATGGCGGTCCGCCTGGACACCACCGGACTCGGCTGCCGGCAAGCCCTGGTCGGCACTGACACTTCGCAGCTTCAGCAAACCCAGCCCATCCCAGCGATAGGCTTCCAGGGCACCGAGCCGATGCAGCCAGACCGTGTCCGGCGGCACCACCGCGAAACCGAACACGCCCATCTCGGGCGCGCCGGGCACGCGTTCGAAACGGGCTTTGGCCGGATCCCAGTGACGCAGGCCTTTCGGACCCGCCAGCCAGAGCGAGCCATCCGGACCCGGGGCGAGCTGTTTCTGGTCGGCGCTGTCCATCCCCTTGCCATCAGCCACGGTAATGCTGTGCACGACCCGGCCCTGGCGATCAATCGCCTGGACGCCAGCGCCATAAACGGCCAGCCAGAGCAGGCCGTCCGTGGTTTCCGCGAGCTGATTGACCGATCCGCTGAGCAGGCCGGTGCCATCGCCACTGTGCAGGCAATGCAGGTCTTGCGGCTGCAGCTGGAATCGGCACAGGCCATTCGGCAGCCCGATCCAGACACTGCCGTCGCTGCGTTCGAGCAGCGCCGACAAGCGCCCCTCGGGTAGCCGCACTGGATCGACCAACACCTTCCGGAATTGTCCGGTGCGTGCATCCAGGCGTGCGATGACGCCGCCAAGGCCGGCCAGCCACGCGCCACCATCACGGCCTTCGGCCATGGACCAGGGAACCTGCGCCGATTGACTGCCGGGACCGGCCGCGAGCACGGAAAAATTCCGCCAGCCCGCTGACAGTCGAAACAGTCCCTGGTCAATAGTGGCGAACCACAACCCACCTTCGTGATCTTCCAGGCCCGCGATCACCGGGGCATGGCCGATGGCATCGCTGGCCATGGCATCGATTACGCCATTGCGTTCGCGCACCAGGCCGTGTCGGGTGGCGAACCAGCGGGTGCCTTCACGATCGCGCAACACCGACAGCACGACCGGATCCGGCAATTGGCCACGCCAGGCCGGCACGGAAACCACACCGGCTGCAGTGCGCTGCAACAATCCGGCGCGGGTGCCGATCCAGAGGTTGCCATCAGGTTCTGCGACAAGACTCAGGATTACCTGGTTACCGCCGTCACCGAGTGCCACGGGCTCGAATCCCGAACCCCGGTAATGCATCAGTCCAGCCGCCGTGCCGACCCAGAGCGAACCATCGGTGGCGGCCGCCAACGAGAGCACGTTTTCCGATGCCAGCGCCTTCGGATTGCCGGGAATTGGCAGGAAATGCGTTGCTTGCAAGCGCTGGTCGAAGCGGTACAGGCCATCGCCGAACGTGGCGACCCAGACGGCACCATCGGGCGTGCCGACGATCGCCCAGATGTCGTCGCCGGCAGCCGCGGAAACCGGCTGGAATTCCCGGCGCTTCGGGTCGAGCAGGCGCAGTCCCTGGCCCTCGATGCTGACCCAGATCCGGTCGTCGGCGCCGGCATAGACGGCATTGACGAAATTGCCCGGCAAGCTGGTGGAATCACCTTCGGCATGGCGATAGATGCGATAGCTCACGCCGTCGTAGCGGGCCAGGCCATCACGGGTGGCGACCCACAGGTAGCCGGCGCGGTCCACGGCCAGGGCATTGACGCCGCTGGCGGGCAGGCCTTCCGCCACGCCATCCTGGCGGAAATGCGGGCGTTCCGGGATATCGGCGCGCGCCAGCCCGATCAGCAGGATGCCGATGATCAACCACGTTGCTCGCATGAACGTCCCCTGTCAGCCGGCATCCTCGCAACAGCGCGTTGCCTCTGCAAGCACCCCGCCTTCACAACCGGGGGCTAGAATCGGCCCATGCACGCCTATATCGCCCTGCTTCCCCTGTTGCTGCTCACCGGTTCCGGCCCGGCCGCCGCCAAGGCCGAGCATTTCCGGATCGATCCGGTGCACACGCGGGTCGCGTTCCAGGTGAGCCACGCCGGCTTCTCCAATCCGATCGGGAGTTTTTCCGGCAGCTCCGGCGAACTCGACTTCGACCCGGACAATGTCACCGCCGACCACGTGGATGTGCACATCCCGATTGCCACGCTCAACCTCGGCGACAGCGCTTGGCAAGACAAGATCCTTGACGCGACGTTCTTCGACGCGAAGAAATTTCCCGAGGCACATTTCGTGTCCACGCACGTGGAAAAAACCGGCGAGACCACCTACACCATCGACGGCATGTTGACCCTGCACGGCGTCAGCCACCCGGTGCAATTGCAGGCGACGTTCAACGCGCTCAAGCGGCACCCGCTGACTTTCCGCCGGACGATCGGATTTTCCGCCAGCGGCACGCTCAAGCGCAGCGATTTCGGCATGAACTCATGGTCGAGCCTGGTGGGCGACGACGTTCGCCTGCTGCTCGAGATTGAAGCGCAGAAAGCTGGCACTCCCGATGATCACGAACTGAGTAGTGAGGCCCATGATGCCGATAAAAAATAACGCCGAACGCTGGGGTAGCGTCAGCATTGGCCTGCACTGGCTGACTTTCCTGTTGATCGTGGGCCTGGGTACGGTTGGCCTGATCATGACTGACTTGCCAACCAGCCCGTTCAAGATCCAGGTCTACACCTTGCACAAGAGTTTCGGCCTGACCGTGTTCGCACTGAGCTTGCTGCGTGTGTTCTGGCGTTTGCTTACCGGCGTCCCCAAGCCGGAACCCAACTCGCCGCGTTGGCAGAACTCCCTCGCCACCGTCACCCATGGCGCGCTGAACGCACTGCTGCTGGCGATTCCGCTATCGGGCTGGCTGTTCAACTCCGCTGCTGGTTTCCCGTTGAAATGGTTTGGGCTGTTCGCGCTGCCCAAGCTCAGCGGCTTCAATCCCGGGCTGAAGGCGTTCGCACGCGACATGCACGAGACGCTGTTCTATGTGCTGGCTGCTTTGGTCTTGATCCACGCCGCCGCCGCGCTTTATCACCACTACCGGTTGCGCGATCGCGTGTTGGCGCGGATGCTGCCGATGATGACGCTGTTGCTGGTGCTGCCGGGGGTGTCGAGCGCGGCGGATTGGACGATGCAACCCGGCTCGACGCTCGGTTTTTCCGCCAGTTACCAAGGTGAAGTTTTCCAGGGCCGGTTCGGCAAGTTCACACCGCAGATCCGTTTCGATCCCGCCAAGCTGGCCGACAGCCGCTTCGAGGTGCGCATCGCCCTGGCCAGCGCCAGCACCAATAACCAGGAACGCGACGAATTGCTCGTCGGCGAGGATTTTTTCGCCAGCGCCAAATTGCCCGAAGCCCGCTACAGCGCCAGCAAGTTCCGTGCGCTCGGCGGCCATCGTTTCGCGGCTGACGGCACGCTCAGTTTGCGCGGCGTGAACAAGCCGGTGACGCTGACGTTCACCTGGACGCCCGGCGCTAAGCCGGTGCTGGCCGGCGAGGCCACGCTCAAGCGCCTGGACTTCGGCGTCGGCAGCGGCGACTGGACCGACACCGGGCTGATTCCGAATGAGGTGAAGGTGACGACGCGATTGGTGCTGGCACCGGCTTCGTAGGAGCGATGGCAATCGCGACCGGGTCGCGACGTGGTCGCGATTGCCATCGCTCCTACAAAAGCGAAACGAACGCCCGGACCTTCACGGCATCGAACGGCCAATCCAGTTCGCCGCCGTCGTCACGCCGCAATACCGGCACGCGCGTGCCGTAGCGCGCTTCCAGCGCCACGTCGCCGTCGATCCAGACGACCTCGAGATCCGCCACGCGGGCCGCGACCAGCACTTCGTAAGCCTGGTCGCACAGGTGGCAGTCGTCGCGCTGGAACAGTGTCAATTGCATGGTTGAGCATAGAATACTGGCTCACTTCGGAAAACAGCCCATGGCCGTCAGCACTTTCGACCTGTTCAAGATCGGCATCGGGCCTTCGTCCTCGCATACGGTCGGGCCGATGCGCGCCGCCGCCCGCTTCGTCACCCGCTGGCTGGAAGAATCCGGCCGCCTGGCCGACGTGGCCCGCGTGCGCGCCGAAGTGTTCGGTTCGCTGGCCATGACCGGTCGCGGCCACGGCACCGACAAGGCCGTGCTGATGGGCCTGGAAGGCCAGTGGCCGAACCTGATCGATCCCGACCTCATTCCGGCCGCGCTCGAGCGCATCCGCAGTCAGAAAAAACTGCTGCTGCTCGGCAAGCACGAAATTACCTTCGACGAAAAGCAGGACCTGATCCTCAACAAGCGCCAGAAGCTGCCCTTCCACACCAATGGCATGCGTTTCGCCGCCTTCGACGCCAGCGGCGCGCAGATCGCCACCCGCGACTACTACTCGGTCGGTGGCGGTTTCGTGGTCAACCAGGACGAAGCCGCCGAAGATCGCATCGTCGCCGACACCACCGAATTGCCGCACCCGTTCCATTCCGGCGCCGAACTGCTGCAGCAATGCCAGGAACACGGATTGAGCATGGCCGCGCTGATGTTCGCCAACGAACACGCCTGGCGCAGCGGCACCGAGATCCGCGCTGGCCTGCGCGAACTGTGGCGGGCGATGCAGGATTGCGTGAACCGTGGCATTCGCGAAAAAGGCACCCTGCCCGGCGGCCTGCACGTGTTGCGACGCGCGCCGAGTTTGCACGACGAACTGTCGAGCAAGCCCGAAGCGGGGATGCGCGATCCGCTGACCGTACTCGACTGGGTGAATCTGTACGCGCTGGCAGTGAACGAAGAAAACGCCGCCGGTGGCCGTGTCGTGACCGCCCCGACCAATGGCGCCGCCGGCATCATCCCGGCGGTGCTGCACTACTACGATCGCTTCATTCCTGGCGCCAACGAACAGGGCGTGTTCGATTTCCTGCTCACGGCGGCGGCCGTCGGCATTTTGTACAAGGAAAACGCCTCGATCTCCGGCGCCGAAGTCGGCTGCCAAGGCGAGGTCGGCGTCGCCTGTTCGATGGCCGCCGCCGGCCTGACCGCCGCGCTCGGCGGCACGCCCGGCCAGGTCGAAAACGCCGCCGAGATCGGCATGGAGCACAACCTCGGCCTGACCTGCGATCCGATCGGCGGACTGGTGCAGATCCCGTGCATCGAGCGCAACGCCATGGGCGCGGTCAAGGCCATCAACGCCTCGCGCATGGCCCTGCGCGGCGACGGCAAGCACAAGGTCTCGCTGGACAAGGTGATCAAGACCATGCGTGATACCGGCCGCGACATGCAAGACAAGTACAAGGAGACCTCGCGCGGCGGCCTAGCGGTGAACGTCATCGAGTGTTGAGCCGGATCGAATGTTGCGACGGGCTTCACGCAGCCTCGCTTGCGGTTTGCCGCCAGCAGCGTCATAAAGGAGCCGGGGATAGGGAGACGCACGATGTTGCGGTTCATCCTGCTGACTGGCTTGTACGTACTGGGTACCTGGTACTCGGAGGCCTTTGTCCACGCCCCGAACCAGGTCACGTTGTTCTGGCCCGCCGCCGGCATCGCCTATGCAGCCGTTCTACGCTATGGCTGGCGCTGGGCCGCCTTCATCCCGGTCGCTGTGCTGATCGGCCATTTGTTGTTCATCCCGGTACCGACCTCGTTCCTGGTCTACTCGGCCCTGAGCAATTTCGTCGGCGCCATCGCCGGTTATCTGGCGGTGTACTGGAACTCGCAATCGCCGCGACTGACCGTTGCCAGCGGCTTCGTCATGTTACGCGGCGCGGTAGTGATGGTCCTGGTCTCGGCGCTGATCGGCAGTTACGGACTGGTTGAAACCGGCATGGTGCCGGCGCTGTCGTTCTGGCCGGCGCTGGTCAAATGGGCCTTGGGCGATCTGCTCGGCATCATCTGCATCGCGCCGAGCATGCTGCTGCTGTCGGCACCGCTGTCGAGCAATCCCGACCAACCAAAGCACAGCGACTATTCCTCGCCACAGGAAAAAATGGCCTGGGGCATCCTGCTGCTAGCGTCGTATGCTTTCGTATACCTCGGCGGGCAACGTGGCGGCTTGTATGCGCTGGGCATGGTCGCGCTGCCCTTGTCACTACTGCTGTGGAGCGCACTGCGCTTCCAGCCAGTCTGGTCGACACTAGGTACGGCGGTGGCCGTGTTGTTCCTGACCACGCTCACCGGCCTCGGCCTCGGCGGCTTCAAGCCACCTGTGGCGCTGCTCGATTCGGTCCTGTTGCTCACCTTCATGGGCTTGTTCGCCACCATTCCACTGGTGCTGATGGCGTCCTTGCACGAGCAGCGGCTGGCCACCCGCAAAGTTCTGCGCCGCGCCACTACCGATGCCGCCACCAACCTGCCCAACCGCACCGCGTTCGAGGAAGCCGTGCACAAGGCCCTGCAAGGTGGTGAAGTCCGGGCCTTGGCCTACCTCGACCTCGACCACTTCACCCTGATCAACGACACCGCCAGCCACGCCGCCGGCGACGCCCTGATTCACGGCATCGGCTCCCTGCTCAAGGCGCGCCTGCGCGAGGGCGACCAATTGTTCCGGATTGGCGGCGACGAATTCGCGCTGTTGCTGTCCGGCGAACCGGACACCATGCAGTTGCGCCTGGAGCACCTGCAACGCGCCGTCGAAAACTACCGGGTTGGCTGGCAGGACCATGTGCTCAACATCACCGTCAGCATCGGCCTGGTGCTGTTCAAGCCCGGCCAGTTCGAATATGCGCGGCTGCTCTCGCTGGGTGACGCTGCCTGCTTCACCGCCAAGGAACTGGGCGGCAATCGCGTCTACATGGCCAGCCAGGAACCGGGCGAAATGTTCGAGCGCACCCGCGCCATGCACTGGGCGGTGCGTATCCGCGAAGCGATCGACCGCAACCTGTTCGAACTCGACTGCCAGCGAATCACCTCCCTGCGCGGTCACGATGGCGACGGCGAGCACATCGAAATCCTGTTGCGCATGCGTGATTCGGAAACCGGCGAACGGCTGGCACCGGGCCACTTCATCCCCGCCGCCGAGCGCTTCCAGCTGGGCGTGGCGCTGGATCGGCACGTGGTCAACCTGACCCTGGACTGGCTGGAGGCGCGGCCGGAATCGGCCGTGCGCCTGCAGACCTGCGCGATCAACCTGACGGCCGCTTCGCTGGTAGACGAAGGCTTCCGCAATTTCCTCTACCAGCGTGTGCGCAAGAGTCGTTTGTCCGCCTCGAAACTGTGCTTCGAAGTCACCGAGACCAGTGCAGTGCGCGACCTGGCCCGCGCCCAGGTACTGATCGGGCAGATGCGCGAACTCGGCTGCGCGTTCGCACTGGACGACTTCGGCACTGGCTTCTGCTCGTTCAACTACCTGCGCTCGCTGGACGTGGACTACTTCAAGATCGACGGCAGCTTCATCCGAGATCTGCAGAGCTCCCCGCTGTCGGTGGCGGTGGTTCGCGCGATCACCGACATCGCCCATGTGCTCGACAAGCAGACCATCGCCGAGCACACCGAAAACGAATCCGACTTCGCGACATTGCGCGCGCTGGGCGTGGACTACGCGCAGGGTTTCGCGATCCACCGGCCGGAACCGATCGACCAATTCTTCCGCTCGCTGCCGGCGCAAGTGCGCCATATCGCCTGACCCACGCCAGCGCCACCAGGCTTCGTTTCCTGCCATGAACCTTCGCAGCGTGCTCTTGCAAACCTCATTGGCAGCGACGCTGGCCAGCGCCGGCCTGCTGCACTGCCCGCCGGCCTGGGCGCTCGATCCGGACAAGAAATTCCAGCATTACGTGCTCGACTCCTGGTCGATCCAGAACGGCCTGCCGCAGATCAGCGTGCAGGCCATCGCCCAGGACCACCAGGGCTACATCTGGGTCGGCACGCAATCGGGCACGGCCCGATTCGACGGCATCCGATTCACCACTTTCAAACCGGAAACTGAGCCGGCGATACCGGGTATCTGGACGCGCACGCTGCTGGTGGATCACGCCGGTAGCGTCTGGATCGGCACCTACAAGGGATTGGCGGTTTACCAGAACGGCGGGTTCCGGCGCATCGCCAGCGCCGACGCCGCGCACTTCCCGATGCTCGACATCTTTGCCCTCATCGAAGACGGCAACGGCATCATCGCCGCCACCGGCAGTGGCATCTTCGACGTGCGCAATGGCCTGCTGGTTCGTCGGCAGGGTTCGCCGCCGTCGGCGCAGACCCTGCTCAAACGCGACGACGGACTTTGGGTTGGCGGTCCGGGCGGCGTGTACCGGCTGCAGGGAACGCAGTCGCACTTCCTGCCCTTGCCGATCGAGGCGAGCACGGCCGCAGTCACGCGCTTGGTTGAGTCGCAAGGTCGAATCTGGGCGGGCACCAGCGCGGGCCTGTATGTACGGGTGGGCGAACAGTGGCAAGCGGCTACCGGGCAGCCATTGTTGCGGTCATCCCCGATCACGATGATGCTGGAAGACCACGATCGCAATTTGTGGGTCGGCAGCAACGCCGGCCTGGCGCGATGGCGCGATGGCGCCTTGGCCGAATTCGTACCGGCCACCAGCCCGGGGGCGATCAAGAGCGTCATGTCCGCATTCGAGGATCGCGAGAACAACCTGTGGCTGGGCAGCCAGTGGGATGGGCTAACGCGCATCTGGAATGGCTGGACGCGCCGGTACAGCGTCGTTGAAGGGCTCAACGACCCGCTGGTCTGGTCACTGTCGCGCGCGCCCGATGGTCGCATTTGGGTGGGAACCAATGACGGCCTGAGCGTATTTGCGGGAGGTCGTTTCCAGCAGGTGCTGCGCGGCGACCAGTTGCCGCATCCGCACGCCTACAACCTGTTGGCTGAGTCCGATCGCATCTGGATCGGCACCCGGCGCGGCCTGGTGATCTGGCGCAACGGCAAGCTCGAGGCGCCACCGGTGTTCGCACCGATGGCCGGCGCACAAATCAATGGCATCTTTCGCGACAGCCATGGCGTGGTCTGGTTTCCCACCACGAACGGATTGTATCGCTTTGCCGACAACGTCCTGAGTCACTACGGCCAGGCCGAAGGCCTGAGCGATCTCCGCGTGCGCCAGGTCCGCGAGCTCAAGGATGGGCGCCTGCTGGCAGGAACCCAGGACGGCCTGTACGAGCTCAAGGGCGATCGCCTGATGCCACTGGGCGTGGACTCGGGCTTGCCCCCGGGCCTGGACGTGACCGCCATCGCCGAGTTGCGTGGCGGCGAATGGGTGATCGGCACGCTCTCGGAGCTGCTGTACATGTTCGATGGGCACCGTTGGCAGCCATTCGGCGCTGCGCAGGGGTTTCCCGCCAATGCGCCGTTCTACATCACCGAGGACGACGCCGGGTTCCTATGGGCCGCCGGCATCCGCGGCATCGAGCGCGCGCAACTACAGTCAATGCGCCACCTGCAGCGCGGCGAAATCCAGCACGCGCAAGCCGAGATGGTGCTCAACGAACGCGGCGACCGGCTCAGCGGCCAGAAAGGTTTCTGCTGCAACGGCGCCGGCAACAGCAAGGGATTCATTGACCATGGCGTGCTCTGGCTGCCCAGTCGCGATGGCATCGTCAGTCTCGATACCACCGGCGTGGTCAAGAACAAGGTGGCGCCGGACGTAGTGATCGAGCGTTTGCAGTATCTTGAGCAATGGCACGCGACCGGTCGGCAGGCGGTAGTCACACTGCCGGAGAACGCCCGCGACCTGGCCTTCGAGTTCACCGCGCTGAGTTTCCAGGATCCAGCCAGCGTCGTGTTGCGCTATACCCTGCGTGGCTACGATCACGGCTGGCGCGATCTGCAGGTGGTATCGCCGCGTTCGGTCAATTACACCAACCTTCCGCCCGGGGCGTACACGTTCGAAGTCATGGCGAGCAACAACGCCAATGTCTGGAACCGGACGCCAGCTACCCTGAACTTCACCATCCAGCCACACTTCCAGGAAACCGGGCTGTTCTACCTGCTGCTGTCGGGGCTGCTGGCAACGATCCTGTATGCCGGCTATCGCCAGCAACGACGCGCGCACCTGGCCAAGAGCAACGAGCTGGAGCGGCTGGTGCTCGAGCGCACCGGCCAGTTGCATGTTGCCAACCTGCAACTGGAACACGCCAGCCAGACCGATTCGGTGACCGCGCTGCGCAACCACCGCTACCTGGCCAACCAAATTCCGGTCGACCTGGCGTATTACGAACGCGAGCAGGCCCGCAGCGGCAGCACCGACTCCGCACTGTTGTTCGCTTTGGTCGAGATCGATCATTTCGAGCGCCTGCTCGCCGAGCACGGTGCGCGCGCCGGTGATCGCGTCCTGAAGCAGTTCGCCCAGGCGATGCCGCGACTGGTGCGGATCGGCGACTATGTCGTACGCGAGAGCCACGAGCATTTCTTGCTGGTGTTCCGGCCAGTCCCGCGGCAGCACCTCCCGACGATCGCTGAACGCATCCGCCGGTGCGTGGCCGAACACGTGTTCGAACTCGGCGACGGCCTGCCCTTGCCGCTCACTTGTTCGATCGGCCTGACCGAATATCCAGTCATCCGCGACGCCCGCGGCCCGGTTGGCTGGGAGCAGATGCTGGAGCTCGCCAGTGCCGCCCTGGACTGGGTCAAGGCAGGTGGCGGCGATGGCTGGGCGGAACTGCGCCCAACCCGGCCAACCGAACTGGCGTTCCTGATCGGGCAGTTGCGCACCGGTCCGCAGGCACTGATCGACAGCGGCCGCCTGCAAGTGTTTAGTTCCCGGAACACCCCGCCCCCCCCCCCCGGTGACGCAACGTCAGGCTGAGCGTAGGCTGGGCAGATGCCCGCGTCCCTGCGATTGTCGCTGCGGTTCGTCGCTCTGGTCGGCCTGTACCTGGTCGCGATCTCCTTTGCCACCCGGTTCGTCAACACCCCCGGCGCAGTGACCCTGTTCTGGCCCGCGGCCGGGCTCGGCCTGGCCGCCGTCGTTCGTTACGGATTGCGCTGGGTCTGGTTCATCCCGGCTGCCTTGTTGTTGGCGTACTTCAGTTTCCACCGGGTTCCGGCGAGCTTCATGCCGTATTCGCTGGCCAGCAATCTGCTCGGCACCGTGGCGGGCGGCTGGCTGATCCTGCGCATCCCGCTACCTGATCATATGGACACCCGGTTTGCCTTCCGCATGTTGCGCGGCGGCCTGCTGATGTCCGCCATCAGCGCCCTGATCGGTGTAACCGGCATGGTTATTACCGGACTGATCCCGAAAGCGTCCGTGCTCGATGCCACGATCAAGTGGTTCATGGGTGACCTGCTCGGGATCGTCAGCGTCGCCCCGGCGCTGCTGCTGCTCAACTTCCGGCATCCGGCCGATGGCAGCCTTCGGGAAACCCGAGGCTACGGCCCCGAACCGGAAAAGCTCGCCTGGAACATCGTCCTGGCCATCAGCTATCTGCTGATGGCCTGGGGCGGCGCCCAGGGCAGTTCGTATGCGCTCGGCCTGAGCAGTTTGCCGCTGGCCGCTATCGTGTGGAGCGCGCTGCGTTTCGAGCCCATCCATACCGCCATCGCGGTCTTGCTCACCGAATTGCTGATCGGCGCGCTGGCCGGGCTCGGGCTGGCCGGGTTCCAGCCGCCCAACGGGCCGCTCGACAGCGCCATCCTGCTTTCCTACCTGTGCCTGCACGCCAGCTTGCCGATCATCCTGGCCCTGACCGTGCACGAGCGCCGCAATGCCACCCGTACCTTGCTGCGCCAGGCGCGCACCGACCTGCTGACCGGCCTGCCCAACCGCAGCGCCTTCGAAGCCCGGGTCCGGTCCTTGTTGAAGGACCCGACCGAACCGCCCCTGGCGTTGGCCTACCTGGACCTCGACAACTTCGCCCTGGTCAACGACACCTCCAGCCACGTGGCCGGCGACGCGCTGATCGTCGGCGTTGCCGGCGTACTGGGAGCGGGCCTGCCGGAAGACGATCTGCTGGCGCACCTGGGCGCCGACGAATTCGCGCTGCTGCTGCGTAATTGCAGCCCGACCATGGCCCGCGAACGCGCCCAGGCGCTGGTGCGGGCCATCGAAACCTATCGCTGCGGCTGGCGCGGGCAAGTCCTCACCGCCACGGTCAGCATCGGCGTAGTGCCGTTTCGCACCGACGATGCCGATTTCCCCGAACTCCTCTCGCAAGCCGACGCCGCCTGCCTGAGCGCCAAGGAACTCGGTGGCAACCGGGTGTGCATGGCCGGCGCGCTCGGCGGCGAAGTGCTCGACCGCACCACGGCCATGCGTTGGGCAGTGCGCATCCGCGAAGCGTTGGAACAGCATCGCTTCGAACTGTATGCGCAATCGATCGTCCCGTTGGGCAAGAGCCAGGACCAGCAACGGCATTTCGAACTGCTGCTGCGCCTGCGTGACGAGCGCAACGGCGGCATCCTGATGCCCGACCAGTTCATGCCCGCCGCCGAACGCTTCCGCCTGGGCGTGCGCATCGATCGCGAAGTGGTCGACATGGCGCTGTCCTGGCTGGAAGAAAATCCGCAGGCAGCGCAGCAAGTCGCGACTTGCAGCATCAACCTGTCGGCGGACGCACTGGCCGACGAGGACTTCATCCGCTTTGTCGCCGAGCGCCTGCGCAACAGCTCGTTCCCGGCCAGCCGGCTTTGCCTGGAGATCACCGAAACCAGCGCCGTGCGCGACCTGGCGCGGGCGCAGCGCTTCATCAACGACATGCGCGCGCTCGGCTGCCGGTTCGCGCTCGACGATTTCGGCACCGGTTTCTGCTCGTTCAACTACCTGCGCGCGCTGGATGTCGATTACTTCAAGATCGACGGCAGTTTCGTACGCGACCTGGATAGCTCGCCGCTGTCGATCGCGGTGATCCGCTCGATCACCGACATCGCCCACGTGCTGGACAAGCAGACGGTCGCCGAACACACCGAGAACGTGGCGATCCTGGCCGCGTTGCGCGAGCTCGGCGTCGATTTCGCGCAAGGCTACGGCCTGCACCGGCCGGAACCGCTGGCACAGTATTTCGCCAGCAGCCCGGTGATGTTGACAGCCGGCTAGGCCCTTGCTTCAACGGCCCGGTGGCGCTGTGCGCGCACCAGCGCCGCGCCGATATCTTCGGCCAGATCGGCCAACGCCTCGATACCCACCGACAGGCGCAGCAGGCCATCGCCAATGCCGGCGGCCGCGCGCACTTCGGCGCTCATCGCCGCATGCGTCATGGTTGCCGGATGTGCGATCAGGCTCTCGACGCCACCGAGCGATTCAGCCAGCGTGAAACAACGCAGGCCGTCGAGGAAGGCGCGCACTGCCGGCAGGCCACCGGCCAGTTCAACCGAAAGCATCGCACCGAAGCCGCGTTGCTGGCGCGCCGCCAGCGCGTGCTGCGGATGCGAAAGCAAGCCCGGAAAATGCACCGCGGCAACGGCGGGATGGTGGTCGAGAAGATCAGCCAGTGCCGTGGCATTCTCCTGGTGTACGCGCAGGCGCGCATCGAGCGTGCGTAGGCCGCGAAGCGTGAGGAAGCTGTCGAACGGGCTGCCGGCAAGGCCGAGCGCGTTCGCCCACCAGCTCAGTAGCTGGTGTTGGGCAGCGTCCTTGGCGACCACCGCACCACCGACCACATCGCTATGGCCATTGATGTACTTGGTGGTCGAATGCAGGACGAAATCAGCACCGAAGGCAATGGGGGTTTGCAGCGCCGGCGACAGGAACGTGTTGTCGGCAAGCACGAGCGCGCCGGCGCGATGCGCGGCATCAATCACGAAGCGCAGGTCGGTGACGCGCAACAGCGGATTCGACGGCGTTTCGATCCAGACCAGCTTCGGTGAATTCGCCAAGGCCACAGCGAGCGCGCGCGGATCGGTGAGGTCGGCGATCACCAGTTTGAACTGGCCCTTGCGCGCCAGCGCATCGAACAATCGCCAGCTGCCGCCGTAGCCATCGTGCGGCACCACCAGAGTGTCGCCGGGTTCCAGCAGTGCGTGCAGCACCAGAGTGATCGCCGCCATGCCGGTGGCGGTGATCACCGCGCCGGCGCCGCCTTCGAGTTCGGCCAGGGCCTCGGCGAGCAGATCACGGGTCGGATTGCCGCTGCGCGTGTAGTCGTATTGCCGTTTTTCGTTGAAGCGGGCGAAACTGAAATTGCTCGAAAGAACAATCGGCGGCGTCACCGCACCGAAGGCGGTATCGCGATCGATGCCAGCGCGCACGGCGGTGGTGGTGGGAGACAGGACGCTCATGCCAGCGACTCACGCAAGACCGCGGCAATGGCGAGGTCTTCCTTGAGGAAGGCGTCGTGGCCGTAGCGCGAACGCAACAGGCGCAGGCGGGTCGGACCAGCCAGGCGCCCAGCGAGTTCGATCAGCGTTGCTTTCGGCACCAGCCGATCTTCCTCGATCGCAACCACGGTGGTCGGCACGCAAATCGTTTCCGGTTCGACGCGATGCAGGTCGATCGATTCGGACAGGCGCAGGAAGGCGGTGGCCGGCGTGCGCGCAACGTAACGGTCGCCACAGGCCTGCAGGTAATCCTCGGCGGCGCAACGCGCGACGCCCTGGTCGAGCACCGGCGGCGCGTCAAAGCGTTCGGCGAATTCCTCGGCGGTGCGATAACTGAGCATCGCCAGTTGCCGCGCCAGCGACAGCGCCTCGCGACGGCCGCCTTCACTGCGGCCAAGCGCGACGATGTTACGTTGAATGGCGCGCCAGGCACTGGCGAAGGGATGCGGCCGGTCGCCACCGCTGATCGCAATCAATTGCCCGAGCCGTGGCCGATGGCGAGCGGCGAATTGCAGGCCGACCATCGCGCCGTAGGACGCGCCGACGAAAGCCTGCACGCGCTCGATGCCGAGATGATCGAGCACCGCCGCGAAGGCATCGGCCTGGTCGGCGCTGTCGAGCGCGACATCGAGCGTGCCGTCGCTGCCCAGCCAGTCGATGGCAAGCAGGCGATAATGCGTCGTATCCAGGGCCAGACACGGACCGACTTGCGTCAGCCACCAACCGGGCTCCGGGTATTGCGCGCTCGCTGCAACATGGCGATGCGCGGAAATGCCGCCGGCCACGATCAGTACCGGCGCCTGCTCCGGACCCTGGAGTTCCCAAGCGATGCGCACCTGCCGGTTGCCGGCATGGCGCAAGTCCATTCGCGTCACGAATGCGCCGCATGAAAAAGGCGTCAGATCCCTTTTCTCAGAAGAAGAGGGATCCGACCCCTTTTCGGTCGATTCAATCAGGCTCATAACGTCGGTAGGCCTCGTGGTAGTGGCACGGAGTGAGCATACGGGCGCCGATTTCAATAGTCAACCTTTCATCGCGATGAAGCGATATATAAACGATCTGGCGTTCGATCCGTGATAATTAGCCGATGCCGCGCCTCTCCCTCTGCCAGCGACTACTCGCCGGACTGCTGTTGACCCTGGCCTGCGCGCTCGCGCTCGCCGGCAATGACGTCTACCGCAGCGTGGACGAGCACGGCAACGTGCAATTCACCGATCACCCGGGCGCGAATGCGGTCCGGCTCAACGCCCGCCTGCCAATTCCCGAACCCGGCGCGATGGTCGAACTGCAGGTCGACCGCACGCCGACCGGCGCCGACGTCTACGCCAGCAACCGGATTGGTGGGCCGGTGGAAATCGAACTCAAGCTCTCCGATGCCAACAACATCGACACCCTACCGACGCTGCCCGTGCGCCAGATCCTGGCCGCCGGCAACAGCCGCGTGCTGGTGACCCGGATCGGCATCATCGCGCCGGAGCAACCCGCCGGTTATGGCCTGGCACTGGCGGCGATGCCCGGCGATCCGCGCAGCGAAGCACGTGCGGTGAACTATTCGCTGCCGCTGAACGACAACAGCGGCTGGCAGATCGGCCAGGGCTTTCATGGTGGCTTTTCGCACCACGACGAACAAAACCTTTACGCGCTGGATCTGGTCGTGCCAGAAGGCACACCGGTGCTGGCGGCACGCGCCGGCGTGGTGATGCAAACCGAGTCCGGATTCGACCGCGCCGGCCTGAGCGCCGAGAAATTCGGCGATCGCGCCAACCTGATCCGCATCGTCCACGACGATGGCAGCATGGCGATCTACGCGCACCTTCAGGAAAACGGCGTGTTCGTGCGGATCGGCCAGCGTGTGGAACTCGGCCAACAGATCGGCATCACCGGCAACACCGGTTTTTCCAGTGGCCCGCATCTGCATTTCTGCGTGCAGGTCAACCGCGGCATGCGCCTGGTCTCGATCCCGTTCCGGATGGTCGGGCCGAACGGCTATCTGCCGTTGCCCGAGCATTAGCTGTTGTAGGAGCGATGGAAATCGCGATCAAAAAGCCGCGATGGAGTCGCGATCAAAAGCCGCGATGGAGTCGCGATCAAAAGCCGCGATGGAGTCGCGATTTCCATCGCTCCTACAAGAGCCCCTGTATAATTGTCTATATGTCCGACCACCTGCGCGAAACGCACCGCCGCCGCACCTTTGCGATCATCTCGCACCCCGACGCCGGCAAGACCACGCTGACCGAGAAGCTGCTGCTGTTCGGCGGCGCCATCCAGATGGCCGGCTCGGTCAAGGGCCGTAAAGCCGCGCGCCACGCCACTTCCGATTGGATGGCGCTGGAAAAGGAACGCGGCATTTCGGTAACCAGTTCGGTGATGCAGTTCCCGTACGAAGGCCGGATCATCAACCTGCTCGACACCCCCGGCCACGCCGACTTCGGCGAAGACACCTACCGCGTGTTGACCGCAGTGGATTCGGCGCTGATGGTGATCGACGTGGCGAAAGGCGTCGAGGAACGCACGATCAAGCTGATGGACGTCTGCCGCCTGCGCGACACGCCGATCATGAGTTTCATCAACAAGCTCGACCGCGAAGGCAAGAATCCCATCGACCTGCTCGACGAAATCGAACAGGTGTTGAAAATCCAGTGCGCCCCAGTGACCTGGCCCATCGGCATGGGCAGCCGGCTCAAGGGCGTCGTGCACCTGCTGACCGGCGAAGTGCATCTGTTCGAACCGGGCCGCAATTTCACCCGCCAGGATTCCACCATCTTCGCCTCGCTCGACGACCCGCAACTGGAAGCGCGCATCGGCGCCGACATGCTGGCGGAAGTGCGCGAGGAACTCGAACTCGTCGAAGGCGCCTCGCATCCCTTCGACCGCGAGCGCTACCTGGCCGGACAGCAGGCGCCGGTATTCTTCGGTTCGGCGGTGAACAATTTCGGCGTGCAATTGCTGCTCGACTTCTTCGTCGAACAGGCGCCTTCACCAAGACCGCGGTTGACGACTTCTCGTCCAGTGAATCCAGACGAAGAATCGTTTAGTGGATTCGTTTTCAAGATCCAGGCCAACATGGATCCAGCCCATCGCGACCGCGTCGCCTTCCTGCGCGTGTGCTCGGGCCGCTACGACGCCAGCATGAAAGCGCAACACGTGCGCATGGGCAAGGAAGTAAAACTGGCCAATGCGCTGACTTTCATGGCCAGCGACCGTGAAATTGTCGAGACGGCGTATCCCGGCGATGTGATCGGACTGCACAACCACGGCACCATTTCGATTGGCGATACTTTCACTTCCGGAGAAGCGCTGACGTTCACCGGCATCCCGTATTTCGCGCCGGAACTGTTTCGCCGCGCACGCTTGCGCGACCCACTCAAGCTCAAGCAATTGCAGAAAGGCCTGGCGCAGCTTTCCGAAGAAGGCGCCACGCAATTCTTCCGGCCATTGATGAGCAACGACTTGATCCTGGGCGCGGTCGGCACGCTGCAATTCGATGTCGTCGCCTACCGATTGAAAGACGAATACAGCGTTGATGCCAGTTTCGAACCGATCACCATCGCCACCGCACGCTGGGTCAAGTCATCGAACGTGAAAAAGCTCGAGGAATTCCGCGAAAAAGCCGCCACCCACCTCGCGCTCGACGCCGCCGGCGAACTGGTTTACCTCGCGCCATCGCGGGTCAATTTGCAACTCACCGAAGAACGCTGGCCGGACCTCGTCTTTGCCGCCACCCGCGAGCATGCGCCTGCCGCCTAACCGTTGCGATCAAGCGGGCTTAGCACGCCACGCCCATTCTTGTTCAAGACATGCGTGTAAATCTGCGTGGTCGCCACGTCGGAATGGCCAAGTAATTCCTGAATTGTACGAATGTCGTAGCCACTTTCCAGCAGGTGGGTTGCGAAACTGTGCCGCAATGTGTGGCAACTGGCCTGCTTGACGATGCCGGCACGCATGACCGCAGATTTCACCGCACGTTGCAGCCCTTTCTCATCAACATGGTGTCGACGTTTTTTCCCGCTCTCCGGATCGACACTCAAATTCCCGGAGGCAAACACGTATTGCCAGCCCGATTCACGCGCTTCGCCCGGATATTTTCGCGACAACGCAAACGGCATCCATACTTCACCCAGCCCATCCGCGAGATCATCGGCGTGCACTGCCAGTGCCAACTCGATCTGCCGGCGCAACGGCATTTCCAAACGGCCCGGCAACATGGTTCGGCGATCCTTCGCGCCTTTGCCATCGCGCACAGTTATCTCCCCGCGCTTGAAATCGACATCCTTGATCCGCAAACGCACGCACTCCAGCAAGCGCAGGCCACTGCCGTACAGCAGACTGCCCATCAGCCATTCGCGGCCTTCCAACCGAGCCAACAGCGAATGCACTTCGGATTGGTCCAGCACCGTCGGAACACGGACCGGGCGCTTGGCACGAATCACATTTTCCATCCACGGCAGCTCGACCGACAGTACCTCGCGATAGAGGAAAAGCAAGGAAGACAACGCCTGATTTTGCGTACTCGCCGCCACCTTTCCTTTCGTGGCCAACAGCGTCAGAAACGCCTCCACCTCCGGCCCACCGAGCTCGCGCGGGTGCCGCTTGCCATGCGCGTAAATGAAACGACGAACCCAATACCAGTACACCCGCTCGGTTCGCCGACTCATCCGCCTGACCCGGCAGCTATTACTGAACTGCTCCTGCAAACGCAGCGACTGCGCACGCACGGCTATCGGCTTTGCCTTTGTATCCAGGGCCTTGCCGTCCGTTAACACCCCAGGTTTGACCCGATATGACATAACGCACCGGCGAATGATTATCCCGGTACAGATTGCCGAAGCACCATCAATATGACTGTCAGGGATTTAGGGGCTACTGTGTCAGGAAAAGCCTTGACGCCGCCCCGACGTACCCCGACCATATCGATTAACACCCCACTTATGGGGTTAACTAAGTGTTAGGCGGCAAGTGCGGTTGCGGTAAGATTTGGAAGAATCGATGACTCAACATCAGAACACGGGGAAACATATGGGCTTCCTATCCTCACTTTTCAAAGGCAACAAGGGCTTCGCGGCTGCCACTAATGCACTTCTGGCGGAGCACATGCTGCCAACATTGTCGAGCGATCAGAAGGATCAAGTCCGCGCACAGATCTCGCATATCTTCCGTGCAGGCGGATTCCCAAACATTACTGATGATTTCATTTACACACAATTTCATTCAGAGTCACGTGTTGTACAACTCAATTTGGTTGCACTCGCTTTGAACGACCTGGGCATAGAACCCCCATACAAGGGGGAGTTCTGGCATGAGGTAAGAAATCCTTTCAGGCCAGATATCTATGATTCAAATGACATAGCAGCTGTGCAAGCGCGGCTCTCCAATCAGCATGGCGTTCACTTTCAGCTCGCAAGAGAGCCAATGCATCTGATGGACTTCTGAGCAAAGATCTCGGAGTTGCCGCCTAACTACTCATTCCAGCGGACGGTTTTCCGCAGTCGCCTTTGCTGCGATCAACAGCTTCGCAGCACGGCTCCTGCTTCAAACCGCCGCTAAATTCAGGTGTTAGGGGGCAGAATGCGGTTCGCGAGTGTGCCGAGCATCTTATGGTTGATTGCTGGCATTTGCGCGTGCTCTAGGCAACCTTCTCCAAGCATTGCCTCGCCCGAGCCACTGACAGACAAATACATTACGAGCCCGGAAACTGGCGTGCCTTTGAACCCGTCCAAGCGTCGCTTACCAAATTCGGTAAAGATTGTTTCGGATAGAGAAAACAACTTTGGTGTAGACCTGTCGGGTCTAACCCCCGACCAGGCGTCTATCGTCACATCTGCTTGGGCAAGTTACGAGGTCATTCTTTCTGGTGGACACCCCGATTGTCCAGCGGCTCCATTTGCCCCGCTTGACGGCGGCTCCACAATCTACTTTTGCGATGGGTATGACATTAGTCGCGTACATGGCCTGGCAGGCACCCGCGAGTCGCCCGGATTCAGCTATGGGCCTTCGCTCGACCTGCTCAATGGGCAGCGTGTCGAGCGCCTGACGCTTTACTCACCGCAGGAGATGGCCAAGATCGATCGGCCTGCCCCCTAACTACTCATTCCAGCGGACCGCCGGGGCTATACTTGATTGAAGCAAGGGTTCGCCGCCGGCGGCCCGCTAAATTCAGGTGTTAGGGCCCAACATCAACTCTAGGCAAGTCCGATGACTGATCAGGTCACTCGACGCATTGAATTACTCAAGGATCGACTCGCGTCTGGAGAGTTGACTATCGAGCGATACCGCGAACTACTTGAGGTCCTAGTAGAGAGTGAAAAAGCAGAGTCGCAATTTGACCCTGGGGAAGTAATTGCCTCAGTCGATGACATACGACTATTCAGGGAACACCTTCAGATTGGAGCTGAATTCATCCCCCTTTATGAGGTAGACGATATTTCACTAGACGGGATGAAATACTCAGTAAATTTTGTTCCAATGGCAAGACTTACCACTTGTGTCATATCGTTCAAGAATCGCCAATCGATCTTTCTTAGCGAGGATAGAACCTACTTTGGAGGCTCGCGACACAAGCAAATAGCTCACTTATCATCTGCATACCGGCAAATAAGCTACGCGACTCGACTGAGATCGGCATTTGATTCGTTGATTATCAATGGCTCGATGTTGATT